>CAUSKT010000045.1:0-19076 GCA_963532335.1 uncultured Neisseria sp. | reverse complement strand
GATAGTACGGAACCGATTCACTTGGTGCTTCAGCACCTTAGAGAATCGTTCTCTGAAATTCGGGCTGAGGTCGTCTGAATCACGATATCGAAAGGAAATAATATGATGAAACCTGCTGTTTTGAGCATTGCCGCCGCTACGGTTTTGGCAGCCTGCAATACTTCTGCCCAACAAGAAGCGCCGACAGTCGGCGTGGCAAATCTGGCTTCTGAGTTTTGCGTGAAGCAGGGCGGGAAATTGGAAATGAAAAAAGACAAAGACGGCGGCGAATATGCGCTTTGCCATCTGCCGGACGGTACGGTCGTCGAAGAATGGGCATATTTCCGCCAGCACAATCAGTAATAAACGCATTGAGCCGTCGCGCTTCGGACGCTTAGGCTCGATATGGTTGCTTTGATTTCGGCAGTGGCAGCCGATAACGAAAAGGTCGTCTGAAACCTTGTTTAAGGGTTTCAGACGACCTTTTGATATGTTAGCGATGGAATCAGCTACACGGTTTATCGGACTTCCAGTTTGGTTACGCCGCCCATATAAGGCTGCAAAGCGGCGGGAATATTGATGCTGCCGTCGGCGTTTTGATGGTTTTCCAAAACCGCGACCAAAGTACGGCCTACTGCCAAGCCGGAGCCGTTCAAAGTGTGTACCAAGCGGTTTTTGCCGTTTTCGTCTTTGAAACGCGCCTTCATGCGGCGGGCTTGGAAATCTTCGCAGTTGGAGCAGCTTGAGATTTCGCGGTAGGTGTTTTGCGCGGGAACCCAGACTTCCAAGTCGTAGGTTTTGGTCGCGCCGAAGCCCATGTCGCCGGTACACAGCGTAATCACGCGGTAGGGCAATTCCAAAGCCTTCAGGATGTTTTCGGCATGACCGACCATTTCTTCCAGCGCTTCGTATGATTTTTCGGGATGAACGATTTGCACCATTTCCACTTTGTCGAATTGGTGTTGGCGAATCAGACCGCGCACGTCTTTGCCGTATGCGCCCGCTTCGGAGCGGAAACATGGGGAATGGGCGGTCAGCTTCAGCGGCAAATCGCTGCCTGCCACGATGCTGTCGGCAACGGTATTGGTCAGCGTCACTTCGGCGGTCGGAATCAGATATTGCGTTTTTTTGCTCTCGTCACCGCCGCGGGTAACATGGAACAAATCTTCTGCAAATTTAGGCAGTTGGCCTGTGCCTTGCAGGGTGGTGTCGTCCACGATGTAGGGCGTGTAATGCTCGGTGTAGCCGTGTTTCAGCGTGTGCGTATCGAGCATGAATTGCGCCAGCGCGCGGTGCAGGCGGGCGATTTGACCTTTCATGACGGTAAAGCGCGCGCCAGACAGTTTCGCGCCGCCTTCGAAATCCAAGCCCAAAGGTTCGCCCAAATCGACATGGTCTTTGATTTCAAAGTCAAATTCGCGCGGCGTACCGACTTTGCGAACTTCGACGTTTTCGGTTTCGTCTTTGCCGACAGGCACGCTTTCGTGCGGCAGATTGGGTATGCTCAACAACCATGCGTCCAATTCTTTCTGAACGGCATCCAAATCGGCGGCTGCCTGCTCCAAATCGGTTTTGATTTGGGCGACTTGATCCATTGCCGCCTGCGCCTCTTCGTGTTTGCCCTGTCCTTTCAATGCGCCGATTTGTTTGGAAATGCTGTTGCGCGAGGCTTGCAGTTCTTCGGTTTTCACTTGGACGGCTTTGCGCTGCTCTTCCAAGGCATTGAAACGTGCGGTATCAAACTCGTAACCGCGCTGCGCCAAACGTTCGGCGACGGCTGCGGTGTGGCTGCGGAGCTGTTGGATGTCTAACATTTTGTTCTCTCGATAAGATTTGGAAATGGCATCATTGTAAACCAAATTAAGGATATTTTCACAATGGAAGCGTTTGGGGGCGGGCTTTGCGGCGGATATGAAAAGGGTCGTCTGAAACGCCGGATTTAAGTTTTCAGACGACCTCGGACGGATTCGGATACGCTAAACCCGATACCGTCAGATTTGTTTTTCCTAATGTCCTCAATGTCTGCCAAAGACGGGCGGCGGCTTGCCATCATCAGGTTTTCGGCAGGGTGACGCCGGTTTGTCCCATGTATTTGCCGTTGCGGTCTTTGTAGGAAGTTTCGCAGATTTCGTCGCTCTCGAAGAAGAGGACTTGCGCCACGCCTTCGCCGGCGTAGATTTTGGCGGGCAGGGGGGTGGTGTTGGAAAATTCGAGGGTAACGTAGCCTTCCCATTCGGGCTCGAACGGGGTAACGTTGACGATGATGCCGCAGCGGGCGTAGGTGGATTTGCCCAAGCAGACGGTCAGGACGTTGCGCGGGATGCGGAAGTATTCGACCGTGCGCGCCAATGCGAAGGAATTGGGGGGGATGATGCAGCAGTCGTCTTCGACGGTGACGAAGTTTTTCGGGTCGAAGTTTTTGGGATCGACGATGGTGCTGTTGATGTTGGTGAAGATTTTGAATTCGTTGGCGCAGCGGATGTCGTAGCCGTAGCTGGACGTGCCGTAGGAGATGATGCGCTGTCCGTTGGCTTCTTTGATTTGGTTCGGCTCGAAGGGGTCGATCATGCCGAACTCTTCGCTCATGCGGCGTATCCATTTGTCGGACTTGATGCTCATAATGTTTTCCTTGTTTCTTGCGGTTTTCAGACGACGTCTGCGGAGAGGTAGTCTGAAAATGCGGGACGGGGTTATTTGGTTTTGGGCAGTTTCACTTCTTTAATCATGCCGTTTTCGCATTTCATGATGAAGACGGTTTCGCCGTTTTGCGAGGCGGTGAATTTGCCGTGTGCCAGGCCTTTTTTGAACGTGCCCGACAGTACCATGTTGCGGAACTTGGTGCTGTTGGAATTGAACGGCTCGATGAAGGTTTCGCGGTTGGCGGAGACGGTGTAAACACCTTGTCCGTCGAATTTGCCGTTTTTAAACGCGCCGGTGTAGCTGCGTCCGTCTTGGCAGCGCCATGTGCCTTTGCCGGCGGGTTTGCCGTCTTTGCCGACATCGCCGTCGTAGGTGCAGCCCGGCTCTTGATAGGAAGTCAGTACGGCGGCCGAGGCGGGCAGGGCAAGCATAATGGTGAGCGGCAGGAATGCGAGGTGTTTAAACATAAAGGTTGTCCATCGGGTGTAGGTTTCAGACGACCTTTTATCATGTGCAAAGGTCGTCTGAAAAATTAGTCTTGCCAGCCGCCCAAATAGGAAACCAGCTCTTCCAACATGGTGCTGACGGATTCCGCCATCAGGATTTGCGAGGCGAAGGCAAGGCTGGCGGCATCGTCGCCGTTGCTCTCGGCTTCTTCCTGCAATACGTCGAGGTATTGGATGCGCTTGAGCGTGAAGTCTTGCGTGAGGATGAAGGCGATTTGTTCGCGCCACACCAAGCCGAGCTGGGTCACGGTTTTGCCGTTTTTGACGTGTTGAACCACTTCATCGGCGGTCAAATCTTGTTTGGATACTTTGACGACGGGAACAACATCGCCCACACCTTTGAGTTCGCAATCGCTGTCCAATTCAAAACCGCCTTCGCAATGCCCTTGCAACAGCCACTCGGTCATCAGGGAAGAGGGCGATTGCTTGGTATTCGGCAGCGAGGCTTCCAAACCGCCCAAAGCTTCACGCAGCTTGGTCAGGATGTTTTCCGCTTTGGCGGAAGCCGCGTTGTTGACGAGCAGATAGCCGTGGCGGGTGTTGAACACCGCTTCAGTACGGCTGCTGCGGGTAAACGCGCGGGGCAGCAGGTCGTCTGTAATCTGTTCTTTAAGCTCTTGTTTTTCCTTGCGGCCGACATTGCGGGCTTCATTGTTTTGGATTTCCGCCACCTTCTCTTCCAGAATATCGCGGATGACGCCGGCAGGCAGGACTTTTTCTTCTTTTTTCAGGGCGACGCGCAAAGTAAAGTCGGCAGGGAAAACGAGTTCGGGAGAGAACGAAACCGGTGCGGCAAAGCCTTCGCTGGACCAATCCAAACCTTGGCAGCGGGTAAATTCAGCCTCCGCAAGTTTGTCGGCAAGTACGTCCGCTTCGGGCAGCTTTTCTTTGTTGAGCGGATAAAAACTGATCTGCTTGAACCACATGGTTTGTTTTCCTTTTCATTAAAAGCGGCATTATACAGGCAAAGCGAATACAAAGATAAGGCGCAGAAGGGTCGTCTGAAACGAGTTTGACCATAAAAAACGCCCAACCCGTTGACAGCGTTTTAACGCTTATGTATAGTTCGCAACTCGGTTACGCGCCCATCGTCTAGAGGCCTAGGACACTGCCCTTTCACGGCGGCAACCGGGGTTCGAATCCCCGTGGGCGTGCCAGATTTTCAATAAACCCTTACTGGAGAACAGTAAGGGTTTATTTTTTTGTCTTTGGGAATGGATGGGACTGGGTATTGGCTGTTTTCATGCAGCCATTAAAGAATTTCGGCTTTTTTGAAAAACTGATTGCAATGAATGGCATAAAAAATCTTAAGCCCAAATCCGTGCCTTCTGCGCAAATTCAGATATAGTGGATTAACTTTAAACCAGTACGGCGTTGCCTCGCCTTGCCGTACTATCTGTACTGTCTGCGGCTTCGTCGCCTTGTCCTGATTTAAAGTTAATCCACTATATCAGGTTTAAATCTCAAAATCTTTCTTTCTCTGTATTTATCCAAGAAAAAGAGGAGTAGCGTCCCATATTCTCCATATTCGGTGTGGTTACCATTCTATGCTGCGGTAAACCGTGTAATACCGCATCTAGTAGTTAGCAGCCTGAAAACAAAAAATGCGGGCAGAAGGCTCCCGCATTTTCTTTGCCTATATCCCGCTTCCCTGATTTATGTTTTTCAGGCGCTGTTCACGACTGATAAAGGGTAAATCGCTAATTTGAGGAATGCCAAAATGATCCACAAGAGGCAACAATCCTAAATGGTGCAGCTCCTGTTCGATGGCGGCAGTTACCTTACGCATTTCAGGATTCTCAAAGTCGTAGGGCTGCTCGGTGCTAATAATGATACTGCCTCTATTCGGAAGATAGATAACCTCGTTTGCACTGGGTACTTCCTCTGGTAGGATTTCGGCAGGTAGAAAGGTAAACCATTCTAAAGCCAGACGTTTTTTGTAAAGGGAAAATGGCCAGACAGGCGGGGGGTAAAAGCGATTCAATCCATGAAAATGACAATGTGCCTGATATTTGTCCAAATAAAAGAATATCCATTCTTTTATCAAGGCTTTACTGATATCGGATTCGTTCATCAAAAAGTAATGACCCAAATTAACATCCCCATCAATATTTAAACTAGGACGCAATTTAAACAAACCGTGTCGTTTTTCTATTGCACGATGTTCCCCCTCATATTTATGCCATTCCTTATAGGGCACATTCAGCCAGTCCAGGTCGAACATTTCGGGCTCATGCTGTACTTCTTCCGAAGTCAGTGCAAAATCCTTCATCAGCGCAAGATCAGCGAGAGGCAGAGGAAACTCGACGTATTTGTCTTTATAGTTGTGATTGTAGTTTTTACTGGTCTTGATCACCGGATAGCTTTTGTCTTTAAAGTTGACCATGCCGTTTTTGATATTTCTACGTTCTGTCAACAGTTTTACCGTAACTGTATCGTTACATACAAATAGCTCTTGGAGATGTTCTTTTTGAAAAGCTAACATATCCTTGAATACACGATCGAAGGAATGCTGTATAACGGTGAAATGCATTATGAAATCGATTTTTTTCATTTAGTTTCCTATATTCATTCTTTTGACGCATTTGGGATTCGCTGCAATTTCCTGTCCGCCTATCGGATACTGCTAGAGTTCAATATTATTAAGAAAATTCTCCCGATTCATAGCGTCGAATGTTTCCATATCTAAATGCGCCCATTTATATTCACTGACAAAATCCCGCAGCATTTGGCTTTTTGACACGGTTCTGCCCCAGGCGTCATAAATGGTTTTCCCCAGATATTCTTTAAGCGCGCCGGTTACCTCGTCTGGTGCTGAGGCGGAAATGATGATGTAGTCGTTGACTGCACTTTTTTTCAATCCTGCTGCAACGGCTTCGTCATACAACGATGAAAATTTTGAAAAATCGTTCAATAAAGATTTAATTTCCTCTTCTTTTTCAAGCCTGTGTAAAGTTTTAAAAATCCACTGCTTTTCGGCTTCGTGATCTATATCGTCATCGTCTAAGTAGCTGCACGTTAAATCAAACATTGTATGTGTCCTTTCTAAAAGTAATTGTTGTGTTTGGGCAGAGTCCGTGGGTCGTCTGAAACGTCGGCGCAGCAATATCGGAACATTAAAACTCTGAAGCCTGCAGCACACTGCCACCATCGTCCCGTTTGAGTAGCCTCCAGACCGCATCGGTTTTCCAAATTACGGTCGTACCATTTTGTAGGTGCTGAAGGTATTCACCATCATCAGGAAAGATTTCTCCTTTTTCGAAATGCCGTTCTATTGCATTCTCCAGATTATCGGGTATCCACAGTCCAGCATAAGGTGCTTCCAAAGGACGTTCTCGGTAAACGGGCATCAGTTCCTGTTTCGTCCCTTTAGGATCAAAAATCCCGTTTTCAAAATTGGCATTATCCCAACGATGCAGCCAGTAATAGCCTTGGGAAGCTGAGTAGCGGTTTTTGCCGTTGCCGAAGGCGGTATGCAGCGAATCATTCAGCTTTTGCGTCAGTATCGGCCGCATCAGGTTGTTCACTACCAGGTAATTAACGGGCAACGGTTTGGTTTTATCTCCCAAATCGGGGAATTTTCCTGCTTTGAATACCATGGTGCCGTTATAAGTCTTCAGTGTAATATCACGATAATGGTTCAAAACGTTTTGGATTTCCGTGCTGTTCAGTTTATTCTGAAACGCCTTACCGACAAGTGTGTACCAGCTGATAGATTTTATACCTTCGTACCAAAGGAGGGTTATGGGTGAATCTGAATCAGGTGTTACCCCCCAATAACGTTTGGTCACAGCGTATTCATAAAATTGGTATTTATAGTAGGAGTCGGGAAGGGCGATGGTCAGTCCGGCATAGCCGTGGAAAATATCAAACTGTTTGCAAACATATTCCACCCAATCTTCGAATTCCTGCTGTTGGGCAGTAGTCGATAAAAAGGACAAAGGCAGGGTAATTTGAAGGCAAGACAATCCATTTTCATCTATTGGGTGGGAGGATAGGGTTTTGAACTGATATTCCGGAGCCCTTTGACCATATTCCGTATCAGAAGTCAGCACACATTCTAATCTGCGTCCTGCTTCAGCATTTTTAATGGTACGGTCTATTTTGTTTTGAAATGCGGTCGGATTGAGCCGTGCAAAACGGCGCATGTCTGTCCAAAAATGCATTTTCAAATACCCATGGTACTTTGAGTAAAAGCGTTCGGCAGCTTCCAGCGTCTTGCGTTGTCCCGCTACCGAACCGCCGCCCGTGTAGTAGATCAATATGGTCAGCCCCAAACGGGCATTGATATTGTAGTCTTCGTCATACATCAGGATTTCATCGGCTTCCCGTTGCAGGGACTCGTATAGCTTGGTTGTCATATTGTCTCTTTTATATGGTTGCTGTTGTTTACTCGGTAGGCAGATTACCGTGATGGGCATCGAATTCGTGTACTTTTCCAGTTGAACATAAATCAAAAAGGCAGATAGGACAAATGAACGATGATGAATGGTGGAAATGCGTTATGGATGGTTGTTTGAGGGTGGTGGGGATAAATAGAATTGGGTCGTCTGAATAGAGGGTTTCAGACGACCCCTTTTGATAATGTTGTTTTTTAATTTGATCTATAGTGGATTAAATTTAAATCAGGACAAGGCGACGAAGCCGCAGACAGTACAGATAGTACGGAACCGATTCACTTGGTGCTTCAGCACCTTAGAGAATCGTTCTCTTTGAGCTAAGGCGAGGCAACGCCGTACTGGTTTAAAGTTAATCCACTATATGTTTTGAGTTTTGAGGATATCTTCCCTGTAAAGGTTAGTAAGGGGGATTGGGCAAGGCGTAGCCATTAGGCACATCAGCATCTCCTCGAGAATGCCAAATTGTAAAAAACGCTTCTGTCTCTTAAAACAGAAGCGTTTTCGCATTTCAGACGACCTGTAATCCGTTTGTCGGAGTCGGGCAGCGGCTTGGTTTGGTTTTTATTAGGATGTGGATCAGCCAGGCAGGTACTGCATCGGGTCGACGGCTTTGCCGTTCATGCGGACTTCGAAATGCAGTTTGACGCCGTCTGTGTCGCTATTGCCCATGGTGGCAATCGGCTGGCCTGCTGCGACTTTTTGGTCTTTTTGAACCAGAATGGTGTCGTTGTGTGCGTAGGCGGTGATGGAGAAGTCGCTGTGGCTGATGAGAATCAGTTTGCCGTAGCCGCGCACTTCTTCGCCGACGTAGAGGACGGTTCCGGCTGCTGCGGATTTGACGCTTTGTCCGAGTGTGCCGCCGATATCGATGCCTTTGTTGGTTGCGTTGTCGTAGCCGCGGATGATGGAATTTTTGCCGTTGTCGACCGGCCATTGCAGGGTCAGGCGGTTGACGGGGGCGACGGTTCTGGCGCTGCTGATGTCGGTACTGCCGGAACGGGGGCGGTTGGCGGCGTTTTTACGGACGCGCAAGACTTGTCCGACTTCGATTTGTGAGGCGTTGTTCAGATTGTTCCATGATGCCAAGGTGTTGACGTTTTGTCCGTAGCGTTTGGCGATTTGGCTGAGGGTGTCGCCTGGTTTGACGCGGTAGTAGCCGTCGGGTACGGGGCCGGTGGATGGGCCGCCGGCACACGCGGCAAGTGTGAATGCCAAGCCTAATGCGGACAAACGGAGAATTGCGGTTTTGAAAAATAGGGTATGGTTTGTTTTCATAGAGAACCAAAAGAATAAATCAATAGGATTATGGGCAGGCGTGAAGGTTCAACCTGTTTGGGGATTTTTTCGGGATGTTCGGCTGCCTGACGGGATATCTTTTTGATTCGTCGGACAGTTTGAAAAGCAATACGACGGATGCTGACGGTAGCCCGGGGTCGTCTGAAACGGTCGGGCTGCAACGTCTGTTTCGGTTTTCGGTATAATCCTGCATTTTACACTCGGCGCGATGCCTGTTGAACTTTATCCGTGAATACTTCTTCTCATAAATCTTCTTTGCCTTATCTGGCTGCTTGCGGCAGCTTGATTTTTTTGATTGTCCTTTCTTTATCGTGGGAGCTGTGGATTGCGCCTTTGCGCAGCGGCGGTTCGTGGCTGGCGCTGAAGGCTTTGCCTTTGTGCCTGCCGTTGTCGGGTATTTTGAAGGGTAAAGTTTATACTTACCAGTATAGTTCTATGTTGATTTTGATTTATTTTGCCGAGGCGGTGATGCGTTTGTTTAATGCGGGTGCTGCCGAGGTGGTGTGTGCCGCTTTATCGTTGACGGCGTGTTTGGTGTTTT
Source organism: uncultured Neisseria sp. (assembly GCA_963532335.1). Classification (GTDB taxonomy): domain Bacteria; phylum Pseudomonadota; class Gammaproteobacteria; order Burkholderiales; family Neisseriaceae; genus Neisseria. The sequence continues at coordinate 9,714 of CAUSKT010000045.1, read as the reverse complement.
TTGTTGCATGCCTGGCTTTTGTGAAGCAGCAGAGAAAGGCGGGAAAATAATGTTTATGCGTTTTTCAGACGACCTTAAGAGTGAATGGGACAGACGTTTGTTGCCGTTGTGGTGCTGTTTCTTGTGGATATGCGCCGCGCCGTTTTTGTCCTTCTACCGCGTGGGTCCGTTGTCGAGTTTTTATCTGGAAGCGGCTTCGCTGCTGGGTGCGCTGATGCTGGTGTTGGTCACGGCGTATAAGGGTTTGTTGAGCGTTCGTCTGCCTAAGGCGGCTGTCGGTTTGCTGGTTTTGGCGGCATTTTGGTGGCTTCAGGCGCGGATGATGGATTTGATTTACGTCGGCATGAACGATATGGTGATGTGGACGTTTGTCATTCTGGCTTTGGCGGTATGGGCTTGCCGCGGCTGGGTCGCGGCCTACGGGCAGGAACGCATTGTGACGGTGTTTGCGTGGTCGCTGCTGTTTGGTACGTTGCTGCAGGCTGCGATTGCGTTTATACAGTTTAAGGGCTGGTACGATCTTGGGTTCCTGCGCAACATGATTGTGTATAGCGGAAAAGAGGTCAGCGGTCAGCTTGGGCAGCGCAACCACCTCGGGCATTATTTGATGTGGGGTGTTTTGGCGGCGGCTTATTTGTGGTCAATCCGCAAAATGCCGGGCTGGTTGGGATTTTTGTTGGTCTTCCTGATGACGGCTGTCTTGGGTTTGGTCAACTCGCGCACGATTCTGGGCTATGTGGCCGGCGTGGCGTTGATTTTGCCGGTGTGGCGTTGGCGTGCGGGACGGGATTCTGCGAGGCTGGTGCGGATATTTTTCCTGACGGTCGCGTTGGTGGCGGTATTTCAATTTGCGATGGGTTCGATTTTGGAGCTGCTGGGCAACGGTCAATATGAAACGGCGGTTGAACGCGCCGGAAACAGCGGTTTTGAAGGCTCGATGCGTCAGATTGAATGGCGTAAGGCCTGGACTGCCTTTTTGTCCGCACCTTGGTTCGGACACGGCTGGAACAGCTTTGCCCAACAGACTTTCTGGATTAATGCGGAGCAGCAGTATTTCCCGAATAATATCTTAGGCGTGTTGTTTACCCATTCGCACAATATTGTTTTACAACTGCTCTCCGAAGTCGGGCTGGTCGGTACGGTGTTGGTTGCCCTGACGATGCTTGCGGGGCTGTGGCGGATGCTGGTGCGTCCTTACCATCCGGCTTCGCTGCTGCTGCTGTCTATGGTTGCCGTCAGTATGTGCCACAGTATGCTGGAGTATCCATTGTGGTATATCTATTTCCTGACGCCGTTTGTGTTGATGTTTGCGCTTGCGCCGGCACGTTATGAAGACGTTTCAGACGACCTCGCTTGGATGCGCGGCCGCAATTGGGCGGGCGGGCTTGCTACGCTGCTGATTATCGGCGGGCTGCTGCATATGGGCTGGACGTATACCGATTTGGTCGATTACAGCCGGATTCCGAAAAATGAAAGTACGGAGATGGCGGGGCGGAAGATTAACGGTTTGCGCCATATTTCCGAAACCAGCCCGATGCTGGCTTATTATGCCGACCTCAGCCTGACCCGCCGTGCCGAGCCGACCGATATGCAGGTCAAACCTTGGGCGGAGAAGGCGGCGATCGATTCCTTGTCTTACCGCCCGTATTCCAACGCTTATCAGGTGGCGCTGTATCTCTACCGGCAAGGCAAGAAGGAAGAGGGCGCGAAATGGATGCAGGCGATGCAGTATTATTATCCGTACATGATGTCGTTTTACGCGGGCAAGCTGCGCAGCCATCCCGTGTTCCAACCGCTTTTGCCCAAGCTGCTGGCGGACTGCAAAGATTTCGTCAACGCGCCTAAGCACGAAAAAGCGAAGTCTTGCGATGTCGTGCAATAAACAATAGGCTGATGTAAAAAGGTCGTCTGAAACCCGATTTCAAGGTTTCAGACGACCTTTTGTTATTTATTATAGTGGATTAAATTTAAATCAGGACAAGGCGACGAAGCCGCAGACAGTACAGATAGTACGGCAAGGCGAGGCAACGCCGTACTGGTTTAAAGTTAATCCACTATATTCACACATATTCGCTTTTATCGTTTTCTTTCCAAGCCTGATGCGAGCAGAGCCACAGCAACACAATCCCGCATACCGTCGAAGCCAGCATCATGCCCGCCATCACCAACGCAGAACCATTGTGCAGCCGCGTTGCCAACAGCCCCACGCTTGCGCCGATGATGGATTGGAACGCGCCCAATACCCCATTTGCGCTGGCGCTTTCCTGCTTGAAATAAGCCATAAAGCAAGCCTGCGTGTTCGCGCCGACCAAGCCCTGCGTGCCTACCGAAAACATTACGCATGGCACCAAAGCCCACATCGGCGGCAGCCCCATCGATACGACCAACAGCACCATCGTCAGGTTCGCCACAAACTGCACGATAATGCCCCATTTCAAAATACTTTGCGGGTGCGCCCCCGTTTTCAGCCGCCATGCCGTGATGCGGTTGAACGAAGCCATCGTAAGGACGTTCAGCGCAAAGGCCCAAGAATATTGGTGCGGCGTCACATGGTACAGTTTTTGGTAAACAAAAGACGATTCCGTCAAAAATGCAAACATCGATGCAAAGCTGAATGCCTGAAAAAACAGATAGCCCATCGCCGCCCGCGTTTTCAGCACTCTGGCAAACCTGCCCGCCACCAGTCCGAAAATGTCCATCCTGATTTTGCCCGTCTGCTTCGGACGCGGCAGGAAAGTAAACACCAAGATAAACAAAACAAAAGAATACGCCGCCAAAAAACCGAAAATAAAACGCCAGCCGCCCAAATCCTGCAACATCGAGCCGAACATAGGCGCAATCAGCGGCACGACCATCAGGATAATGCCGATTAAGGCAAACATCTGCGCCGCCTGCCTGCCCGAATAATAATCACGCACCATCGCTCCGACGATGACCACCGTCATCCCCGCCCCAAACGCCTGTACCGCGCGCAGGTTCAACAGTCCGTCCACCGACTGCACCATCGTCAGCGCGACAACGGCCGCAAAATAAATGCTCAAACCGACCAAAGCCACCGGTCTGCGTCCCTTGATGTCCGAAACCGCGCCGCCGGCAATCTGCCCGAACGCCACGCCGAACATAAACAAAACCAAACTCTGCTCAATGCGGTGGATATCCGTGCTCAACGACTGCGCCATTTCCGGAATGGCGGGCAGGTAGGCATCGACCGAAAACGGCATCAGGGCAACCAACATCGCCATCAAAACCGCCATTTGCTTTTCGCCCAGCGGGGCGGGTGTGGATTGGGACATAAGGGACTTTCTGTGTGTTTGAATTTCTGCAGCGGCTTGGTTTGGAAAAACTTGGCTATCGGATAACAAGGGTAGGGTTAAGCCGCACAATACTGCTTTCGGAACGGGATTCACTATAAAAGGTCGTCTGAAACCCGCGATACAGGCTTTCAGACGACCTTTCTTATTGCTTAAGAACGTTGAAACAGATTATTTGGCTGCTTCAGGTTGGCTGGCTGCTTGGCTGGCGGCTGCCGCTTTATCGCCTTCTTTGGCGAAGTATTTGGCGTGGATTTTGTCGTATTCGCCGCTGTCGCGTACTTTTTTCAGCGCTTCGTTCAGCATTTTGACGGTCGCTTCGTCGCCTTTGCGTGCGGCAATGCCGTAGTTTTCAATCGTGAAATCAGGCAGGGTGATGAAGTCCATGCTTTTGGTCGGGTTGTTTTTCACATAGTTGGCGATGACCGCGCTGTCGCTGACTACGGCATCCACGCCGCCGTTTTCCAGTTCTTTGATGACCAAGGGAACGCTCTCGAAGCGGGCGATTTTAGGATTGTCGTTGCCCAAGAGTTTGGAAACGGAGAAGTCGCCGGTTTGTCCGGTAACGACACCGACTTTCGCCATGTTTTTGAGGTCGTCTGAAGAGGCGACTTTTTTACCTTTGGGAACGAGGACGACTTGGGTGATTTCAAAATAAGGGTCGGTGAAATCCATCGACTGCTTGCGCTCGTCGGTAATGGTTACGCCGGAGATGACGATATCCGTATCGCCGTTTTTGAGTGCGGGGAAGAGGCTGTCCCAAGGCTGGTGTTTGAATTCGACTTTGAATCCGCCGGCTTTTGCCATCGCGTTCATCAAATCGACGTCGAAACCTTCAACGTTGCCGGCGGAATCCAATGATTCGAAAGGGGCGAATTCGGCGTTGGCGGCGATGCGGTACACTTTGTCGGCTTTAGGGGCTGACGAGGAAGCGTCTTTGCTTTGGCCGCCGCAGGCGGAGAGTGCCAGCGCGGAGCAGGCGAGGGCGGCTGCAATCCATTTTTTCATGTTCATGGGGAGGTTCCTTCTTTACGGATATTAATAAATAAACGGATAGTTTAACACGGTTTGGGGAAGTCGCTACGCGTCAGTGTTCTTTTTCGCGGAAAAAAGCGTAGGTTACGTCATGGAAGAGGTCGGTATGCGGGCTGTCTTCGTAGTTCAACTCGGCGAGCGCGTCTTCAAAGGCGAGCTGGATGGACTCGACGGCTTCGTTTGCCATCTCGGACGGCAGCGAACGGATCAGGCCTTTGAGGGCGGTGGCGAGGACGTGGTTCTGCATACGCAAAACGTCGTTGGCTTCTTCCAAATATTCGAGGCGTTGTTCGATGCTGCTCATGATGTGTTCCTGGGAATCTGTTAAAATACCGCATTATAGCAAATCACGGCATTCGCTATGCGCGTGAAATGAAATGACACAACGGAAGAACGAAAGCTAAAAATGGATACGAATCGTCCCGATACGCCACAACAAACGGATGAAAGCCTGGATTGGGAAAGCCGCTTGGAAAAGCTGCGGCAAACCCGCCAATTGAACGCACCTTACACACACGCGCCTTTGGTGCGCGAATCTCAAGAGCCTGCCTTCGAGCAGAAGCCCAAAGCCAAGTCGGTCAAGCTCGACGATGCCAGCCGCGATGCCGTCTTGACGGAATATCTGCGCAAATGGCAGGAGGAACACAACGCCATGCTGGAGGAAGAAGCCGGTGAAACGGCGGAGACCGATGCGATGGTGATTTTGCAGGAAAACTGGCTGAACGCGCAGTCTTCGCTGCAAATGAGCGCGTCCGACAGGCAAATCGAGTCCACGCGCACGGTTTGGCTGAACCCGAAACGTAAAACAGTTGAATTTGACGCGCTGGCAAAAGCAGAGGCAGAGTCGTCTGAAAACGAAAATCCGCAGGCGCAAGAGCAGGTTTCAGACGACCCCAAAGACGAAACGCCGCCGATTACCGTCCATATCAACGTGTTGAACCCGCAGGTCATCAACCGCAGGGAAGTGTTCTGCATTTCCGAGCAAGACCTGAGCGAGCGTTTGATCAAACGCCTGCGCCCGCACGTCGCCGATGCCGTCAACGGCATGATACGCACCGCCGTGCAGAAACAAATGGCGCTGTTTACCTACCAGCTCCAACAAACTCTCAGCGAACAGGCGCCCGATTTGGTAGAACAGCTTTTGGATTACAACGTGAAAAAAATCCTGAACGACATCAAATACGAAATGAAATACAGTCAGGGAAACAAAAAAGCGTGATAACGCAGCCGCCGCTTCAGGTATCGGACTGAAAATGCTGATTTTTCCGCCGGTTTTGTATATAATGGCGGCTCACGTTATCGTGATTTAACTCCTTTCAAATAATTTATGCCCGATGAACCGTCGGGCATTTTTTTGGGCGTGGATTTTATGAACAAAAACAAATGGATTTGGATACTGATTGTTGCCGCCGTGGTAGTCGGTTATCAAAAAATGCAGCAGGGGCGGCAGGGTCAGGCAGCGGATGCCGTACCAACCCAAACGCAGCCCCAAACCCAAGCGGAAAAACGCCCATCCGGGCAGCCTCAGTCTGAGCAGTCTGAATCCAAAAAATCGCAACCGAAGCAGCCGAAGTCCGACCGCCAAGCAGGGCAGGGCAGCGCGGAACAAATATTGCAGCAAGCCTTTGAAAACCAAGAGAGCGATATTCAAGTGAAAGGCGCGGGTACAGTGCTCAAAACGCTGCCCGACGACAACCAAGGCACGCGCCATCAGCGTTTTATCTTGAAACTGTCCAGCGGGCAAACGCTTTTAGTGGCGCACAACATCGACCTCGCCGACAAAATCAAAGGTTTGAAAAAAGGCGATAAAGTCGGCTTCTACGGCGAATACGAATGGTCGGAACAGGGCGGCGTCCTCCATTGGACGCACCACGACCCCGCAGGCCGCCATATCGACGGCTGGCTGGAACACGACGGGCGGGTTTATCAATAAAAGCTTGGAACGATTGCAAAAGGTCGTCTGAAAAACGTTTTCAGACGACCTTTTGCCATTCGCCGCCAAACTTGAAAGACGGCGCAAATAAGCGCAAAATGTTAACAAGTTAACCTATGGCTTCTCTTAATTTATAGTGGATTAACTAAATCAGGACAAGGCGACGAAGCCGCAGACAGTACAGATAGTACGGAACCGATTCACTTGGTGCTTCAGCACCTTAGAGAATCGTTCTCTTTGAGCTAAGGCGAGGTAACGCCGTACTGGTTTAAAGTTAATCCACTATAAGACATCAAACAAACCTGCTGAAAAAGATTGGAAAACAAATGAGTAAAAAACTCCACCCGCAGACGCTCGCCATACGCGGCGGCAAAGAGCAAACCGAATACCGCGAACACAATCAGGCATTGTTCCTCACCAGCAGCTTCATGTGGGATAACGCCCAACACGCCGCCGATTTGTTTTCCAAGAAAATCAAAGGGTTCACTTATACCCGTACTGCCAATCCGACCACAGCTGCTTTTGAAAAACGCATCGCCGCTTTGGAAGGCGCAGAACGCGCGGTCGCCACTTCGACGGGTATGTCCGCGATTCAGGCGGCGTTTTTCACCTTCCTGCAGGCGGGCGACCATGTGATTTCCAGCCGCAGCCTGTTCGGCACGACCGTCGGCTTTATCAATAACATCGTCACCAAATTCGGCATCGAAGTGAGCCATGTGTCGCCGACCGATGTGGACGAATGGAAAGCCGCCGTCAAAGCCAACACCAAGCTGCTGTTTTTGGAAACGCCTTCCAACCCCTTGGGCGAAGTGGCCGACTTGGAAGCCTTGGCAGAATTGGCGCACAGCATCGGCGCGCTTTTGGTGGTGGACAACAGCCTGCTGTCGCCCGTCGGCTCGCAGCCTTTGAAACACGGCGCGGATATTTCCGTTTCCTCCGCAACCAAAGCCATCGACGGACACGGACGCGTGATGGGCGGCGTGTTGGCGGGTTCGGAAGAGCTGATGACACAGGTCGCCATGTATTGCAACTCTTGCGGGCTGGCGATGTCGCCGTTTAACGCATGGCAGTTGTTGAGCGGCGTGGAAACCCTGTCGCTGCGTTTGGAAAAACAGTTCGACAACGCCCTGAAAATCGCCCAATGGCTGCAAGCGCAGCCGCAGGTTCAAGCCGTGTACTACACCGGATTGCCCGACCATCCACAGGCGGAGCTTATCCGCAAACAGCAAAACGGCGGCGGCATCGTGGTGGGCTTTGAGGTTGCCGACACTGACGCCGCGTGGAAAATCGTCGACAGCGTCGAACTCTTCTCCCGTACCGCCAACCTCGGCGACGTGCGCTCGACCATTACCCACCCGTGGACAACCACACACGGCAGGATGCAGCCCGAAGAAAAACTCGCCGCCAATATCCGCCCCGGACTGGTGCGCCTGTCCGTCGGTTTGGAATACGTCGATGACTTGATTGACGATTTGAAACAGGCGTTGGCGCGTTAAGCCAAACGCCCGACGGACGGCATTTACCTGAGCCATTACATTTCAGACGACCTCTTGGCGTTCCAAAGGTCGTCTGAAAACATTAAAATACACACAACATCAAATAAGGAAATTGATTATGAGTGAAGCAGAATTTTCCGATTGGGCGATGAAAATCTGCCTGACCGGACTGGTTATCTTCTTGGGCTTTATCGTTTGGAACTTGGGTAAGGAATCCAAGGCGGGCAAATTCGGCATCGCGATTTTGTTCCTAGTATTGGGCTTGGGCGTGTTCGGCTTTATTTTCAAAGAAGTGCTGATTAAATTCATCGCCCTGCCTTGAGGCGGCAAACTAAGAAGAATAAGGGAAAGGTCGTCTGAAAAACCCCGGATACGGGCTTTTTCAGACGACCTTTGCATTTTGACAGCAAAGTTTAAGATAGGAACTTGGTACATGATTGAAGTATTACTGCCCGGAATTTGGTATGGCAAAGTCAATCAGATGAGTTTGGATGAACTAAAGAGCAGCTTGCTTTCGGTTCAGGAAGAACGCGAACGTATATTGCTCATTGTCGAAATCATGAAAAAAGGAGATTTTTCCGTCAAAAACCTTTTAGTCGACCTGATGAACCAAACAAAAGATAAAACGGTATTAAATTTATGTATTAGGCTGTTTTGTTCGGTGTGTACACACGATGATTTGCAAAACATTGGGAATTTGCGTTTTTTGGATTCCGCATCGTCATTTGGTGCCTTTACCTTCGTTGTCGGCGCAACGGCAACAATGTCATACCAAGTCATTCCATGCCTTTTAGTGTTGTGGGGGCAATGGGATGGCTTTGACAGTAATTTAGAAATAGCGATAAAAGATGCGTTGGATATTTTCCTCAACTATCGTTCAACATTATCGGAAAACGCAACCTTGGATGATGTAGGAAATTTATATCTGGATAAGATAAAAACTATAGATTCAGATTGTTATTACTATAAAGCCTCTCCCGCCTTCCCCGGTTTATTGACACAGGAAATTATGACTGCTCTATATATTGCCGCACAAAAGAGGGAAAAATATAATCTCTATGTCCAATCTTCCCTTTTATCTATCTTTACGGGCGAAAAAATTCCGGTTGAGACTGATGCTGTCATCTCGAGAAATGAGCTTGATTTGATGATTGGCTATATCGATCGGTTAGCCGAAAAAAACTGGATAGAAGGTATGAAGTATTTTTATGGACACCCCGTTGAAAATTTATAAAACGGAAGGAATGTTGCTATCCATAAATGCATGGCAGCTTCAATGGCAAACCGCCATGCTGCCGTTATTCCTTATTTGAATTCCTGCTATATTTATCAACTCTGTCAGACGACCTTTTGTCCTGAGAACTGTCTTTATTTGTTGGTGTTCAAAGCCCTGCCTTGAGGCGGTAACGGCAAGATAAGCGGAAAGGTCGTCTGAAAACGGATTTAAAGATCGGAGGTAGGCATGTTTTCGCTATTTGGTCTGTTGTTGTGTCTGTTATGGTGTGCAGTTGATATCGTTGCCGTCAATCGAGGATTCGGATTAAACACAAAACAAAGCATTATCGCCGGTATGAGCCTGTTTGCAGTTCAAATGATCGGGGCATTGTGCGTGGGTGTGGCGGTTGCTCTGATTGCCGAACCGATTGTCCGCCATTTTTTCGGGAACAGTGAGGCTACCATTGGCATCAGTCTTTTGACGGGTTATGCGTCCGTACCAGTTTCTACTTATCTGGTGGGGTTGTGGTGGCTGAAACAATATCAGCTTCCGAGGATGGAAAAGCCTGATCGTTTGTTTGTCAAAACGGTTGCAGCCGCTCTGCCTTTGGTGCAGGTTATTTTGTTTGTTGTTTCGCTGTCTAACGGTTGATAAACGCTATACATGGAATGAAAAAGGTCGTCTGAAAACTGAACTGGCCCCCAAATCTTGGACACTCATAAA
>CAUSKT010000044.1:0-19767 GCA_963532335.1 uncultured Neisseria sp. | reverse complement strand
AAAGCGTCTGGTGGATGGCGGAACGCGGCGCGTTGTCGGTATTGCTGCGCGGGACAGTTTGGTCTTGCGGGATTTCAGCTGGGTCTGCGCTGTTGGGCTGTTTGCTCATAAAATCGGATAAGGCAGGATGGATAATGTGTTTTTCTGTTGGAAAAAAGGTCGTCTGAAAGGTTCAGACGACCTTTATGCTTGAGAAAACCGTTTCGGATATAGTGGATTAACTTTAAACCAGTACGGCGTTGCCTCGCCTTAGCTCAAAGAGAACGATTCTCTAAGGTGCTGAAGCACCAAGTGAATCGGTTCCGTACTATCTGTACTGTCTGCGGCTTCGTCGCCTTGTCCTGATTTAGTTAATCCACTATATTTTACAACCCTTGGCGGTCGAGCCAGCGTTCGGCATCAAGCGCGGCTTGGCAACCCGAAGCTGCGCTGGTGATGGCTTGACGGTAGGTATGGTCTTTGACGTCACCTGCCGCCCATACGCCTTCGATATTGGTCGCGCCGACGTTGTCGCCCGTACCGCCTTTGGTTTTCAGGTAGCCGGTTGCGTCCATATCGAGCTGGCCTTTGAAAATGTCGGTGTTTGGCTTATGGCCGATGGCGATGAAAACGCCTTTGACGGCGATTTCTTCGGTAGTGCCATCATTGTGTTTCAGACGAGCACCGGTGACGCCGCCTTCGTCGCCCAAGACTTCGTCCAGATTGCTGTTGAGCTTGAGGATGATTTTGCCTTCTTCAACGCGCTGCATGAGTTTGTCCACCATGATTTTTTCGGCGCGGAAGCTGTCGCGGCGGTGGATCAGGGTAACGGTATTGGCGATGTTGGCAAGGTAAAGGGCTTCCTCTACCGCGGTGTTGCCGCCGCCGACGACGGCCACGTCTTGCTGTTTATAGAAGAAACCGTCGCAGGTCGCGCAGGCGGATACGCCTTTACCGGCAAAGGTTTCTTCGCTGGGTAGCCCCAGATATTTGGCGGATGCACCGGTGGCGACGATCAGGGCGTCGCAGGTGTATTCGCCCATATCGCCTTTGAGGGTGAAGGGGCGATTTTGCAAATCGACGGTGTGGATTTGGTCGAAAATCATTTCGGTGCCGAAGCGTTCGGCATGGGCAAGGAAGCGCGCCATCAGTTCCGGGCCTTGTACGCCTTCGGCGTCGGCGGGCCAGTTGTCGACTTCGGTGGTGGTCATCAGTTGTCCGCCCTGCTCGACGCCGGTAATGATGACGGGCTTGAGGTTGGCGCGGGCGGCATAGACGGCGGCGGTGTAGCCGGCAGGCCCTGAGCCGAGGATGATGAGTTTGTGATGGTTGCTCATGATGTTTTCCTTACTGAGAGATTGAGTGTGTTTCAGACGAGGTAGATTTTACTTGAAACTCAGGTCGTCTGAAAATGCAGATGCAACCGCACTCCCCTTTTCTTTTGATAAATATAGTGGATTAACTAAAGGCATCTTGCATTTTACGGCGATGGATAAACAAAGGTCGTCTGAATTTTCAGACGACCTTCATCTGTTTTAATCGGCAAATACGTTGTCTTTCCTAATAACCATTCTTTGCCGAATCGGAAATCTGTTTAAAACAATCAAATGGCTTTAGCGGCGGCGGCCAAAACCGCGACTCATTGGACGGCGATAATTGGACGGCTGTTGGGTTGTTTGGCGGTAACGTTGCTGTTGCGCCGCCTGTTGTTGTGCAGGCAGGCTGCGGGTATTGAGTTGCTGGCTGGTACGGCTGTTGGGACGGGCCGTTTGATAATAATGGGCGCGTGCGCGTTGGGCAATCGGGCTGTTTTGATTACGCGCTTGTGTGAATTTGTTTGCCAGCGCGTTACCGATGAACGCGCCTGCCGCCGTACCGACCAAGCTTTGCAGCAGCCAGCTGCCAGTGGATTGGTCGTAAATATATTGTTGTCCGTCTGTTCCGGTCACAGGCTGTCCATTGTTGCCGTTGGCTTGTGCTTCGGCAGGAATGGTATCTTTCACACCTTCCGGCGTGAGTTGGTAAATCGTATTGTCTTGTTGTTGGGCAAGTTGCTGCTGAAGCGCCTCGATTTGTTTTTGCTGCTGCTCAAGCTGGGCTTGGGTATTGTCTTTGCAGGCAGCGAGAGCAAGTGAGGAAAGTGCGGCTAAGGCAATGAGTTTTTTCATTTTTTTATCCTTTTTGAAGTGGTATTGTCTAAGCCGAGCGTTATCGGCAAACTGCGCGTCAATATACTGCGCCTTGCCGTGGAATATGGTGCAAATTTGATTTTTATCAAGTGCGTCAATATGGTTTACAAAGGCAGGCGGGGAAGTTTGGCTGCGAAAGCAAGGCTGTTGGCAATCAGGCTGCCATGATTTTCCATTTCGTGTTCGGTTTCGACAATCAGCAAGTTGTCAGGACGGCGGGCATGCAGGCTCATATGCATTTGGGCGGGGGTAAATGGGAGATGGTGGCGTTTGGCAAACGCTTGGGCGCGTTGGTTGGCGGTTTTCAGCATGGGCAACAACGTGATATCCAAATGGAAACGGTGTACACCCAATACCAAGATGCGTGCTGCAAAAAAATCGGCTTCCTCCGTAAAGACAGCAGGACTGTCTGCTTCAAAATCGTGCCTTTCGCCTGCAATCAAAGTGGCAACCATACGGATTTGCGGAATCAATGCCTCACTGATCAGCGTATCTGCACTGCCCGGCAAGGCTTGGGAAGCTGTTGCGTGATGGCTGTTTCCGTCAACAATCATTTGGCAGCGGTGTAAAGGAAGGTTTTTTGTTTGGGCGTTTATGGACGGTGTCATGGCTGTAATCCTGATTCAGTTGTGTTTTATTTCATATTTCAATTGATGCGGCCATGTATAGGTAACAAAAAAGCCGCTCAAATGAGGCGGCTCTGATTTGCGTATCCTATCTCTAATCTGTTTCAGACAAGCGCAAAAAAGTACCGCACGTTTGTGTGGTACCAATAGAAGAAAGCAGATGAATGATGCGCTGTTTGCATGACAGAATACATAAATAATGGAATAGGTAATGTGTGCAGTTTAAAACAAAAATTCTAAATATTTCAAGAGCAGCAAGGGAAATAATACAAAAATATTTATAACTTATTATTATTCATATAATTTTATTTCAGTTTAAAACCACATATGCCGCATATTCACTTCTTAACAAAGCAGGAAACCGTCTCTTTTACTGACAAAGTATAGTGGATTAACTTTAAACCAGTACGGCGTTGCCTCGCCTTAGCTCAAAGAGAACGATTCTCTAAGGTGCTGAAGCACCAAGTGAATCGGTTCCGTACTATCTGTACTGTCTGCGGCTTTGTCGCCTTGTCCTGATTTAAATTTAATCCACTATATTAAAAGAAAAACGGCATATCCGAAAGGATATGCCGTTTATGGGTGCAGGGACTGCTATATTTGGCAGTGGTTTGTGTTTTAGTCCTCTTGCGCCGCTGTTTGCAGGTAGTTCGGCAAACCAACTTTGCCAATCAATTCCTGCTGAGTTTCAAGCCAGTCGATGTGTTCTTCGTTGATGTCTTTTTGTTTTTCCAACAAATCACGGCTGACGTAGTCTTGCTGTTGTTCCGCGATGGCGATGGCAGCGATGAGGGCATCGTGTTTTTCCTGTTCTTTCGTCAAATCGCAGGACAGGATTTCCTCAGTTGATTCGCCGATCAGTAGCTTGCCCAATTCTTGCAGGTTAGGCAGGCCTTCCAAGAACAAAATACGCTCGATTAAATCGTCTGCGGATTTCATTTCGCGGATGGACTGTTTGAAGAAATGTTCGCCCAATTCTTCAAAGCCCCAGTTTTTCAAAATGCGGGCATGCAGGAAGTATTGGTTGATGGTAACCAAGAGCAAGCCCAAGTTTTTGTTCAGCTCGCGGATAACTAAGCGATCGCCTTTCATTTTCAGCTCCTTATACGCTTAATTACAGTTGGCTTTGGTAGTAGTTGCCTTCGCCGACGAGTTCGATCAGACGCAGTTGTTGTTCCAGCCAGTGGGCGTGATCTTCTTCAGTGTCTTTCAACTGGGCAATCATCAAATCACGGGTAACGTAGTCTTGTGCTTCTTCGCACAGTTTGATGCCTTTTTTCAACGCATCGCGTACTTCGTATTCGGTGTTCAAATCTGCTTTCAGGCAGGAAATCACGTCGGTACCGATGTTCAGTTCGGCACGGGTCATTTTAGGCGTACCGCCCAGCATCAGGATACGGCGGATGAAGTCTTCGGCGTGAGTGGTTTCTTCTTCCATCTCATGATTCAGACGCTCGAACAGTTTGTTGTAGCCCCATTCGGAGTACAGGCGTGAGTGGATGAAGTATTGATCGCGTGCAGCCAGCTCGCCGGACAACAGTTCGTTCATATAATCGATAACAGCTTGATTGCCTTGCATAATTCTTTCTCTTTCTTTGAAATTGTAAAGTGTCTGTTGTTTCTTGATGGCTGAATTGTATGAAAAAGCCTGACGCTTGACAAATTTTCTATTTAAAATACAAACAATTATCAAAAGAAACAGAAGCCTTAAAAGGTCGTCTGAAAATTCAATATCTTGTTTTATATAGATATTTGTTGCCATTGGTATTAAGAATCCATTTCAACATTCAAAAACATTTACACTCTTTAACCATAAATAAAAACAAATAAATTACAAAACCCAATCAAAATTTATTATTAATTATTCTCAAATGCTTTTATAGTGGATTAAATTTAAATCAGGACAAGGCGACGAAGCCGTAGACAGTACAGATAGTACGGAACCGATTCACTTGGTGCTTCAGCATCTTAGAGAATCGTTCTCTTTGAGCTAAGGCGAGGTAACGCCGTACTGGTTTAAAGTTAATCCACTATATCGTCAAACTGTGCCGCAGTACGCATATAGTGAATGACGGTTGAACCAGGACAAACGCCGTACCGATTCAAATTTAATCTACTCCCCCTCCGTCCGATAAGATGAACCGTGATATAATTGCGAGTTACTTTTTGATAAAAATCATTTGAAATACATATCACCATGAAACAAATTCGCAACATTGCCATCATCGCCCACGTCGACCACGGCAAAACCACATTAGTTGACCAACTGCTGCGCCAATCCGGTACATTCCGCGCCAACCAGCACGTCGACGAGCGCGTGATGGACAGCAACGACCTTGAAAAAGAACGCGGCATCACCATCCTCGCCAAAAATACCGCCATCGATTACGAAGGCTACCACATCAACATCGTCGACACTCCGGGACACGCCGACTTCGGCGGCGAGGTGGAGCGCGTTTTGGGTATGGTGGACTGCGTCGTATTGTTGGTGGATGCGCAGGAAGGCCCGATGCCGCAAACCCGTTTCGTTACCAAAAAAGCCTTGGCTTTGGGACTGAAACCGATCGTCGTCATCAATAAAATCGACAAACCGTCCGCCCGTCCGAGCTGGGTCATCGACCAAACTTTCGAACTCTTCGACAACTTGGGCGCAACCGACGAGCAGTTGGACTTCCCGATTGTCTACGCTTCCGGCCTGTCCGGTTTCGCCAAACTGGAAGAAACCGACGAGAGCAACGACATGCGTCCGCTGTTCGACACCATCTTAAAACACACTCCCGCACCGAGCGGCAGCGCGGACGAAACGCTGCAACTGCAAATTTCCCAACTCGACTACGACAACTACACCGGCCGTCTCGGCATCGGCCGCATCCTGAATGGCCGTATCAAACCTGGCCAAGTCGTTGCCGTCATGAACCACGATCAACAAATCGCCCAAGGCCGCATCAACCAGCTTTTGGGTTTCAAAGGTTTGGAACGCGTACCGCTTGAAGAAGCCGAAGCTGGCGACATCGTGATTATTTCCGGTATCGAAGACATCGGTATCGGCGTAACCATCACCGACAAAGACAATCCCAAAGGCTTGCCGATGTTGAGCGTGGATGAACCGACGCTGACGATGGACTTTATGGTGAACACCAGCCCGCTGGCGGGTACCGAAGGCAAATTCGTGACCAGCCGCCAAATCCGCGACCGCCTGCAAAAAGAATTGCTGACCAACGTCGCCCTGCGCGTGGAAGATACCGCCGATGCCGACGTGTTCCGCGTATCCGGCCGTGGCGAGCTGCACCTGACCATTTTGTTGGAAAACATGCGCCGCGAAGGTTTTGAACTGGCAGTCGGCAAGCCGCGCGTCGTTTACCGCGACATCGACGGTCAAAAATGCGAACCGTATGAAAACCTGACCGTGGACGTGCCGGACGAAAACCAAGGCGCAGTAATGGAAGAACTCGGCCGCCGCCGCGGCGAACTGACCAATATGGAAAGCGACGGCAACGGCCGCACCCGCCTCGAATACCATATTCCCGCGCGCGGCTTAATCGGTTTCCAAGGCGAATTCATGACCCTGACGCGCGGTGTCGGCCTAATGAGCCATGTGTTTGACGACTACGCGCCTGTAAAACCGGATATGCCCGGCCGCCACAACGGCGTACTGATTTCCCAAGAGCAAGGCGAAGCCGTCGCTTATGCCTTGTGGAATCTGGAAGACCGCGGCCGTATGTTCGTATCGCCCAACGACAAAATCTACGAAGGCATGATTATCGGCATCCACAGCCGCGACAACGATTTGGTGGTCAACCCGCTCAAAGGCAAAAAACTTACAAACATCCGCGCCAGCGGCACCGACGAAGCCGTGCGTCTGACCACGCCAATCAAGCTGACGCTGGAAGGTGCGGTCGAGTTTATCGACGATGACGAGCTCGTTGAAATCACGCCGCAGTCCATCCGTCTGCGCAAGCGTTACCTGAGCGAACTGGAACGCCGCCGCCACTTTAAAAAGCTGGATTGATTCCACTAGGCTGTTGATGAAATGAAAAAAGGTCGTCTGAAATTTTTAGACGACCTTTTTATTGTTCGCTATTCGTTCCCATACAAAATTGCCGTTTATAGTGGATTAACTTTAAACCAGGATGGTGTTACCTCGCCTTAGCTCAAAGAGAACGATTCTCTAAGGTGTTGAAGCACCAAGTGAATCGGTTCCGTACTATCTGAACTGTCTGCGGCTTCATCGCCTTGTCCTGATTTAAAGTTAATCCACTATAAAAAACAGTCGGGTTTGATTTTCAGCCGCTCAAAGTCAGAAACACCTTTCAGTCAACCTGAATCAGTTGCGGCGGCTATTTGTTTTCGCCGTATTTATCATGCAGATTTCGGATTTCTTCTTTCAACCATTCATCCCAATCGGGGCGTAAACGGCGGAGCTCTTTGTTCCAATACAGACAGTCCCAAGCCATGCTGCGCGAGGCCTCGGTATCGCGCTCAAACATTCGGGCGACAAAAGGTTCGAGCGTTTGCGCGCTTTTGAACATACCGCCGTATTCTCCGTAAGTGCGGCAGGTTTCGAGATGGAGCATTTCCATCAGCGTTTCAATGTCGCTCTGCAACGCAAGCCATGAACCGTTTGACTCGTCCAGCCCAAGCACATCGCGCAGCCAATGTTTGATGTTTTCCAAACCTTGAAAATGCGGGTCATGCCACAGCAGGCGCAGGGCGGCAAGCTGACTTTCGGCTTCCGTCCGACCTTGCGGGTTTTCATGATCAAAAAGAGAGAGGAATTCGTACAACGCACGATTGCGCTGCTTTTCCGGCAGCGCAAGTAAGATGTCGCAGACTTGTTCGGGAGTCTGCCAAAGAGGAAGTTTGGAGAGAGTCATGGGCTTGGAGGTCGTCTGAAAGTCAATGAACATGACTAAAGCACTTGATTCATTTGATTTTCGCAATGAAATCGCTTTTGAATCGAAAGCATAAAAATCCGCCCTAGGTCGTCTGAAAACCGATTTCAGACGACCTCTCTGCCTTAAACCATCAACCGCAATATCGGCAGTCCAATATGTCTTTGCGGATGTCGTTCAACAGGAAGGCTGCGGTGTCTTCGTGTTCCGCCTGTACGAAGGCGAAGAGTCGGGCGATGATTTTGCCGATGAAGACTTTTTGCAAGGCGCAGGCATCGGTCAAGGTGCGTTCCTGCAGGAAGCTGCGGATATCTTCGGGTAAAGTGTAGTCGCGCGCAACGGCGGCAAAGCGGGCGTCGGTTTGCAGGCGGTCGAGCAAGGTTTGGTTTTTGTCCAATTTAATGCCGGCTTCTTTTTCTTCGGCGGTGGCGCGGACGAACTGGTCGTAAATTTCGGCATAAAGCATATCGTTCGGACCTTCGAAGATGGTGAAGGGGCGGATGTCGATAGCGATATTGCTGGCGGTGTGTCCGCGTTCAAAACCCTTCGCACCCAAGAGTTTTTGCAACATTTGGGCGGCGGCGTAAGTGTATTCCGTGGCGAGGGTTTTGATGATGTTTGCCTCCATCAGTTGATGGGCGACGGGGGCAACGGGCGAAACGCAATGGCAGACGTAGCGGTAAAGAATCTCGGAAACCTGATGGCGGCGTTGGATTTCGCGGCGTTCATAATCGACGAATTTGATGTCGTGGCGGACATATCGGTTCAGGTTGTCAAGGATATATTCCATGATGCCGTGCGTCATGCCGATCAGTTGCAGGCGGCTGCGGATAAAGATGTTTTGGAACGCGCGCAAACCGGCGGCGTCGCTCTGGGAGAGTTTCATAACGGCGGCGGCGGGCATTTCGGCATCAATGCGGTTGACGGCGTAACGGACGGCGCGCAGGCCTTCGGATGCGAGGGCTTCGTAGCGGATGTATTGTTTGGGAACGAGCAGCAGGTTGATGACTTTGGAGAGTTTGCCGTTTTTGCGCTCTTTGGCGGCAACGAGGAGAAAGTCGCTTTGCGAGTTGCCCTGCCAATATTTCGCGGCGTTGACGTAAATCGTTTGTTCGTCGATGTATTCGTAGTAGGACTGCATTTCGCGGGCAATCGCCGCGCCGGAGGTTTCGGGTTCGGTAATACCCAAACCACCACCCTCGCCTTTGAAAACCATGTCCAAACCTTGCGCGACTTGCGCTTCGTCGCCGAACTCTTGCAGAGGCTGCAACACCAGTGCGCCTTCGATGCCGGTACGCAAGGTAACGGGCACGCCGTAATGCCCCGCAATCCGCAGGACTTCTTGGATTTCAAACTGGCTGCCCTTACGGCCGCCGTGTTTTTTGTCGAGGAAGGGCAACAGCAAACCCGCCTGCTTCAAGGCAAGCCATTTGTCTTCGGGCAGGTATTGCATGAGGTTGAGGTCGTCTGAAAAAATGCGGCGGAATGCGGATTCGATGTGCTTTAAAAAAGCAGCCGTGTCCATAGTTGACGGCTGCGCGCTTGATTCGGTGTGTGTCATCATGATTCTCGGTTAATCGGCAGTTATTAGAGTTTAGAGCTAAATTTCTAGGATTTATACCACAAACCCGTTTAAGCGACAATGATTATCAAGTGTGGACAGATTTTCAGCGCGCCAACATATGATTACGCCGCCCCGATAAACCGATACGGTGCTACCATAGCGCAAAACGCCACCGGAACACTGCCATGTATTCACAACACAGCGAACGCCATTTCAGCAACCGCAACAACTGGCTGCGCGCGAGCGTATTGGGCGCGAACGACGGCCTGATTTCCACCGCTTCGCTGCTGACGGGCGTCGCGGCCGCCGCCCCCGATTTCCAAACCCTGCTGCTGACCGGCGTTTCCGCCCTTATCGGCGGCGCGGTTTCAATGGCGGCGGGGGAATATGTTTCCGTATCCAGCCAGTCGGACACGGAAAAAGCCGATTTGCACAAAGAACGCTACGAATTGGAAGCCAACCCCGATGCCGAGCTGGCAGAACTGACCGAAATCTACCGCCGCCGCGGTTTGTCCGACGCGCTTGCCACCGAAGTCGCACAGGCATTGATGGAACACGACGCGCTCTCCGCCCATGCCCGCGACGAAATCGGCATCACCGAAACCTCCGCCGCCCAACCCATGCAGGCCGCGCTGGCTTCTGCCGCTTCATTTTGTGCCGGCGCAATTTTGCCTTTACTGGTTGCATTGACAGCTTTTAGTGCCATTGTTCCGGCCTTGGCAGTTTCCACTTTGTGCGGACTGGCATTACTGGGTTATGTCTCCGCCAAACTGGGCGGCGCGCCTGTCGTTCCCGCCGTTTTGCGCGTGTGCCTGTGGGGCGTTGCGGCATTGGTGATAACCGGATTTATTGGAAAACTGGCAGGCGTGGCCGTCTGATTGTAAGGCCTTATACTCTTTTAAACCTGTATCCAGTAAAATTGGAAATTGAGCGGTTAGATTTCATGAGAATTTTGCAAAATAGAATAGAAATTTGACCGCTTGTGATCGTACTAGCTTCCGTCAACATAACCAATCATGACATACCCAATTGCTACGATAATTGCTTCAATAGCATTAAATTTATCGCTAAATCTTTCTGAAAATGTGAAAGTTTATTTAACAGAGCATAATCAAACGCCTATGTTTAAAACATTATTTAATTCATTGAGTGAAAAAGTGAATAAGCCTGAAAAGCTGTTATCTCTTGCGAATCAAGATTTCGAGCAAGGATTCGATTATCAATATGGGCTTTCAACTATCATGGATCGCCAAAAAGCGAATGCGCATTTTGAGCAAGCTGCACTTAAAGGCAATCTGGAGGCAAAATTTTTCCTTTCATTAAATTTCTTGCAACAAGGCCAGCGGGATAAGGCTCTTCAATATGCGCAAGAAGCAATGGCTGAAGGGAGTGAAATTGCCAAATATGCTTTAGCAAATTGGTGGTTAGCTAAAAATGAGGCTAAATATCGCACGCTGAAACAAGAAGCATTAAAAGCCATGACAGAGGCACAAAATAAAGGCGATTTGCATTATGTAATATTCCTTGCCAATGAATATTATTACGGCTTAAATGGAATGCCTGTCGATTTAGATAAAGCGATTCATTACTATGAATTGGCGGCTCAGCAAGGTAATGCAGTCGCCTTAGAAGAATTAGGAAAAATTTATCTTGAAGAGTTGCATGATTTGGATAAGGCTGAAACCTATTTATTACAAGCAGCTGAGAAAAATAATGCCGAAGCACAATATCTACTAGGCGATGCCGTTTATACCGAAAAAGAAGATGAGAAAAACATACTTTATTGGGTAGAAAAGGCAGCGGAGAATCAGCATATTTCAGCTATACTTAAACTGGCAAACTATTATGTTGGAAAAAAAGAATATGACCAAGCGCTTTATTATGTGAAAAAAGGTGTTACCTTAAATCATGAAGACGCTTTGATTGCGATGGCTGAATTCTATGAATATGGGCTCGGTATGCTACAAGATGATGAAAAAGCGTTAACTTATTATAAAAAATCGAATGAGATTTTGAAGGATAAATGGTTGATGGATAAAATTAAAATGTTGGAAGCAAAAATCAAAGATAAAAAATAGTCTAAAGCGTGGTTAAATTCCCCAACCTATGTTGCTTGTTTAGCAGAAGATTTAAAGCGGTTCGCTGTATTGATTGAACCTAAAAAACATGGGGAAATACTGAACTTTTGACTTGGATCATCGGTGCAGTCATTTTATTTGATTGCTAAGGCCGTCTGAAAATTTTTCAGACGGCCTATGGTTCTTGTATTTACTTATTACAAACTGTTTTTTGTCATGACCTATCTGATTCCCAAACCCCGTGAAAAATCCCGTTGGCTCAATCTTTCGCAAGGCTCGCTACCGCTGGCTTTGGCGCGATATCTGCCGCATAAGCAGCTCAAGGTTGTCTTGACCCAAGATGCGGAACAGGCGCTACGCCTTCAGACGGCCTGGCTGTTTTTCCGTCCGCACGATACGGCGGTGTTCCTGCCGGACTGGGAAACGCTGCCTTACGAGCGTTTTTCGCCGCATCAGGATTTGGTGTCGGAGCGGCTGTCGGCGTTGTGGCAGATTAAGAGCGGCGCGGCGGACGTGTTGTTTGTGCCGGTTGCCACGGCGATGCAGAAGCTGCCGCCCGTGCCGTTTCTGGCGGGGCGCACGTTTTGGCTGAAAACGGGGCAGACTTTGGATATAGGCCGTCTGAAAAGTGATTTGGTGGATGCAGGTTATAACCATGTTTCCCACGTTGTCGCGGCGGGCGAGTTTGCCGTGCGCGGCGGCATTGTCGATTTGTTCCCGATGGGCAGCGAAATGCCGTACCGCATCGATTTGTTCGACGATGAAATCGACAGCATCAAAACCTTTGACACTGAAACGCAGCGCACCATTTCCCCCGTTTCCGAAATCCGCCTGCTGCCGGCGCACGAGTTCCCCACCGACAGCGAGGCGCAAAAAATCTTCCGCAGCCGCTTCCGCGAGGAAGTCGATGGCAATCCGAACGATGCCGCCGTGTACAAAGCCGTCAGCAACGGCCATTTCGGCGCGGGCGTGGAATATTATCTGCCGCTGTTTTTTGAAAACGAGCTGGAAACGCTGTTTGACTATATCGGCGAAGATGCGCTGTTTGTCTCTTTGGGCGACGTTCACGCCGAGGCAAACCGCTTTTGGAGCGACGTCAAATCGCGTTACGCCATGGCGCAGGGCGACGAAACCTATCCGCCTTTGCTTCCACAGCATTTGTATCTCTCTGCCGATGTATTCGCAGGCCGTCTGAAAAACTACGGACAAGTGCTGCCCGATGTTTCCGGCAAGGAACACACCCTGCCCGACCTTGCCGTCAACCGCCAGTCCGACGAGCCGTTGCAGGCATTGAAGGATTTTCAGACGACCTTTGACGGGCGGATTTTGCTGTGCGCCGAAAGTCTGGGACGGCGAGAAACCATGCTCGGCTTCTTGCAGCAAAATGGTTTGAAGGCCAAACCTGTGTCCGACTGGCAGGGCTTTTTATCGGCGCACGAGCCGCTGATGATTACGGTTGCGCCGTTGGCATACGGGTTCAAACTGGGCGGGCCACAATCTCCGAGCCAACAGCAACCTACTCCCGCCGCCGAGAAAGAAGGCAAAACGGTTGCCGACCAAACCGAATTTTCCACAGCCGCAACAAACCCTCTCCCTAGCCCTCTCTCGCAGGAGAGGGAACAAAGTGCTGCCGCCGTTTCAGACGACCTGAAAACCAAAAGCAGCCTGCATCCCGTCGCAAATAGTCTGCACGGGCAAACTCAACAGCAACCTGCCCCCTCCCCCGAGGGGGAGGGTTGGGGAGAGGGCAAAGCAGTTGCCAACCAAACCGAATTTTCCTTAGCCGTAACAAGCCCTATCCCGCAGGAGAGGGAACAAAGTGCCGCTGCCGTTTCAGACGACCTGAAAACTGAAAGCAGCCTGCTCCCCATCGAAAGTACTCTGCACGGGCAAATCCGACAGCAACCTACCCCCTCTCCCGTGGGGGAGGGTTGGGGAGAGGGCAAAGCGGTTGCCGCTCAAAGTGCCATCGCCGTCATCACCGAATCCGAGCTCTACCAATACGTCGCCCGTTCGCGCGTCCACAACCGCCGCAAGAAACACGCCGCCGTTTCAGACGGCCTGTTGCGCGACCTTGCCGAAATCAATATCGGCGACCCCGTCGTGCACGAAGAACACGGCATCGGGCGGTATATGGGCTTGGTAACGATGGACTTGGGCGGCGAAACCAACGAAATGATGTTGCTCGAATACGCGGGCGAAGCGCAGCTTTATGTGCCTGTTTCGCAACTGCATTTAATCAGCCGCTACTCCGGTCAGGCGCATGAAAACGTCGCCCTGCACAAGCTCGGCAGCGGCGCGTGGAACAAGGCGAAACGCAAAGCCGCCGAAAAAGCGCGCGACACCGCCGCCGAGTTGCTCAACCTCTACGCCCAGCGCGCCGCCCAATCGGGACACAAGTTTGAAATCAACGAGTTGGACTATCAGGCGTTTGCCGACGGCTTCGGCTACGAAGAAACCGAAGACCAGGCCGCCGCCATCGCCGCTGTGATTAAAGATTTGACGCAGGCGAAGCCGATGGACCGCCTCGTGTGCGGCGATGTCGGCTTCGGCAAAACCGAAGTCGCCCTGCGCGCCGCGTTTGTGGCAGTGATGGGCGGCAAACAGGTCGCCGTACTCGCTCCGACCACGCTTCTGGTGGAGCAGCACGCGCAAAATTTCGCCGACCGCTTCGCCGATTTCCCCGTAAAAGTCGCCAGCCTTTCGCGTTTCAACAACAGCAAAGCCACCAAAGCCGCGCTGGAAGGCATGGCGGACGGCACGGTCGATATCGTTATCGGCACGCACAAATTGGTGCAGGACGATATAAAATTCAAAAACTTAGGTTTAGTGATTATCGATGAAGAACACCGCTTCGGCGTGCGCCAGAAAGAGCAGCTCAAACGCCTGCGCGCCAACGTCGATATCCTCACCATGACCGCCACGCCGATTCCGCGCACCCTCAGCATGGCGCTCGAAGGCCTGCGCGACTTCTCGCTGATTACCACCGCGCCCAGCCGCCGCCTCGCCGTCAAAACCTTTGTCAAACCGTTCAGCGAAGGCAGCGTGCGCGAAGCCGTGTTGCGCGAACTTAAACGCGGCGGGCAGGTATTTTTCCTGCACAACGAAGTGGATACCATCGAAAACATGCGCGAGCGGCTGGAAACCCTGCTGCCCGAAGCCCGCATCGGCGTGGCGCACGGACAACTGCGCGAGCGCGAGCTGGAGCAAGTCATGCGCGACTTTTTGCAGCAAAGATTCAACGTGTTGCTCTGCTCCACCATCATCGAAACCGGCATCGACATTCCCAACGCCAACACCATCATCATCAACCGCGCCGACAAATTCGGGCTGGCGCAACTGCACCAGCTTCGCGGGCGCGTCGGCCGCAGCCACCACCAAGCCTACGCCTACCTGCTCACGCCCGAATACATCACCAAAGACGCAGAAAAACGCCTCGACGCCATCGCGGCGGCAGACGAACTCGGCGCAGGCTTCACCCTCGCCATGCAGGATTTGGAAATCCGCGGCGCAGGCGAAATCCTCGGCGAAGGACAATCCGGCGAAATGATACAGGTCGGCTTCACGCTCTACACCGAAATGCTCAAACAAGCCGTGCGCGACCTCAAAAAAGGCCGCCAGCCCGACCTTGACGCGCCATTAGGCATTACCACCGAAATCAAACTGCACAGCCCAGCATTACTGCCTGAAGACTACTGCCCCGACATCCACGAGCGCCTCGTCCTCTACAAACGCCTCGCCGTCTGCGAAACTGTGCAGCAAATCAACGCCATACACGAAGAACTGGTCGACCGCTTCGGCCTGCCCGAACAACCCGTCAAAACCCTCATCGAAAGCCACCACCTGCGGCTCGCCGCAAAAGAATTGGGCATAGATGCCATCGACGCGACCAGCGAAGCCGTCACCGTTACCTTCGGCAAACACCACCAAATCGATCCGACAGAAATCATCCTGCTGATTCAGACGGATAAAAAATATCGGCTGGCTGGGGCGAATAAGTTGAAGTTTACGGCTCAGATGGAGGATGTGGAGATGAGAATTAAGACGGTGAAAAGTGTATTGAAGACTTTGAAAGAAAGAGTGGTAGCAAAGTAGAAGCTGATGAAGAAAAGGCCGTCTGAAACGATTTTCAGACGACCTGCAGCCCAAAATGTCGGCTTTAAGAATCCGACCTACGGCTGCTGAAACTAAATCCTAATTTTCATTTTTTTCTGGAAATAATTCATGAACCCTTTAAAAAATACTAATGAAAAAATTAATGAATATTGTACTCTTATTTTTTATATTTTCTTAACTATATTAGCTTGTATTGGTGCATTTTATGCTATTTTTGCAGCCTACGACTGGAAAATTGGAGAAAATGATTTTACAAATTGGCTTATTGCAGGAGGTACAATCGCTTCTGCTTTTGGTTTGATATGGTTCAGCTATTTAACTTATAAAAATCAAAAAAATAATGAATTTCATAGTCTATTTAAGATACTATTAGAAGAAAATAACAAACTATTAAAGGAAATAATGGAGTCTGAAAATAATAACTCACAAATTTCAAATAAATATTACAACCCACTAATTTTAAATAAACATATTATTGATTCATTTAAAAATACTTTCCTAAAAGATGAGTGTAACTTACAAAATGAAGCTCAGCTCGAAATAAATTTCAAAAAAGAAGTTGTAAAAGTAATTGATTTACATCATAAATTGAAACCGTACTTAATTACATTATTTAGAATTTTGAAACTAATCTCAACAAGTAACAAAATAAGTGATGATGACAAAAAAGAATATTATGGTCTAATTCGAGGATTAACACCACCACACATTCAATTTATTATTTTGTTTAACTCATTAGGTTATAGAGAAAAAGAAAAACAACCAAACTATACAGATTTATTAATTGAATCGAGATTCTTTGAGCATTTACCAATAACTGAAAGCTGGTTAACTGATGTTTACTTATCTGGTCAGGGATTTGTAGGAAAGACTGAACGTCCTTTTTTGACTAACAATGAGGTAAAAAATTTTTCCTCTCTTCTTGAGAAATATATTTTCTCCGGAAAAGTCATAGACCTACAAGCTTTTGGGCAAAGCATTTATTTGAAGCGGGACTGATTTTGGACAACCTTGTCTTACCGTAATAAATTCAGCAAGCGTAGGCTGGGTTGGCAAACCCAACAAAAATCTGAATGTTGGGTCACGACCCAACCTTGTATATCGGAACACCCGTATCATAGCAACAAACCGCCCGGCCGCCACCCGCACCCAACCAAGGCAAACAACCGTTGCGTAGCTCAGGGAGCGGTCGGGCAACCCATCGACACAACCGGACAGTTGCCAGACAACACAACCGAATGCAAGGCAGGTTTATGATGAGTACCCAATACAATTACGCAGGCATCGACATCGCCAAACGAAACTTCGTCATCGCCGTTTCGTCTTTGTCTAAAACCAAAACCGAAACCAACAACCCCAAAGGGATCGCCCATACCGTCGAATACCTTAAAAAACACAAGGTCGCCCTCGTCGTGATGGAAAGCACCGGCGGTCTCGAAATCCCCGCCGCCAAAGCCATCCACCGCGCAGGCATAGCCGTGATCATCGCCAACCCGCGTCAGACGCATCAGTTTGCCCAATCGCAGTCGCTGACCAAAACCGATGCCAAAGATGCCCAAATGCTCGCCTTCTTCGCACAGATGATGATGCAGAAAGAAGGTTGGCAAACCATGCTCTACCACCCGCCCACCGAAGCGGAAGAAGTGTTGGAAGCATTGGTTAACCGCCGCAACCAACTGGTGGATATGCGGACTGCCGAGAAAAACCGTCTGCATCAGGTTCACGAAACGCAAGTCGAAAGCGTCAAACAACTGATTGCCCATTTTGACCGGCTGATTGACGAATTGGACAAACAAATCGACGACCACACCCACACGCATTTTGACGGCAAAGCCAAAGTGGCGGAACAAATCAAAGGCATCGGTTCGATAACGACGGCTACGCTGATGGCGATGCTGCCCGAATTGGGACGGCTGAACCACAAACGGATAGCGAGTCTGGTCGGTATTGCCCCGCACCCGAGGGAGAGCGGGGAAACCAAATTCAAAAGCCGCTGCTTCGGCGGAAGGTCTGCGGTGCGTAAGGCGCTGTATATGGCTACCGTAGTGGCGATGCGGTTCGAACCGTTTATTCGGGATTTCTATCAGCGCCTGCTGTCTAAGGGTAAGCCGTATAAGGTTGCCGTTACGGCATGTATGCGCAAACTGCTGACGATATTGAATGCCCGGATGCGTGATTACTTTGCCGAAAACGGTGCCACCGAAAACAGCATCCGAACGGCTTGATTTGAGTTTTGGTATTTTTGCCCGACGGGGTGAAAAATACAGTTGCTACATCTGCTGATCCAACAGCTTGCTATAAACTATAAAACTTGGTACCTTCGATTTTAAACCCTATCGAGTTAATATTAAAAATGAATCTTATAAAATACCTGGTCACTTTACTCTTTATATTCTTTATCCCGCAAAATACCATGGCTGATTCTTCTGAAATTTACAGATATTCGGGTAAAAAACTATCGATAGAAAAAGAATATTCCCAACCTCTATTCCTTTCCATGAAAGAAATAGAAGCTAGAGGATTAAACATCTCTGAATACAATATATCATGCAGCACTTACCTTGATAAAACAGAAAACAAATATTATGTTTTTACCTACTCTCCCCAAATATTAAATCCTCATCGCAGAGGAGGACATGGGATTATAGAAGTTCATATAAACGCTAAAACTCATGAAATCAAATCACATTTTTCAAGATAGCCCCTGTATTAGACATAATATAAGATAAACTATATGAAAAATAACAACTCTTTGAGTTTTGATGTTTATTTGGCATGTAAGGATTTATCAGCTACTGAATTGCTCAATATCCTGCTGAATTCTAATACTCAAATTCGATACGAAGCAGCTAGAAGATTGCAATTTTTCCAGTATCGTGAAATTAGCGATATCGTCAAAAATGTTCTCTTGACAAGTCGGTATAGTCGGCATAGGGAAATTGCTGTCTTTATTCTCGGACAGATTCAGAATAAGCTTGATAAATCTGAACTTGAAGAGGTTTTATCTCTTTTGATTGATTTTATAAACAACGACAAAAGCATTAACGTAAAATCCTCAGCGATATCTTCTTTAGGACATTTGTTTCATCATTATGACTTAAGAGAGGAAGAATTTTGTGCAATAGAGGAAAAAATTCAATTGATTTGGCGTATACATAGATATTCTATCGTTATGGCTACTGCTTTCAGCTCTGCATTTTTTCCCAAAAGAGATTATATTGAAGAATATCTGATAAAAAATTTAAATAGCAGGCATCTGAAAGTAATTTCTTGGATTGTGTATGCTTTAAAAGAAAAAAGCTATCACTCGAAATCGATTGAGACTTTACTATTGAATAAACTAGACCATTTTCGCATAGAATCATATATTTATAGCGAGATAACTGCCTATTTAATTTCAACCGGCTCTGAGAAAATTATTCCATATATTGAAAATATGGTATTAACTCAAAATAAAATTGATGATGAAATTTATATGGCGCTTAAACATAATTCATCAAAAAAATTTTCATCCATAAGAAAAATCATGTTGGAAAAATTTCAATAAATTATCAGTATGCCTCATAATATCTCATCTTCTATGCAGGCAATTTTGTTTTATTCTTAAACTCTATTTAATAACAAGGATTTAAATGAAATCTTATTTTTTGATATTTTGCGCACTGCTTACATCAGCCAATATTGCCCGAGCCGATACGATGGAAACCATGCGTATGCACGATAAGTCTTTGTCTAAGGTCTTGGTAGAGGCTGCCCGCGATGGCAGTTTTATTGACTTGGATAAAATCGGTCGCAGCATTGATATCCCCGAACTGGCGCATGAAATCGATCGAACTGCTAACCATACTATAAAAAACGACAGACAATTCAACAGCACATACCATGTTAACCAAGATCCATATCAACAATACGGTATCCGTAGTATTTCGTTTGCTGAATGGTCGTCTGAAAAAGGCAAGATGAAGCAGCTTGAATTTGAACTTCACAATAACCGCTGTCCGTTACCACCTACAAACTATGAAGAGTTCGCAGGCAGTCCCAGTTTTATCGGCCATTTAGACGGTAAAGACATATCCATTCTTACGTTACCCGCCCCGGCAAAGGCAAAACTGCTTTTTATGAAAAAACGTAAAGACAACTGCGCGGTCATGATTGTTCAAGAATTTGTCACAGCCGATTTCGGACCTGGAATTCATGAATAAAAAAGAACGCTACAAACCACAGATAAAGCTTCGTTACTATGTTCTTTTGAACTGAGCCACTATATACTGGATTAACTTTAAACCAGTACGGCGTTGCCTCGCCTTGCCGTACTATCTGTAC
>CAUSKT010000043.1:0-19971 GCA_963532335.1 uncultured Neisseria sp. | reverse complement strand
CGGGGTAGGTGGTGGATTCCAAAGACAGCACTTGACCGGCGCGCAGGTAAGGTTTCACCGCGTCGGTGGTGTCGATAACGAAGCTCATGTCCGGCTCGCGGTATTTGTTCAACGGAGTCGGTACGCACAAAATCACGGCTTCCACTTCACCGATGCGGGAGAAGTCGGTGGTGGCTTCAAACAGGCTGTTTGAAGCGGCGGCGATTTTCTCGGCAGGAATATGCTCGATGTAGGTCTCGCCTTTGTTGAGTTTGTCGACTTTGGTTTTGTCGATGTCGAAGCCCAAAACCTGATAACCGATGTCCACATAGCGGAGCATCAGCGGCAGGCCGACATAGCCCAAGCCGACGATGCCGATTTTGGCGGTTTTATCTGCAAATTTCTGAATGGTAATATTTTTCATGACAAGTCTCATGTGATGGAAAAGGGCGTGCCGCACAGTGCAAAATGCCGCAGCAGAACCCCGGCCGGCAGTCATAAAAACAGCAGGGTCGGAATCCGTTTTGTCGGTGTCGAAAATAAATCTTTCCCTAAGATTGGTTTTGGACGTAAAAGTTTTGCATGTGCAAATGCAGCATTGCCCGACGATAATGGAGTGTTGGGAAATGTTTATGCAAATATTATAATCAAGCTGAGCGGTAAGATTTTGAATTGTATTATTTTTAGTAATGACTATACCGTTAGTGACTAAATATAATATCGGAAATACAAATAATTAATAAAAATTAGTATTAATATATTTGCGTAATTTAACCTAAAATTAATATTACTTCAGTATATGTTGAAGCGGTATTTGTAACTCTGTCAAGCAAATCAGGCGATGCAGTATAGTGGATTAAAATTGCAATGATACGGCGTTGGCAACACCCTTATGTACTACCCGTACACGGCGGGCGTTGCCGCCTTGTCTCATTTTTATTTTAATCCACTATAAAACACCGTTGCTTCTGACAAAAAGGTCGTCTGAAAACCCAAAATCAGTTTTCAGACGACCTTTCTGGTTTACGAGGCAGCCTATTTTTTACGCAAAACCCATTTTACGTCCTGCCCGATCAGCTCTACCGAACGGCTTTCCCACTCGCCTTCCGAAGCCAAAACGGCGGGGTTGGCGGGGAGGGTGAGCAGGCTTCTGCCTTCGCCTAAGATTTTCGGCGCTTGGTACAACACGATTTCGTCTGCCAAGCCTGCTTCGATAAAGGCAGAGGTCAGCGTCGCGCCCGCTTCGACCATAATCTCGCCGTAGCCCAGTTCTGCCAACTGGGGCAGCAGTGCGGCAAGGTCTATACGTCCGGCGGCGTTTTCAGACGACCTCAAGATGCGGATATGATTGAACGCGCGGTATGGTTTGAGGCGTTCTTCATCATCGACGGCGGTTACGATGACGGTGGGGCTGAGGTCGTCTGAAACCATGTGGCTGCCCAACGGCGTTTGCAGTTTGCTGTCCAACACGATACGCGCAGGTTGGCGCAGGGTCGGGAAGGCGCGGACGTTGAGGCGCGGGTTGTCGGCAAGCACCGTGCCGATGCCGGTTAAGACGGCGCAGCTTTCCGCACGTAAGGTTTGTACGTCCGCCCTTGCGGCTTCACCGGTAATCCAGTAGCTGCGTCCGTCGGCGAGCGCGGTTTTGCCGTCCAGGCTGGCGGCGCATTTGACGCGGACAAACGGGCGGCCGCGTTCGATACGGGAAAGGAAGCCGCGGTTGAGTTCGCGCGCTTCGGTTTCCAGCAAACCGCTTTCGGTGCGGATGCCTGCGGCTTCGAGCATTGCCAAACCTTTGCCTTCCACCAGAGGATTGGGATCGGTCATGGCGGCGACCACACGCGATACTCCCGAGCCGATTAGGGCTTCGGCGCAGGGCGGCGTACGGCCGTAATGGCTACACGGTTCGAGCGTCACATAAGCCGTCGCCCCGCGCGCCATTTCGCCCGCCTGCCGCAGTGCATGCACTTCGGCGTGCGGTTCGCCCGCTTTGACATGAAACCCCTGCCCGACGATTTGGCTGCTGTGTGCAATCACGCAGCCGACGCGCGGGTTGGGGGAAGTGGAAAAACGCCCGAGCCGCGCAAGGGCAAGGGCGTTTTGCATCATTTGGGTATCAATACAATCAAACATAACTTAGGTTTCTTAAAGTTTTCCGTTTTCAGACGACCTTTTCTTTCGCCGTATTCCGTTCGTCAAAGCATTAACGCGACAAGCTCAATTCTTTCAATACTTCCGACAATTCCTTCTGACTTGCGTGATGGCTATACGCGCAAACGGTATAGATATTGGCTTCGTGAATGGCGATGCAGTATTGGTTGAACGTACCTTGCCGGTCTTCGCGGTCGGTTTGGTAATTCATGCGGTTGTCGGTGGCGATACCGACGCGGACATTTTGAGTCTCGTCCGATTGCAGGGTGGTTTTAAGTTCGGCGAAATAGGTTTTGGCATCCGTTTGCGCCGGGCCGTTGTTTGCCGCATAAATGGTAATGCGCGCTTCAGGGTCGTGTTGGAGCAGAATCAGGCTGGAGGCAGGAACGTTTTTCGGATGGCGGGCGGAATCGGCGATGATGTCGGTGAAGTGGCTGTTGTGGACGGAGATAGAAATTTTGCCGTCCATGCTCGTCAGCGTTTGAACCGTATCGGAGGCGGCTTTCGACGCCGCATCGCCCTGTTCGGGGCTGCAGGCGGCAAGGCAGAATAGTGCGGCGGCTACGGATAAAACTCTTTTCATAAACATCCTCTTCATCATCAACACACCGCTTTCAGACGACCTATTTCCCGTCGGTCTGCACCAGCGTGGCGATTGCCTGAGTAAACTCGGACACGTCGTTGAAACTTTTATACACGGAAGCAAAGCGGACATAGGCGACCTGATCGATTTTTGCCAACTCCTCCATCGCCATTTCTCCCACCATGCGCGACGGCACTTCCTTGTTGCCCGACTGATACAGACGCTGCTCAATCAGCGCGACCGTTTCATCGATTTTTTCCTGGGCAATCGGGCGTTTGTGCAAAGCCCGTTCCAAACTGGTTCTCAGCTTGTGCGGATTAAACGCCACGCGCGTACCGTTGGATTTAATCACCTGCGGCATCCGCATTTCGACCGTTTCAAACGTACTGAACCGCTGCCCGCACTCCACGCAACGGCGGCGGCGGCGGATGCTGTTCGTCTCTTCCAAGAGCCGCGAATCAGTGACTTGAGTATTGGGATGCTGACAAAACGGACATTTCATAAGTTTTTGAATTTATTTGTTTGTGAAACGGAATTGTAGCCGATTGAGCTATTCCCGTATAGTCGGTGGGTTTATTATGGGTTGAAGGGGGCGTCTGAAAGCCGTTTTCTGTTTTCAGACGACCTCTCCTGTTTTAAACGGATACGCCGACGGCGCGGGCGATTGCCAAGCCTTCTTCTACGCTCATGTAGACGGGTTGTTCAGGACGGTCGCTGCGGGCGATGTCGCCTTGTCGGAACATGACCAGTTCGTCCACTGCCAGTTGCGACCAGGTTTCGTCGCGAGTCAGCGGTAATGTGGCAATGACGGCGACTTTGTCGTTGGGTGTGGTGACTTCGGAAAAATCGACCATGACGTCGTCGTCCAAAAGCCGTGCTTTGCCGAACGGGGCTTTGCGTACGATGTAGTGCAAAAGCGTGCTGGCGTGGGCAAACAGGTTGTCGCCGTTGGACATAACGAAGTTGAACAGTCCGAAGCGGCGGATTTCGTGGGTCAGCGCGGCGAGGGCGTCGAATAGGGTGTCCGGGTCGGGTTTGGTGGCGAAGCGGCTGCGCAGGCGGTTGAGGATGTAGCAGAAGGCGCGTTCGGAATCGGTGGTGCCGACGGCATGGTAATACTCGCCTTGTTCGGGGTAGAAATCGATTAAATGGCCGTTGTGTGCAAACAGCCAGTATTCGCCCCACATTTCGCGCATGAAGGGGTGGGTGTTTGCCAGCGAGGTTTGTCCTTGCGAGGCTTTGCGGATATGGGCGATGACGTTTTCGGATTTGATTTGGTAGGCGCGAACGAGGTCGGCAACGGGCGAGGCGGCGCTGGGTTTGTCGTCGTGGAACAGGCGTACGCCTTTGCCTTCGAAAAAGCCGATGCCGAAACCGTCTGCATGGTGGTCGGTAATGCCGCCGCGGCGGCGGAAGCCTTCAAAGGAAAAGACGATGTCTGTGGGGGTGTTGCAGTTCATGCCGAGCAGTTGGCACATGATGTTGACCTTTGTTATTTTGATGTGGGGATTGGGGCAAAACAGGGGTAAATCGGCGCAATGTATAAGTGTTTTGCGTGATAGATGGGATTATGGTCTATCGGAAGGGGTGTTTCAATAGGAAGGGGAGGGATATTGGAGGTAAATTCGGTGTGATTGTCTTTTGCTGCGTCTGATGGTGCGGAAAGGTCGTCTGAAAATGGGAAACTGTTTTCAGACGACCTTTGTTTAAGGAAGATGCTTCGTTCTTTATTGCGTGAGCTGCCTTTGTTTTAAACGGAAGCCATCAAGATAAAAGGGATACAAACATGATCGGTATTTAAAAAAGGTCGTCTGAAAACCGTATGAGCGTTTCAGACGACCTTTCGATATTGTGCCTTGACGTTTACAAGGTGCCGTAAGAGTGCAGGCCACTCAGGAACATGTTGACGCCGATGAAGGCGAAGGCGGTAACGAACAGTCCGATGACTGCCCACCATGCGAGAATTTTGCCGCGCCAGCCTGCGACGAGGCGCAGGTGCAGCCAGACGGCGTAGTTGAGCCAGACGATGAATGCCCAAGTTTCTTTCGGGTCCCAGCTCCAGTAACGTCCCCATGCTTTGGCAGCCCACAGTGCGCCGAGGATAGTGGCGATGGTGAAGAATAGAAAGCCGACGGCGATGGCTTTATACATGACTTCTTCGATGACTTGCGAATGCGGCAGCCATGATTTTTTGCCGGCGTTTTCGTTTCTCAATGCCCAGAGTTCGGCGATGCCGAGCATGGCGGCGATACAGAATGCGCCGTAGCCGATGAAGTTGGCGGGGACGTGGATTTTCATCCACCATGATTGCAGGGCGGGAATCAGGGGTTGGATGGTGTGTGCTTCGCGGGAAAAGCTGTACCAAAGGACGAAGCCGACGACGATCGCCATGAAGCTGAAGACGAAGCCGCCGAGTTTTTGTACGGCGAAACGGGCTTCGTAGTAGAGGTACATCAGAGCGGTGATGACGAGGAAGAGGATGAAGACTTCGTAGAGGTTGGAAACGGGGATGTGTCCTGCGTCAGGGCGCAGGAGGTAGCTTTCGTGCCAGCGCACTAAAAGTCCGGTAAAGCCTGCAACGGCGGACACCCAGGCGAATACGGAACCCATGCCGAGCAGGGTGTTGGTGGCGACGTTTTTGCGTTGTGCCAACACGGCGCCGGTGATATAGGCGAAGAGTGCGAAGAAGACGAAGGCGCATTGCCACATAATCGCGGACTGGCTGCTGAGGAAGTATTTGAGCAGGAAGCCGTCGGAATGCGTGATGTCGCCATCGTAGAGCATGACGGCGCCGTATGCGAGGACGGCACACAAGGGGGCAAACCAGCGCATGGGTTTGAAAAACCAGCCTAAAAAGACGGTAATGCCTGCGCTTGCCCACAAAATCACCATTTCGTAGATGTCCATGGCGTGCTGAATGCGGGTTTGGGCGAAGAATGCGCCGGCTGCGGTCAAGAGGGCGAATAGGCAGTCAACCGTATTCAGGGACTTGAGGAACGATTTGTGCGTCAGCAGCTCGTGTTCGGGTAGGGGGTTATGGTTATGCGTCATGGTTCAAATCTTTCGCCAGTCGTTGCAGGCTTTGTGTATGTTGCGGAAACTCTTTTTGCAGGTCGCGCTCGTTGCGGCTGGAAGACATGGCAAAGCGGATGTGGTCGTCTGAAAACAGAACCCACGCGCGTTTCTCGCGGATGTAGAACATAAATATCGTGCCGAGAACCAGCAAAACAGAGCCTAAATAGACTAAAAATGCACCGGGCGAACGGGTCATTTGCAAGCCGGAGGAGCGGACTTCTTCAAAGCCGTCCAGTTGTAGGAGCATGGGGGCGGGGTATTCGGTCAGGCCGGTATAGGCGTCCATGCTGTGCAGCAGGAAGCGGTTGCGCGCTTCGTCTTGAGGCCATGCGGGCAGCTTGTATTTTTGGATGGTTTCTTCCAATACGGCGTTCATGACGCCGAACAGCATTTCGTAAAAATATCCCTGCATTTTTTCCTGCTGCGCTTTGGGGATGTTTTTGGTGATAAATTCGTCCAACGCCAAATAGCCGCCTTTCGCAAAAATGCCCAAGGTGTTTTCGGCGGCAAGGGTGAATTGCTCGCGGATGTTGTCGGGCGCGTTCAAGGTCGCGTTGCGGATGACGGCTTTGCGTGCGGCTTCGTCTTTCAAGAGTTCGCGCATCGCCATGAAGGTGTCGGGTTTGAAAGTTTTATCGGCAGGAATGCGCAGCCAACGGTATTGCTGTTCCAGGCCTGTGCGCGTACCGGTGATGAAGAAATAATCCTGTTCCTGCTTAACGGGCAGCATGTAGTTTTTATATTCGACAGCCTGACCCGCTTTGTCGCGGATTCGGTAAACAACGGATGGGCCGATGTTGGTGTATTTTTTGTTTTCTTGAGAGACGGCGCGCACGTCGTTA
The DNA here is from genome assembly GCA_963532335.1 of uncultured Neisseria sp. Classification (GTDB taxonomy): domain Bacteria; phylum Pseudomonadota; class Gammaproteobacteria; order Burkholderiales; family Neisseriaceae; genus Neisseria. The sequence continues at coordinate 13,341 of CAUSKT010000043.1, read as the reverse complement.
ATTGCTGATTGCAGGGTTTGCTCTTTTTCAGACGACTTGCTCATGTCTTCCACGTTCATAGACGTGAATTGGTCAAACTCCAGTTTGTAGGACGTATTGCCGATGTCGAGCGGGAAATCGCGCATAGACGTCGCCCTGAGCGTTACCGGCTCGCGGCTTGGGTTGCCCAAATTCCAGGCTTTGAACTTCAAATCGGAGCCGCCGTCGGCAAAGCTCGCTTGATAGATGGTAATGCCGTGCAGCGTCAGCGGATGGTTGACGCGGATGGTGTGTTCGGATTTTTTGCCGCTTTCTTTGTCGGTAATTTCCAAATCGCTGGCAAAATCACGCGGCATCCCGGTATTGTAAAAGTCGATGTGGAATTTCTTCAGCTTCACTTCAAACGGCAAATCCTGAACCAGCATCCCGTTGTCGGCATTGAGGAAGACCACGTCCGCACTTTGCCCTTCGGTAATGTTCACATTGCCGCGGAACGACAGGTTCGACGTACCCAAAATGCTTTCCGGTTTGAAGTCTTTGGCATAGACGGAATGGTTGTCCGGCACGACGCGTCCGGTCAGCATACCGATTTTCAGCAGGAGGTTGCTGTCTATCAAGCCGCCCAAGCAAATCACAATCAGCGCGGTATGGGCAAAAATATAGCCCCACTTGTTCATCGCCCCTTTTTTGGCGGCAACCAAAACCGATCCGTCTTCGCGCGTTACGGTTTTGCAGCTGAAGCCTTGTACTTCGAGATAACGCCGGGCGATTTCAGACGACATCTTGCCTTCCAACACAGTCGAATGGCGCATCGCCGCCAATGATTTTTCTTTAGCGTTTTCACGGAACGATTTGATTTCGCGGAGAAAAGGCGGAACATTGCGAATCAGGCACAAGCTGGTCGATATCACCAGAAACATCATGATGACCACAAACCAAGCGGACGCATAAACATCGTACAAGCCTAAAAAGTTGAAAATCTGCGACCAAAACGGACCAAATTTCACAACATAATTGACCTGCGGCTGGTTTTGCTGCAACACCGTCCCGATAACCGAAGCGACGCCCAAAAGACTGAGCAGGGCAACGGCAAAACGCATGGAGCTTAAAAAAGCGAACCAAGGTTTGCGGATAAGGGGGACGGATGAAGAGGATTTGCTCATAGCGGTTTGATTTGATAAAGAATACAGGGATGGTCGGGATTCGGAAGCGACCCGATTATCGAACGGCACGAAAAATAGACATGATGGGGCAAAAAGCCAAAGGCTGCCATTTGAAAATACTTATTGCCTCAAAAGCGGCGGCATACCATCGCACAAGGTCGTCTGAAAACAACCGCCCGAGGGCAAGCGTTTTCAGACGACCTTGATATTCACATCATCCGCAAACAGACGGACCGATAGGAATCAATGCAGACCCTGGATGAAGTTGGAAACCGCATTCAACTCTTCTTCGGTCAGGCGTTTGGCAATATCTTCCATAATCGCGTTTTTGCGTTGTCCGGATTTATAAGCCTTCATTTGATCGACCACATAAGACATATGTTGGCCGCCTAAGCGCGGATATGCGCCGATTTCGGTACCGCCACCCGGAATACCCGCGCCGCTGGGTCCGTGGCAGGACATACAGGCAGGAACTTTTTTGTCCACCAAACCGCCGCGGTAGATTTTGCCGCCCAAAACAGGATCATTTTGTTTTGGGTTTGCCTCGCCGGATTTGGCCTGTTGTTTGGCATAGAATGCGGATACATTCAGGATGTCTTGCTCGGACAGGTTCATCACCATAGGTTTCATCACAGCGGCGGAACCGTTTGTACGTTTGCCTTCTTTAATGTCCAAGGTTTGACGGTAGATATAGGCACTGTGTTGCGCGGCGAGCTTTGGATACATGGCGATGCCGCTGTTGCCGTCTGCCGCATGACATGCCGCACAAATGGTAGTAGCCACTTCTTTGCCTTTTGCAATATCCGCTTTCGGGGCAGCGACAGCCGCGCCGGCAGCCAAAACCAAGGCCGCTAAAGTCAATCGTTTCATGGAGTGCTCCTGATTACAGCATTGCATACCGCGACAATGCCTTTTTTATACTCAAAACGCCGGATAAATTTTACCCGATAAAAACCGATAATTCTATAAACGTGCTATTCTATACTAGATTTACATTAAATTACTACCATGTTTCGCAACATGGACACGGCAAATTCCGCCACTCCGTCTCAGGGAACAAGGAAATACGGATGAACCTCTTTCAGAACGCCAAATTCTTCACCACCGTCAACCATCTCAAAGACCTGCCCGACACACCCGCAGAAATCGCATTTGTCGGACGAAGCAACGCAGGCAAATCCAGTGCGATCAATACCCTGACCAACCATGTCCGGCTCGCCTACGTTTCCAAAACGCCGGGGCGTACCCAACACATCAATTTCTTCGAATTGAGCAACGGCAGCTTCATGGTCGATTTGCCGGGTTACGGCTATGCACAAGTTCCCGAAGCCATCCGCACGCATTGGGTCAAACTCTTGGGCGACTACCTCCAACAACGGCGTCAGCTCATCGGCTTGGTGTTGATTATGGATGCGCGTCACCCATTGAAAGAGCTGGATTTGAGAATGCTGGACTTTTTCCACATCACCGGCCGTCCGGTGCATATTTTGTTGTCGAAAGCCGACAAGCTGTCGAAAAACGAGCAAATCAAAACTTTAGGCGCAGTCAAAAAATCGCTTAAGCCCTATATGACCCGTCAAAGCATCAGCGTACAACTGTTTTCCAGCCTTAAAAAGCAAGGCATCGAAGAAGTCAACCAAGTTGTCGGAGCATGGTTTGCTACGCATCAAGAAGAAATGGACAACTTGAATATCGGAAATCCGGAAAATTCCGAGTCATTGTAATCGGTCGTAGTATAGTCTGCATTGACGGGACGCAAATCCGTTTATTGTCTTGCAGAGGGAGGGAACAAAATCGTCTTGTTGCTGTGTATGTTGCTTTAAAATAGATAAACCCGAAAAGGTCGTCTGAAAATGTTGGATCATGTTTCAGACGACCTTGTTGTTTTTATAGTGGATTAACTTTAAATCAGGACAAGGCGACGAAGCCGCAGACAGTACAGATAGTACGGAACCGATTCACTTGGTGCTTCAGCACCTTAGAGAATCGTTCTCTTTGAGCTAAGGCGAGGCAACGCCGTACTGGTTTAAAGTTAATCCACTATACAATTCGTTTGATTGATGAAGTGAGTGGAAGGGGCGGAATCTAGTGTGGTGAGGTAATTTGAAATCAAGGGGTAGGGGATAAGTTTGATGAATAGTGTAGATGACATGAAACTGGTTTTTTAGCATTTGGGGAAACTCTCCGCTTTAGGCTCGGATGAGGCAATGCTGTATCGGTTTAAAGTGAATTTTTCTATCTTGTTCACATGGCAATGAATTGAGATTGTGCTGCCATATATAAAAAGGTCGTCTGAAATTCCTGATTCGGGTTTCAGACGACCTTTTGACCGGTGTAATTAGAACAGCGAGTCTAATTGTCGGTTGTTAACATTGCTTGGCTGTACCGGCGTTTCTTGCAAATCACCGCGACCGCGGTCTCCGCCATCCCGATCGCTATCAGGCGTTGCGGCAGTGTTGGCATTGGCCGGGCGTTGTTGTCGGGAAGGTTGTTGTGCAGGGCGTGGAACGGTACCGCTATTGTCCAGAGTGATATCGGAGCTGGTGGTCATACGTTCTTTCATATAGTATTCGCCGCCGCTGTTCACGATACCTGCCGGTGCTTTCATGCCTTTGTTTTCTACGCCTTTGAGCGCGAAGCGCATGTAATCGACCCAGACTGGAACGGCAATCGTGCCGCCGTAACCTGCGCGACCCATGCTGCGCGGTTTGTCGAAGCCGATGTATACGGCAGTGACAATACTTGGGTTGAAGCCGACGAACCATGCATCTTTATTGTCGTTCGTCGTACCGGTTTTACCGGCGATATCGGAACGGCCAAGTGTGGAGGCGCCTCGTGCAGTACCGACACGGACAACGTCTTGCATGATTTTGTACATGATGTATGCGTTACGCGGGTCGATGGCTTGAGGAGCGTTTTCACCTGCAACAAGAGGCTGCATTTGTGCTTTCAGACGACCTTCGCTGTCATAAATCTTGTCGATGACGTATGCGGAAATTTTGTAACCGCCATTGGCAAAGACGCTATATGCTTCAGCGACACGCAATGGTGTTGTTTCACCGGTACCAAGCGCCATAGACAGGCTGGCAGGGATTTCGGACGGTTTGAAGCCGAAACGTTGGATGTATTGTTGCGCGTATCCGATACCGATGGACATCAAGATTCGGATGGAAACCATGTTTTTAGAGGCGGTCAATGCTTGGCGCAGGGTGATATAGCCTGCATAACGGCCGTCTGAGTTTTTAGGATTCCAAGCAGAACCATTGGCACCTTTACCCGGCAGGGAGAGTGGTGCGTCATTAATCATGGTGGATGCTGTCATGCCTTTGGCGAGTGCCGCAGAGTATACGAAAGGCTTAAAGGTAGAACCTGGTTGGCGCATGGCTTGGGTGGCTCGGTTAAATGTCTTGCTGTGGAAGTCATAACCGCCGACCAATGCACGCACGGCACCTGTTTTTGCATCTAATGAGACCAGAGCGCCTTGTAGTAGAGGTTCTTGAACGACAGACCAATTGTTGCCGCCGCCTTTGACACGGATGACGGAACCGCGACGAATACGGTCGTCTCCCATTTTTTCGTTGTTGACTGCACGGGCTGCAAAGCCGAGCGCGTAGCTGTTCAGATTGAATCTTTTCCCGCTAGGCAGTTGAATCAGAACTCCTTTTTTAGAGGCTTCCAAGACAACGGCAGGAACCATTTTATCAACCGTATATAAAGTAGAAAGATATTGGCTGATCGTTTCTTCTACGTCATCAGTTTTGCTGAGGTCGATGTAGTTCTCTGCGCCGCGATAACTGCTGCCTCTGTCGAAATTACGCAACGCTTTTCTAAGGGCTTCAGTAGCAACACGTTGGTTGGCAGTATTGACGGTTGTGTAGACCTTAAAGCCTTGGGTGTATGCGTCCTCGCCATATTTTTCATACAACTCTTGGCGTGCCATTTCAGCAACATACAAAGCGTTTTGGTCGATGTTTTGCACAAAACGTTCATAATGCAGCTCTTCTTTCAAAGCTTGATCGCGTTGTTGTGCAGTAATCATATTTTCTTCCTGCATATTCCGCAGGATGTAGGCTTGGCGCTGTTTGGCGCGCTCGGGGTTAACGATGGGGTTATACGCTGAAGGCGCTTTAGGTAGGCCTGCCAGCATGGATGCTTCAGCCAAAGTCAAGTCTTTCACGTTTTTGTTGAAATAGATTTGAGCGGCAGAGGCAAAACCGTATGCCCGTTGACCCAAATAGATTTGGTTGAAATACAGTTCTAAAATCTGATCCTTACTAAGCGTCTGTTCGATTTTATAGGCCAATAGGGCTTCATTGAATTTACGGGTAAATGTACGCTCGTTACTCAAGTAGAAGTTCTTTGCTACCTGTTGAGTAATGGTACTGGCACCTGATTGCAAACCGCCGGCGACTACGTTGCCGATAGCGGCACGGGCAATACCTACTACGTCTACGCCCCAGTGCTCATAGAAACGTTTATCTTCTGCGGCAATAACAGCGTCTTTCAAAACCTTTGGAAAATCTCCAATTTTTGTAAACTCCCGGCGCTGTTCACCGTAAACCCCAATAATCTGACCGTCGGCAGAATATACTGTAAGGGGCATTTTGGGTTGGTAGTGTTGTAAAGAATCAAGAGCAGGCAACTTGGGGTATGTGACCAAAATCGCAATAGCGAGCAAGCCGACACCGAAGAGTGCCAATCCTAATATCAAACCAAGACAGGTCGTTATAATCTTTTTAATCATGACTAAGTAATAATTTTTGCCATCACTGGCATTAAATAAAGTAAAATAGAAACCGATTTCTGTGAAACACAGTATTTACTGTGCAAAGAAAAAGAAATCCTTTACGGATATCGAAACAGTTACTCACTCCTAACAATACAGGGAAATTATATGATTAGCTTATCAAAAAGCCCTAAAAGCAAAACCAGCAAGGCAAGTAAAGCTTCCGGAGGGTTAAGCAACCGAGCCGCTATCGGCATCGACATCAGCCAGCATGCCATTAAGATGGTTCAGCTGACAGGCCGTAGTTTAAACCAAATTCAGCTAGAAAAATACGTTATTACCAAATTACCTAAAAATATTGTAAAAGGTAACAAAATCCAAGATTACGACCAACTTGTCACCTATTTGCAACATACTTATACGCAATTGCGCAGTTCTTGTAAGAACTTTGTTGCAGCTGTACCACAAAGCTTGGCAACAATAGAGAACATAACTTACAACCCTCGCGATACCGAACTTGATTTGGACGAGTTCGCTGAATCTGAAATTTCAGCAATCGGTCCTATTGATGAAATGAGTTATGACTATCAGGTGACCGGCGTATCCGTTTCCCCGGCGGGGCAGCAGATTACAACCGTAGCAGCTAGAAAAGACGATATTGAGCCTGTTATTGAAATGTTTGAAAATGCAGGACTTGATCTGTCTGCCTTAGATTTGGATCTTTTGGCTCAGAGAAATGCCTATGCTTTTTGGATTAATAATCATGCACCTGAATTGACTAATGAAAAAGTTGCCGTATTTGGCATTCATGCTACCCAAATGTACGCATTGGTGATGCAAAACGGACAGATTTTGTATAAACAAGAGACTCCTGTCAGTACGGAACAGTTGAATCAACTGATTCAGCGTACTTATCAAGTGACAGAAGAAAAAGCGGCGCAGATGATAGCTTCATCCAGCAAACCATCTGATTATCAAACCCAAGTCGCAGATCGCTTTAACGTTCAGGTAGCGCAAGAAATCCAACGTGTATTGCAGTTTTACTACACTACACAGACGACAGAGACCTTCTCAAACATTAAACATATTTTATTAACTGGGTTTGCATCGCAACAGGCCGGATTGGCGGAAAGTATTTTTTCTCAAACCAATACTGCGACACAGTGTATTCACCCGGTTTTATATGCTGAACGAAACAATAAAATTGATTTGCCACAGCTGCAAATTGATGCACCGTCTTTAACATTAGCATTCGGATTAGCATTAAGGGGATTGTAATATGATCGAATTTGTTAAAATTAACCTTCTTCCTTATAGGGAAGAAATCAAACAGCGCAAAAAGCAACAATTTAAAGTATTAATGCTTTCGGCATTATTGATAGGTGCAGGTCTGCTTGTGTTGACATATTTGACAATTAATAATGCAATCAGCAGACAGGAAGACCGTAATGCCCTTCTAGGGAAGGAAATTGAAAAGCTGGATAAAGCTTTGGGAGAAATTCTAAAACTGCAGCAAGAAAAAGAAAATTTCCTATCAAAAAAACAAAAAGTAGAAGAGTTACAGGAAAAACGTTCACAGGCTGCCTATATCATCGACAGCTTAAATGTAGTTACTCCCGATAACTCTTATCTGACAGCGTTGGAAGCAGAAAGTTCGACATCTTACAAAATTACGGGTCGAGCAAGTAGTGATAATAAGATCGCAATGTTTATGCGTTCTTTACCAAGTACCGGGGTTTTTGCTCAGCCAGAACTTTTGAGTATTAAGAAAATTGATAATTATCAAGAATTTACTCTGAAGGTTTTGTTGAATAATTCAGGTCATCCATCAGTACCCGTACAAAATCCAGCCGCGAACACGACTGAAACTGGCGAACAGAAGCAAGAGGTAAAATAAATGTCTGTAAGTAAAGCAAAAAATATTGATATCCAAAACCTCTATTTGTTAAATATGCCTGCTAAGTTATTTATCGCAGGGTTGGCAATAGCGGGGGTCTTGGCAATAGGATATGTTGGTATTTTCAAAGAGCAACTCGAAACACTTTCTACGCAGGAAGCTAAAGAAGCCGAACTAAAGGAAACATATACGAAAAAAAGTATTGAGGCTGTTAATTTGCATAATCTTCAGGAGGAGTTGGCGTCTATCCGTTCAGCTTTTGATGTTTTGTTGAAACAACTGCCGACAGATGCCGAAATTCCTAATTTAATCCAAGAATTGCATCAGGCTGGATCCGCTAATGGTTTGCGGTTGGATAGTGTTGTGCCTCAAGCTCCGGTTAATGATGGTCCAATTCAAAAGTTACCCTATGAAATTTCCATTACGGGTAAGCATAATCAGATTAGCCAGTTTGCTCGTGATGTCGGAGGTTTATCGCGAATCATTACTTTGGAATCTCTGAAGCTCTCCCAAGCAGCAGACGGAAAAAGTGGTAAAGAGGGCAAAAGTGATATTTTGACACTAAGTGCCACTGCAACAACTTATAAGGCTCGTCCTGCAGAAGAAGTTGCTGCCGAGCTTGCAGCCAAACAGAAGGAGGCACAGGCTAACGGAAGTGATGCGCAGAATGGTGCTGAAGTTGACAATAAATAAAAGTTATTAGGGAAATCATGAAAAATACTATCTTACTCGTAGGTGTTTTGTCTTTAGCAGCATGTTCCCCCACTCATGATGATTTAAATATGTGGATAAAACAGACGCAAGATGAAGCTAAAGTTAAGGTTACTCCATTTCAAGCACCGACGATTACTCCGCCAGTTGCATATACTCCTCCAGCATATAATGGGTTGAATGCGTTTGACTATCGACGTTTGGAAAATGCACCCAAGGGGAATAATGCTCCTAATTTGAATCGTCAGAAAGAGACATTGGAAGCATTTAGTTTGGAAAATATGCGTTATGTCGGTATTCTGCGTGGTAATAACAAGACATCTGGCTTTATCGATGTAAATGGACATGTTTATACCGTTATGCCGGGCAACTATATCGGTCAAAATTACGGTAAAATCCAAACGATTACTGAAGATAAAATTACTTTGACTGAATTAATAGAAGACAGTTCTGGTAACTGGATATATCGAAAGGCTGAATTGCCGTTAAGTACACAGTCAGATGAAGGTTCAAGTGGTGCTTCGACAGCTGAATCTCGAAGCGAATCTGCCGCAATTCCAAATTAATTAAGGGGTCTCACTTTATGAAAACTAAGCACATGACAAAATTTTTTGCCAGTATTGGCGTAGCCATGGCTGTGCAAACTGCTTTTGCAGGTAATATTACTGATATTAATGTATCTACTCTTCCTGATAGTCAAAAAATTATCAAAATCCGTTTTGATCGTGATGTAACCAGTCCGAGCGGTTTTGTTACTTCGGCTCCAGCTAGAATTGCACTTGATTTTGCTAACACTACTATTCGATTGCCTCAATCAGTATTGGAGTATGCTGACCCGTTATTAAATCAGATTACGGCGGCACAAAATAATGACCGTTCCCGTATTGTGTTGGGTTTGAATAAAACTGCCCAATATAATACTGAAATTCATGGTAATGAAGTTTGGGTTTTTGTTAGTGAGTCAGCTGACCGAAATTCTGCAATGTCTGTATCAAATAATAAACCTTCTATGCAGGATTCTGTTCTGTCAGAAAAAGCAAAGCAAGTCGCTAATTCCGCTAATATCGACTTCCGTAAAGGCTCGCGCAATTCAGGTGTTGTTGAATTAAGCGTTCCGACTTTTACTGGACAGCCTGATATTAAACAACAGCGTGATCGTGTCATCATTACATTGAAAAACTATCCGTTGCCAACACAAGCACAACGTAGTTTGGATGTGGGTGATTTCAATACGCCGGTAAAAAATATCACTTTAAAACGCATCGGTAATGATACTCAGCTGATCATTCGAAATAGTTCAAACTGGGAAGTTCGTACTAAGCCGGCAGCAGGGCATTTTACTTTTGAAATTTTACCTAAAGCCGCTGATACGGAGTCACGTGGTTTGAATGGTGGTAATGCAAATAAATCTTTCAATGGTCGTAAAATTTCTCTAGATTTCCAAGATGTTGAAGTTCGTACTATTTTGCAGATTCTTGCAAAAGAGTCCGGCGTCAATATTGTGGCTAGCGATACGGTAAATGGTAAGATGACTTTATCCCTCAAGGATGTGCCTTGGGATCAGGCATTGGACTTGGTAATGCAAGCCCGTAATTTGGATATGCGTCGTCAAGGCAATATCATCAATATTGCTCCACGTGATGAATTGTTGGCGAAGGATAAGGCCTTCTTGCAAGCAGAAAAAGAAATTGCAGAGCTTGGCCCTTTGTATTCGCAAACCTTCCAATTGAAATATAAAAATGTGGAGGAGTTCCGCAAAATCCTTCGTTTGGAAGATAATGGAAGTAGCAATTCCAATGGTCGCAATACCTTGTTGAGCGGCCGAGGCAGTGCTTTGATTGACCCCGCAACGAATACCTTGATTGTTACAGATAATCGGAACGTCATCGAGAAATTCCGTAAATTGATTGATGAGTTGGATGTTCCTACACGCCAAGTTATGGTTGAAGCGCGCATTGTAGAAGCAAAAGATGGATTCTCGCGCGATTTGGGCGTTAAGTTTGGTGCTGCTGGTGCAAGAGGAAGAAACTCTTGGGGCAATGATTGGTCAGCTGCTCAGAATAACCACAATACTAACGCCTCAGTGTTCCGCGGAGAGTCTGCTTATCCAACTTGGTCTTTGCAGCCTAACGTAAGTTTGCCTGCTACAGCGGCGACGAACAGTATCGCTTTAGTACGAGCCTTGTCATCTGGTGCATTAGGTTTGGAAATCTCTGCTTCTGAAGCAACTGGTAAGAGCAAAACCATTTCTAATCCTCGCGTTCTGACTCAGGATCGTCGAGAAGCTACGATTGAATCCGGTACCGAAATTCCTTACCAAGAAGCTTCTTCAAGCGGTGCGACTTCGGTTTCATTCAAAAAAGCGGTTTTGGGTCTGACAGTTACTCCTAATGTAACTCCGGATGGTCAAATCATTATGACCGTTAAGATCACTAAAGATACTCCGGTCGACTGTACTGTAGATTCTTTGGTAACCAAGTGTATTCAGACTAAGAACTTGAATACTCAGGCTATGGTCGAAGATGGTGGTACTTTGATCGTTGGTGGTATCTATGAAGAGGACAATAGCGATACCATTAATAAAGTTCCATTGCTTGGTGATATTCCTGTAGTAGGAAACTTGTTTAAATCACGAGCCAAGAAAGAAGAACGACGCGAATTGTTGATTTTCATAACGCCTCGCATTATGGATGGTGTGGGTAGTAATTTGCGTTATTAAGTGATGCAATAAAACCGGGTAGATGTCTTTTGGATATCTGCCCGGTTTTTATTTATTCAATTTGATAGTCGGGATTTGTGCGTCAAATATAATAGCCAAAGACTTTTAGAAGTCTGAAATTAAAAACAATTAGAATCAACGGATTAAAAATCGAAGTATGGTGTTTGCAGACACGAGTTTGGAAGGGTGGCACAAATAATGCTGAGTATCGTATAAAATGCTTTTTATGGAAAAAATCAACGGTAATTTAATATTAATTGGCTTGATGGGTGCAGGCAAAACCACTTTGGGGCGGTATATTGCCCAAATGTTGGATCGTCCGTTTTATGATAGTGATCATGAGATTTGTACGGCATCAGGTGTCTCTATTCCCATCATCTTTGAGATGGAGGGTGAGCAAGGGTTTCGCAATCGAGAGACTGCTATGCTCAAGAAATTGACCGCGATGAAGGATATTATTTTATCAACAGGAGGAGGGTCGGTTTTGCGTGAGGAAAACAGGCAAAATATGCGACGAAATGGTACGGTCGTGTATCTTCATGCCTCGCCTGAAGTTTTGTTAGAACGGACCCGTTATGATAATAGCCGCCCTTTGTTACAGGTAGAGAACCCGCTTGCTAAGTTGCAAGAGCTCTATAATACCCGTGATCCTTTATATCGAAATACTGCGCACATTGTGATCGAGTCCGACAGCTGTGCAAAAACGGTGAAACGGTTGTTTGAGGCGTTAAATCGATAATATATTTGTTATCGGTGAGTAACGATATAGGTTTTCAGACGACCCTAAATGAGAGCCGGCAACTAAAGATTAACAAGGAATCAAAATGCGTACCCTGACCGTCCAAACTCCCTCCCATCAGTATCCTATTTTTATCGGGAATCATCTTATTGAACAAGCTGATGTTTTATTAAAGCCATATTTAAGTAATAAAGTGGCCATTGTTACGAATGAGACGATTGCACCCTTATATCTAGAATCTTTTCAGACGACATTGGATAGGTTAGGTATTCCCAGTTTCAGCATTATTCTGCCTGATGGGGAAGAATATAAAAATTGGCAAACGCTCAATCTTATTTTTGACGGTTTAATGCAAAATAGGGCAGAGCGCAAAACGACCTTGATCGCATTGGGAGGAGGGGTCATTGGCGATATGGTTGGTTTTGCGGCGGCAACTTATCAACGTGGCGCCCCATTTATTCAAGTGCCGACTACATTGTTAAGTCAAGTCGATTCTTCAGTTGGCGGTAAGACGGCAATCAATCATCCGCTTGGGAAAAACATGATAGGCGCGTTTTATCAACCTAAGGCTGTACTGGCGGACTTATCTACGCTTAAAACGCTTCCGCAACGCGAATTATCTGCCGGTATGGCAGAGGTCATTAAATACGGCGCGCTTGGCGATATTGAGTTTTTTGAGTGGTTAGAGCAGCACATGACCGATTTAATGATGCAGGATCAGGAGAAACTTACGCAGGCTGTGTACCATTGTTGCAAAATGAAAGCTGAGATTGTGGCTCAAGATGAGACAGAACAAGGGATTCGTGCATGGTTGAATCTGGGGCATACTTTTGGTCATGCCATTGAAGCAGAAATGGGTTATGGCGTATGGCTGCATGGAGAAGCAGTAGCCGCGGGATGCGTATTGGCAGGACGGTTATCCGAGAAACTGGGTAAAATTCATGAGGCAGATACGCTTCGTATTGCAGCATTGCTTGAGGCTGCAAAATTACCATCGGCACCGCCGAAGTTCGAATTTGAAAAATGGATAGAGCACATGAGTCATGATAAAAAAGTGAGTGGCGGCGTCATGCGCTTTATTGGTTTGGATCGTCTGGGTAAGGCAAACATTACGAAGGTTACAGATATGGAAATTTTGCGCCAAACCCTGAGTCCGTATCTATAACGGTCAAGTAAGTAATGTCTTTAGAATGCGTCCATAACTTCATATAAAACAAAACAAGTTAAAAGTACGATATAAGAGGCTGTCAAGATAATTTCATCATGGCAGCCTCTTAACAATAGAATGAACGTGATGGGGTTGCGAATAGAGAGGATATAGTGGATTAACTTTAAACCAGTACGGCGTTGCCCCGCCTTAGCTCAAAGAGAACGATTCTCTAAGGTGCTGAAGCACCAAGTGAATCG
>CAUSKT010000042.1:0-20226 GCA_963532335.1 uncultured Neisseria sp. | reverse complement strand
GTCCGGAGTCGGACGGCCTTTGTGTCGGGCGGGTAAGGCTGCCATGCCTGTCCCGCTTCATTCAGCCGTCAGATCAGGATGCATATGTGGAAAGGTCGTCTGAAAATATATAGTGGATTAAAATTGCAATGATACGGCGTTGCCAACGCCCTTATGTACTACCCGTACACTGCGGGCGTTGCCGCCTTGTCTCATTTTTATTTTAATCCACTATAGCGGGCTGCAATACTGCCTTAGTGTCGCGGTGAGAAGGCTCGTTATTGGAAACGATTGCCTTGCCGGCGCACTATGCCGACTACGTCCCCGCCAAATAGCGCGTTCACGTCCGTTTCGTCAAATACGTATTTGGTGTGGCAAAAGTCGCAATCGATTTGGATGCTGCCTTGTTCGGCAACAATACCGCCAACTTCTTCTCCGCCTAACATAAGCAGCATATCGCTGACTTTGCCGTGTGAGCAGGTGCAGGCAAATTCGATACTTTCGGGATCGAAAATCCGTGGAGGGGTTTCATGATAGAGTCGATAGAGAACGTGTTGTGCGTCTAGGGTGGTTAGCTCTTCTGGTGTCAGTGTTTGGGTCAGGGTGCTGATGAGTTCCCACGATTCGGTGTCCAGTTCTTCTTCGGGCAGACGTTGTACCAGCAATCCCCCGCTGACATGATCTGAAGCACTGAGGACGATGTGGGTATCGAGTTGCTCGGAACGTTTGATATAGTTCATGAGCATTTGGGCGATATTGTCGCCTTCAAGCGGGACAACGCCTTGCCAAGGTTCGGCATCTTTGGGTTGATGCGTGAGTACGAAAACGCTGTTGCTGCCCAAAAGGTCGGTCAGGCTTTCGTCATCACGGATATCGGCGGCCTCATCCCAGCGGGCGGTAGCGCGCACGGTGTTGTCTGATGTGGCTTCGACCACAAGCATTTTCAGACGACCTTGTCCTTGTACTTGGACAATGAGCGTGCCTTCGTTTTTAAGGTTGCTGGAGAGAAGCGCACCTGCAGCGAGGAGTTCGCCTAATGCCCGGCGGATGGCGGCAGGGTAGTGTTTTTGTCCGGCGATGTGTTCCCACACGTTTTCAAGGCGGACGTGCAGACCGCGCACAGGCATATCGTCAAAGATGAAACGCGTGCGGATATCAGCATGGTTGATGTCGGTTTGCGGCATAAATTCCTCTGTTTTTCTGAATGATGGGTTGACGGCTATATGGTTGCGCTTGCAGAGAAATCAAGGGACTTTATAATCTGTCTTGCGTTCTTAACCTTTTGCTTTTAATCACCATGTTCTACCTCTACCAATCCAACCGCCTCGAATCGCTAGCTGCCCTGTTTGCCGGAATCCAAAGGGTCAGGCCGCTTGAGTCTGCTTTGGCGGCGGAACAGATTGTGGTGCAGAGTCAGGGGATGCGGCGTTATTTGAGTGTTTATCTGGCGCGCGAACTGGGGGTGGCGGCGAATTTGCAATTCAGCCTGCCGGCGGGTTTGACGTGGCAGTTGATGCAGAAGCTGATTCCCGATATTCCCGCGCTCAGTCCGTTTTCGCCGGAGGTAATGCGCTGGCGGCTTTTGGATTTGTTCCGCAGCGAGCGTTTTCAGACGACCTCTGAATTTGAAAACATCCGTTCTATCTTGCAAAGCTATTTGGGCAGCGGTGAGTCGGCGGATTATCAGTTGGCGGGGCAATTGGCGGATATTTTCGACCAGTATCTGGTGTACCGGCCGCAGTGGATTGATGCCTGGCAGGAAGGCAAACTTCTGGGGCTGGGCGAGGACGAGGTCTGGCAGGCGCAGCTTTGGCGGTATTTGGACGACGGCAACCAATCCGCGCCGCACCGTGTGGCGTTGTGGGAAAAGCTGCTGTCGTCTTTGGATAAGGCGCACCTGCCCGAGCGGTTTTTCGTGTTCGGCATTTCGACGATGGCGCCGATGTATTTGCAGCTTTTGCAGAAAATTTCGGAACATTGCGATGTGTTTGTGTTCGCGCTCAATCCGAGCGGCCAGTATTGGGGCAATGTGATTGAGGCGGCGCAGCTTTTGAAGGGCGGCGACGATGCGGATTTGTCGCAGACGGGGCATCCGCTCTTGGCATCGTTGGGCAAGCAGGGGCGTGATTTTTTTGATTTTCTGACGGAAATCGGCTTGGAGGAGCAGCCTGTGTTTGAAGAAGTTTCAGACGACACGCTGCTGCACTGCCTGCAAAACGACATTCAAAACCTGCGGATGCCGTCTGAACACAGCCGCGCGGATTTGCTGGGCGACGGCTCCGTCCGTATCGTGTCGGCACACAGCCCTCTGCGCGAATTGCAGATTTTGAAAGACAAGCTGTTGCGGATTCTGCACGAATATCCTGACTGGCAGCCGCACGATATTGCCGTTTTGACGCCGAACATCGAACCGTACAGCCCGTTTATCGAAGCGGTGTTCGGGCAGGCGCAGGGCGGGGCGCAGGCTTTGCCGTATTCAGTGTCGGACGTGAAACTCAGCCGCCGCCAGCCGCTGCTTTACGCGCTGGAGCAGACGCTGGATTTGCTGGAGAGCCGGTTTGAAGTCGATAAAGTGCTGCCGCTGTTGGAAAGCGGTTTGGTGCTGCGCCGTTTCGGGCTGACGGCGGACGATTTGCCGCTGCTGCACGACACCATTGCCGAATTGAATGTGCATTGGGGTTTGGACGGAACGATGCGCGGCGCGGCGGACAATCTGTTCACCTGGCAGCAGGCGTTGGAACGCATCGTCTTAGGTTGGATGCTGCCCGATGATGGCAGCCCGCTCTGGCAAAACGTCAGCGCGTGGCACGGCGATGTCAACCGCCTTGATGTGTTCGGCCGCTTTGCCGCCTTCATCCGCACGCTGTCCCGCCTCGCCGCCGAGTGGCGCAAACCCGCAGCGGCGGAGGAATGGACGGAACGCTGCCGCGATTTGGTGCAGTCGTTGTTCCTGCCCGACGCCGACGACCAATACGCCTTGCAGCAGTTCGAACAGGCATTGGCAAAATGGCAGGAAGAGACCGCGTTGGCAGGCTTTCGGGGCACCTTGCCGCAACACACCGTCATCCGCCACATCCGCCGCTTCTTAGGCAGCGAAAGCCAAGCCGGATTTTTGCGCGGCGGCATCACCTTTTGCAGCATGGTGCCGATGAGGAGCCTGCCGTTTAAAGTTATCTGCCTCTTGGGGTTGAACGACGGCGATTTCCCGCGTAACACTAAAGCCGCCGTGTTTGACCTGATTGCCAAACACCCGCAAAAAGGCGACCGCGCCCGCCGCGACGACGACCGCTACCTCTTCCTCGAAGCCATCATCAGCGCGCGCGACATCCTTTATCTCTCCTACGTCGGCCGCAGCATCCGCAACGACGACGAACTCGCCCCGTCCGCCCTTGTCAGCGAACTCATCGACACCATCGCCGCCATGACCGAACGGCGCAGCAAAGAGCTGGCGGAACACTGGGTCGAACAACATCCCCTGCAACCGTTCTCCCACCGCTATTTCATCGCAGACAAAATTTCAGACGACCTCTTCAGCACGCGGCAAGACTACGCCGAAGCCCTCAACCGCCCGCGCGAACAGGCGCGTCCGTTTTTCAGCGAAGCCCTCGAAGAAAACAGCCCCGTACCGACCGTCTGGCAGGACGACTTCATCCGCTTCTGGAAAAATCCCGTCAAAGCATGGCTGCAACAAACCTTGGGCTGGCGTGAACCCTACCGCGACGAAGCATGGGAATCCGCCGAACCCTTCGAGCCGCAACGCGCCGACAAAATTGCCGCCGCCTACCTCGACGCCCGCCGCCACAACCAAGATTTTCAAGAAACCGCCGTCCGCCTCGACGCCGAAAGCCTGTTGCCCGCCGGTGAATTGGGTAAATTGTGGCAGCAGAATTTCCAAGCCGCCGCCAAACGCATAGACGGCGCATTGCTGCAAAGCCCCAAACTGCCGCCCTTCGCCTACGAAATCCCGTTCGACGGGCAAACCCTGCAAGGCAGCCTCGGCAACCTTTACCAATGCGGCCAAGTGTTCTACCTCGACCGCAAACCCAACGCCCCGCAACGCATCGCCCTCCTGCTCGAACATTTAGTCTTTTGCGCGGTAGGGCCGTCTGAAACCGAAACCCACCAAACCTATATCGTTCAGCCTGAAGAAACAACGTTTTATCCCGCAATCCCTAGCAGCCACGCGCAACAAATGCTGCAAAAATGGCTGACGTTCTTCAACCTCGGACAAACGCGCCCGCTGCCTTTCTTCGCCAAAACCAGCCTCGCCGCCGCCGAAGCCTACGGCAAAAAACAGAGCTGGGAAGATGCCCTGAACAAAGCCCGCACCGAATACCACGGCAACAAAGTCAGCAAAGGGCAAAAAGACTATACAGAAGTCGCCTTAGTGTTCGGCAACGAAGATACCGAGCCGGTAGAAGGAGCGTTGTTCCAAAGATTGGTGGAAGAGCTGCTGATACCGCTGCTGGACGCGGTAAAGGAAGAATCGTCGGATGCGGCATAGAGGCCGGAAATCGGGAGAGGCCGTACCACAGGCAGGCTGTGCACTCTGAAAACGCAAAAGGAGCAAATGATGTTGAAACATTTTATCGCGATCGCTGTCGCCGTGTTATTGAGTCAAACGGCGTACAGCCAAGCCAAACCGAGATCAGCCATGTACACCGACTACACCGCCATTGTTGAAGATAAATGCGCTATCGCGGCAGACGGCGGCAGCATGATGCTGACCGTGCGCAACGCGGCAGGCAAGGAAACGGTTTTCTTTATCAACCGCGGTTTCGATATCAAAAATACGCCTAAGTACAACCAAGTCCGTGATGACAAAGGGCATAAGCTGAGCAACGAGGAGAAAAAGCAGTTGTTTGCGCACTTGAAGACTTTAAAAACAAGGTGCAGCAGCGAGGACTGCGCCGAGTTTGTGGATTCGTTTGTCAGGTAAGCCGCATATCGTTTCGGCTGGCATTGCTGGTTTTCAGACGACCTTGGGATTCAAGAACTTATTTGATAAACGAAATCCGGTTTCAGGAACCCAAGTCGATATGGCGCGCCATTTCCAATGCGGTGGCAACGGCGGTCATGAGGCTGCATGAGTCTGCTTTGCCCGTTCCGGCAAGGTCGAGGGCGGTGCCGTGATCGACCGAAGTGCGGATAAAGGGCAGTCCGAGCGTGACGTTGACGCCTTGCCCGAAGCCCGCGTATTTGAGCGTGGGCAGCCCTTGGTCGTGATACATCGCCAAAACGGCATCGGCGTCTTTGAGTAAAAAGGGCTGGAACACCGTATCGGCGGGATAGGGGCCGCGTGCGTCTATGCCTTCGCTTTGCAGCTGCTTGAGCGCGGGGATGATGATGTCGATTTCTTCATGGCCGAGATGGCCGTTTTCGCCTGCGTGCGGATTCAGTCCGGTCACTAGGATGCGGGGGCGGGCGATGCCGAATTTGTCGCGCAGGTCGGCATGAAGGATGCGGGTTACGGATTCGACCAGCGGGCGGGTAATGGCGGCGGCGATATCTTTGAGTGGAAGGTGGGTAGTGACGAGCGCCACCCGTAATCCGCCGCCCGCGAGCATCATGACGACTTGTTCGGTTTGGCTTTTTTCGGCGAGGTATTCGGTGTGGCCGCTGAAGAAATGATCGCTGGCGTGTCCGTCGTTGATGACGCCTTTGTGCAGCGGCGCAGTAACCATGCCGTCGAAGAGGTCGTCTGAAATGCCTTGATAGGCAGTGTCCAGCAGTTTGAGGACGTAGGCGGCATTGGCGGGATTGAGTTTGCCCGCTTGGCAGGGCGCGTCTAAAGGAATGTGCAACACTTCCAATATGCCGCGTTCGGGCTTGCCGCCCTGCGGGTCGAAATCTTGCAGGGTAATGGTTTTGCCTAATTGTTCGGCACGGCTTTGCAGCAGATTTTTGTCGCCCAACACGATGCAGCGGCACGGCAAATCGGCAAACGCCAAATCCAAGCAGATATCGGGGCCGATGCCGGCAGGTTCGCCCGAAGTCACGGCTAAAACAGGTAAAGTCATGCGGATTCCTTATGGAATAAATCTGTTGCAGAAAAATGAAAACAGCGTTGTACGGTATGTTTGAGGTCGTCTGAAAATTTTTCAGACGACCTTTAGCTTATGCCCGCATCAGGCTGCGGTAGGCATTTTGTTTCAAAACAAGCACCAGCCAGCCGAGTACGAATGCAGTCGGGTAAAACCACAGCATCCGATTTCCGCCAAGCGGCAGGATAAGCGTCAGCATACATGCCAGTACGCCGAAACCCAAAGGCGTCCAAATATCATCCCGTTCGGCATAGTCGGCGCATCGCTGCGGCAGCGTCAGCATCCAAACCAGTGCGGAGGTGAATGAAGCGGCCGCCCTGATAGGAAAGGATGCGTTGGGCGAACAAGGTGCCAGCAGGAATTGCGCCTGTTTTTTTGACAGATGGGGATGGAACGACCGTAGATACAGATTGGTGTTGAACCACAACAATATCATCAAAGCCGTCAGGATAAGCAATACCGAGTTGCCCGCCGTTTGCTCCAAATGTTTGTTTAGCACATTGATTATCGGAAACATGGACATCAAGGACAGATTGACCGTCAGACCGCCGACAATACTCCGTTCGCTTTTGATGTAGGAGAAAAAGGTACACCATGAATATATCCATGCGAGTACGGTCAGTAGGAAGAACATTACCGAACCGGTCGGGGTCAGGCACACGGCGGTCATCACGACAGGCAATACGAGCGCGCGCACAATCGCCGCTTTTTTAAACACAAAAGTCACCGTGAAGAGTTTGTATAGAGACGGCAGCCATGTGAAAAATATGCTTCGGCAGACATTGACCAAGAAACACAAGAGCGCCAGCGTGAGGGTGGAGACGAGGGCCAACGAATAATACGCCTCGATATAGGCGGATAAAGCGCCATCGGCTGCCGCTGTAAACATGGCGACGAATATTGCCACAATCGGCAGCACAATCCGCATCTGCCGCCATGATTGCGCTTTCTGTAAAACAGACGTCAGTTTCGTCTTGCGCCTCATCAGCGCCGTGCGTACGGATGGCGATATTTCTTCCTGTAAAGCCGTGTTCAGGAAAAACGCATTCACCGTTGCCCGCATATCGCGCCCTTGCTCGGTCAGACGGTTCAAGCTGTGCAAGAGCGGGAATTTGCCATTGGCGTTGTCAGATAAAACTTCCGCCGCATTGATGCAGTCATAAACCCACTCCAGCTCGTCCGTGCTCATACGGTGGAGAACTTCGCGGCTCTCGTGCCAGCGGAAATAAGACGCCCATTGCGCCCATACGATGATATTCGAAATATACCGATCGCGCAGAAAATCCAAAAAATCCCAAGCAATATATTCCGATTCGCCCAAAGGCAGCCGGTCCAATAAAGCGCGGATGTCGGGCCAGGAGCGTTCCAACGCCTCACTTTTCCCTTCATCTTGAATGCGTCCGATTTCCGCCAAAATATAATCCGCATCTACGCCATCGTATCCATGGTATGAATAAGCCTCGGCAGTTGCGCCGCTATATCCGTAGGGGTCGTCTGAAACATCAGTTTCTTCAATACGGTCTGTTTCTGCGTCTTTCCATGTATCGTGCGGATAGGCTTGGATCGATTCATATTCTGCCGCCTCCTCGTCAACATATTCAGTCTGTGCTTCATCAGGGTCGTCTGAAACATCCGCCTCATCGTTATCGGCATGATCCCAAGACCAATCGTCTGCGTCCTCTTCCTCATCGATGTAGGGCGCACGCGCCAAAGCCTCATCAAATGCCTCGCGCAGCCGCTGATATCCCTCCGCGTCATCGTCCGGACGTGTCGATTTCAACAGCTTCGCATAAGCGCGCCTGATGGCACGTTCGTCACCGGTAGGCGCAATGTGCAGAATTTCCCAGCAATCCATAGATTTCCTTGTTGTGGTATGAGCAGCGGCAAGTCGTAAAGTATACAGCCTGGCTTGGTTCAAATTCAAAGGAAACGATACCGATATCGGCAGAACACAACGCCACTTGCCTTCAAAATATAGTGGATTAACTTTAAACCGGTACGGCGTTGCCTCGCCTTAGCTCAAAGAGAACGATTCTCTAAGGTGCTGAAGCACCAAGTGAATCGGTTCCGTACTATCTATACTGTCTGCGGCTTCGTCGCCTTGTCCTGATTTAGTTAATCCACTATACCGTTAAAAAGGTCGTCTGAAACCCGATTCCGTTTCAGACGACCTTTGTGTTCAAACCCCGTTATTCGTATTTTTCGCAGCGGATGGCAGAATCTTCGCAGAACATCGCCGAAGTTTCCGCATTGCAGGCGGTGCGGACGGCGCGGCGCGCCTCCCATTCGTTTTTCCCCGAAGCCTCAAATAACTTCTGAAACGGCTTGACGCTGCACACATAAACCCGATTCGGGTTGTACGAGTTTGACTTGGCAAGGCGTTTTTCCAATTTACTGATACGGGCTTCCAAAGCCGCTATCCGCTCATTCTCTCCCATGCCGGAACGCGCCTCTTGTGCGGCAATAAAAGCCTCAATACGCGCCAGATCCGCAGCTAACCGCGCCAGTTCCGTTTCCATCTGAGCCTGTGCTGATTCCAACCGAGCCTGTTTGGCAGCCAAAGCCGAACTCTGCACATCCCGTTCGGTAACCGAAGCCGCATTGGCAGCAGGCAAAACAGCGGCAAGCAACAGGGCAAAGAAAGATTTTTTCATGGTATATCTCTACGACAGTTAAAAAAACGGCATATTATATAGAAAACCCATATTGAATCAGCAGGCATTACCTTGCTTTGTCTGGATTTAAAGAGAATTTACCGAAACGCAGATAGAAATGCGACAAAGATGCCTCTGCCCGCCGCCGCTTCCTTTTCAGACGACCTTATACCCATTTCAAGCAAAAAACGTTAAAATTCCGCCATTCACCTATCCGACAGCAGCAAAAACATGAGCGCACAAATCCTCGCCGTCGCCAACCAAAAAGGCGGCGTCGGCAAAACCACCACCACCGTCAACCTCGCGGCATCGCTCGCCTCCAAAGGCAAACGCGTCCTCGTCATCGACCTCGACCCGCAAGGCAACGCCACCACAGGCAGCGGCATAGACAAAGCCCGCCTTGAAGAAGGCGTGTACCAAGTCGTATTGGGCGATACCGACATCAAGACTGCCGTCGTCCGCAGCGGAGACGGCAGCTACGACGTACTCGGCGCAAACCGCGCGCTTGCCGGTGCCGAAATCGAGCTGGTGCAAGAAATCGCCCGCGAAATCCGCCTCAAAAACGCCCTGCAAACTGTCGAAAACGACTACGATTTCGTCCTCATCGACTGCCCCCCTTCGCTGACCCTGCTCACGCTCAACGGACTCGTCGCCGCCAACGGCGTCATCGTCCCCATGTTGTGCGAATACTATGCCCTCGAAGGCATCTCCGACCTCATCGCCACCGTGCGCAAAATCCGTCAGGCAATCAACCCGCGCCTCGACATCACCGGCATCGTCCGCACCCTCTACGACAGCCGCAGCTGCCTCGTCGTCGAAGTCAGCGAACAGCTTTTCCAACATTTCGGCAACCTGATGTTCCAAACCGTCATCCCCCGCAACGTCCGCCTCGCCGAAGCTCCCAGCCATGGCATGCCCGCGCTCGCCTACGACGCCAACGCCAAAGGCACCAAAGCCTACCTCGCCTTGGCGGAAGAACTGTTGGAGCGTACTAAAGGTTGATTGAGTCTGGAAGATAAAAAGGTCGTCTGAAAACTTGATTTTCAAGTTTTCAGACGACCTTTTTCGTTATCAAGCCCATATTCTGACGAAAAGAATTGTCAACAATAATATCATTCGGATTAAAAATATTTAATTAATAAACAAAAAGTAGCTTTATGTAATGCCATGATGCTTATAAATATTTTGATGATTTTAAAAATGCCATATGTAAAAAATTCAAAAAACAAAAGGCTATTCTTTGACAATCTTTAACCCATCCCCTAATATCCAACAGTTTAATTCCGCACGGCGGATTTAAGAAAAACATTTTTGAGATTTTGAGAGGTAAAACAATTATGGAATGGGAATTTAACAGTTACTACACGTTGATTGCCGCCACATTGGTTTTGTTGATTGGTAAGGTTTTGGTAAACAAAGTCAAATTCCTGCGCGATTTCAACATTCCCGAGCCTGTGGCAGGCGGCTTGATTGCTGCGATTGTCCTGTTTGCACTGCATCAAGCCTACGGCGTGAGCTTCAAATTTGAAAAACCGCTGCAAGATGCATTCATGCTGATTTTCTTCACTTCTATCGGTTTGAGCGCGGACTTTTCCCGCCTGAAAGCGGGCGGTCTGCCGTTGGTGATTTTCACCGCCGTCGTAGGGGCATTTATCATCGTGCAGAACTTTGTCGGCGTCGGCTTGGCGAAGGTTTTAGGACTGGATCCGCTTATCGGTCTGATTACCGGCTCGATTACCCTGACCGGCGGGCACGGTACCGCAGGCGCATGGGGTCCTGACTTTGAAAACAAATTCGGCTTGGTCGGTGCTACCGGATTAGGTATGGCTTCCGCCACGTTCGGTTTGGTATTCGGCGGCCTGATCGGCGGTCCGGTTGCGCGCCGTCTGATCAACAAAATGGGACGCAAGCCCATCGAGCAAAGCGGACAAAAGGCAAATTCAGACGAACATGCCGACGACGTGTTCGAACAAGCGAAGCGCACCCGCCTGATTACCGCCGAATCCGCCGTCGAAACGCTTGCCATGTTTGCAGCGTGTTTGGCATTTGCCGAAATTGTGGACGGCTTCGACAAAGAATATCTGTATGACTTGCCGAAATTCGTATGGTGTCTGTTTGCCGGTGTCGTCATCCGCAACATTCTGACCTCTGCGTTTAAAGTCAATATGTTCGACCGCGCCATCGATGTATTCGGCAATGCTTCCCTGTCGCTTTTCCTCGCAATGGCGCTTTTGAACCTGAAATTGTGGGAATTGACCGGTTTGGCGGGTCCTGTAACCATCATCCTCGCCGTACAAACCGTCGTGATGATTCTGTACGCGACATTCGCCACCTACGTTTTTATGGGACGCGACTACGATGCGGCGGTTTTGGCGGCAGGACACTGCGGCTTCGGCTTGGGCGCAACGCCGACCGCCGTTGCCAATATGCAGTCCATCACTCAGACCTTCGGTCCTTCGCACAAAGCCTTCTTGATTGTGCCTATGGTCGGCGCGTTCTTCGTGGACTTGATTAACGCAGCAATCCTTTCCGGTTTTGTAAATGTCATTACCAAATAAGTAAGCATTTATAACGTTTCGTTGAAAAAGCACTTGCAACATTTACTTGTTGCAAGTGCTTTTGTTATGATGGTCGTCTGAACGACAAAACGATGCGGTTTCCGAGCCGTATCAAGGAGTATTATTTATGCACAAAAAACTGCTGGCTTTACCGCTTATCGCCCTGATGTTGGCGGCATGCGGCAAAGAAGAACCCAAGCAGGCTTTGGAGTGTGGCAATCCTGCCGCCATTCAAAGTATCCGCAACCAAATCCAAGAAACCATCAAGCGCGAGGCGCGTTCCTTTGTCCGTGCCGACAGCCGCCAATTTGTCGATGCTGATAAAATCATTGCCGCCGGCTCCGAGTTGAATATCGTCTTGGACAATCCGCAAGAAATTACGGAAGACAACAAATCCTTGTGCAGCGCCGATTTGAAAATCCAAATCCCTGCCGAAGTATTGCGTACCGCCGATGCCAACAGTCCGCTGATTTACAGCAATACCGGCTTGACCGAAATGCTTCAGCAGAAAATCATGGGCAGCAACCTGAGCTTTGAGAACAACACGTTTTCAACCAGCGTCCGCTATACGCCCGATCCGAAAGTCGGTACGGTTTCTTTGGAAGACAATACCGTCAATATGACCGCGCAAACCCTGTCTTCCTTACTGTTGCCTTACGGTGTCAAAAGCATCGTGATGATAGACGGCAAGGCAGTCAGCAAAGAAGAGGCGATCAAAATCCTGCAAAGCAAAGCCGCTGAAGAGCCGCCTGTCGCCAAAGCAGAAGATATTTTGGAAAACAACGCGGCGAGCCAAGCTTCGGGCGTACCGCCTGCCGCGGGCCTTGAAACCGAAATCCTGCGCCCTGATGGCGAAGAGAAGCAGGAGCAGCCTTCGTTTTCTCAAAGCGACTTAGATAATGCCCGTTCGCAAAACCATCAGGCAGAGGCGGAAATCAAAGGCGTATGGGACGGCATGGAGCGTACTGTCCAACAGGAAATGCTGGCAGAACAACGCGCTTGGATTCAAACCAAAAACCAAAACTGCCAACAGGCGGCAGCAAGGGCGGACAGTCCGGCGCAAAACGAATACCTCAAGCTCCAATGCGATACCCGCATGACGCGCGAGCGTACCCAATATCTGCGCGGCTATTCGATCAACTGACGCTGCAAAGCCGACGGCAGGCGGGTGTTGATAAGCCTTCTGTCCGTTATTAAAAGGTCGTCTGAAATGCTGTTTGGTATTTCAGGCGACCTTTGTATTGCGGTACAATCCACATTGCTCGTTGCATAATATAGTGGATTAAATTTAAACCAGTACGGCGTTGCCTCGCCTTAGCTCAAAGAGAACGATTCTCTAATGTGCTGAAGCACCAAGTGAATCGGTTCCGTACTATCTGCACTGTCTGCGGCTTCGTCGCCTTGTCCTGATTTAAATTTAATCCACTATAAGAGCATCAGATGAAGCACCGAGTCAATCTCATTTTTTCCGTAAACCATAAGAAAGCACATTGATGAAAACCCTCGCATTCCTCCTGCTGACAAGCTTTTCCCTGCACGCTGCCGCACAAGATTATTTTCTGACGGAAGACCGTCTCAGCAGCGGCTCATTGACACTCAACGGCAAACAGGTTTCTGTCAATACAGTCAATCCAAACGGCCATGTCTGTAATTATGAAGGCACAATCAAAAACCGTACCAGCAAAAACCGTAATGGCTGCGTCGTACATTTTTCCTTTACCAACAACAGCGTGAAGCTGAACATTCCTGATTCAGCCCGCGAAGCCTGCCAAGAATACTGCGGACATAATGCATCTTTCGAGGCGACCTATGAAAAATTGCCTGCCGCCTGTTCTGCAAAAGGCGCGGCAGCAATGGAAAAACGTTTTCAGGCCGCCTATCAGGGCAAACGCTACCGCGATGCTGTCGCTATCAAACAACGTTATCTCAACGAATGCGACAAGTTCCTCGATCTGACCGAATGGATGCGGACGCTGAACGACTTGTCCGTCAGCTATAAAAATGCCGGAGACAAAGCGGCATGCCGCAAGGCGCTTGCCCCGATGGACAAATGGCTGGAGGGTTACCAGCGGAGCTACCTCTACGAAGAAGAATACAAACGAGAAGCCGCTGCCGCACAATTTAATTTGAAGCAATGCAGCGACAAATAATCGCCGCCCGTCATCGAATCCCACGCTAGTCGGGAAATGGGATAAGTTTGCTTCTTCGGCAAAAAAGGTCGTCTGAAAACAAACGCCGCAGGTTGTGTTCAACCTGAAGCCGTTTTCAGACGACCTTTTGTCTGGTTTGGAAAGCCGGCGTATTAAATTTAAATCAGAGCGGGCAGTGCAGTGCCGTACGGGTTTGCACTTAACCCATACCCTTCAAAACAAAACGGGCGGCTTGGATGGCCGCCCGTTTGATTGTCCCGTTGTTTATTTGATGATTTGGTTCAGCTCGCCTTTGGCGTAGCGGTTTGCCATTTTTTCAAGGGAAACAGGTTTGATTTTGCCTGCCTGACCTTCGCAGCCGAATGCGAGGTAGCGGTCGAGACAGATTTGTTTCATGGCTTCGACGGTTTTGCTCAGGTATTTGCGCGGGTCGAATTCGGACGGGTTTTCTGCCATGAAGCGGCGGATGGCGCCGGTGGAGGCGAGGCGCAGGTCGGTGTCGATGTTGACTTTGCGCACGCCGTGTTTGATGCCTTCGACGATTTCTTCTACGGGTACGCCGTAGGTTTCGCCGATTTTGCCGCCGTATTCGTTGATGACTTTCAGCCATTCTTGCGGAACGGAGCTGGAGCCGTGCATGACGATGTGGGTGTTGGGCAGGGCTTGGTGGATTTCTTTGATGCGGTCGATGCGCAATACGTCGCCGGTGGGCGGACGGGTGAATTTGTATGCGCCGTGGCTGGTGCCGACGGCGATGGCGAGTGCGTCCACGCCGGTGTCTTTGACGAAGCGCACGGCATCTTCGACGCTGGTGAGCATTTGGTCGTGGGAGAGTTTGCCTGCCGCGCCTACGCCGTCTTCTTCGCCTGCTTCGCCGGTTTCGAGGTTGCCCAAGACGCCGATTTCGCCTTCGACGGATACGCCGCAGGCGTGGGAGAAGTTAACGACGGTACGGGTGGCGTTGACGTTGTATTCGTAGGTGGACGGGGTTTTGCCGTCTTCGAGCAGCGAGCCGTCCATCATGACGGAGGAGAAGCCCAGTTGGATGGAGCGTTGGCACACGTCGGGCGATGCGCCGTGGTCTTGGTGCATGACGACGGGGATGTGCGGGAATTCTTCGACGGCCGCCAGAATCAGGTGGCGTAAAAACGGCGCACCTGCATATTTGCGCGCGCCGGCGGATGCTTGAACGATAACGGGAGCGTTGACTTGGTCTGCGGCTTCCATGATGGCGCGCATTTGTTCGAGGTTGTTGACGTTGAATGCGGGCAGGCCGTAGCTGTTTTCGGCGGCATGGTCGAGCAGTTGGCGCATGGATACGAGTGCCATTTAAATCTCCTTGGTGAGGTAGCGGGATGGTGATGTGGGAAATTATAATGTTTTTCTTATTAAAAAACTACACAGGGCTACATCAGTTTTATATATTAATGAGATTTTGGGCAACTGCGGCGGGCAAACGGTGCGGTCGGTATTTGTCTGACATGGTTTATAATAACGGTTTGTTTTCGGGGTCGTCTGAAACGGCGGCGGGAGGTGTGTGATGGCTAAGTTGGCAGTGGCGGATGTAGATGCGGTGTTGTTTCAGACGACCTTGTGCGTGCAGGTGGGCGATGTGAATTACGGCGGCCATCTGGCGAACGATGCCGTTTTGCGTTTGTGCCACGAGGTGCGGATGCGTTGGCTGGCAGGTTTGGGCTGGAGCGAAACGGACGCGGGCGGCGCGGGGCTGATTATGGCGGACGCGGCGGTGCAATATTTGGCACAAGGTTTTTACGGCGATGAATTGTCGGCGGAAATGGGCGTCGAGGACATCGGCAAGGGCGGGTTTGCGCTGCTGTTCCGCCTGACGCGCATCGCGGACGGCAAGGTGCTGGCGCGGGCGCGTACGGGCATGGTGTGTTTCGATTATGTGCGCCAAAAAGTTTGCCGGTTGCCGGAAGCTTTGAAAACCGTGTTGGAGGTCGTCTGAAAATGTTGGCACGCGATTTCGGGCTGTCTTTGGACGGCTATTTGAAAATGTTGGGGCAACAGGGCAAGTCGGCGCACACGCTGTCTGCCTACGGGCGCGATTTGACCGAACTCGTGCGGCTTTTGACGGAAGGGTCGTCTGAAACGACGCAGGATTTGACGCGGCGCGATTTCGTGGCGGCGTTGAAACGGCTGTCGCAACAGGGCTTGAGCGAACGGACGCTGGCGCGCAAATTGTCGGCGTGGCGGCAATATTGCGGCTGGCTCGTGCAGTCGGGCATGATGGACAACGATCCGACCTTCAACCTGAAAGCCCCGCGCCTGCCCGAACGCCTGCCCAAGGCCCTGCCGCAGGAAGAGTTGAACCATATGCTCGACAGCGCGCCCGTTGATGACAGTTTGGCAGTGCGCGACCATGCCTTGTTTGAACTGATGTACGGCAGCGGCCTGCGCTTAAGCGAGATACACAGCTTGGATTTGGGCGATGTGTTGCTGGACGAAGGCTGGGTAAGCGTAACCGGCAAAGGCAGGAAAGAGCGGCAAGTCCCGCTGTCGGGCAAAAGCGTCGAAGCCTTGCGCGCCTATCTGTCCGAACGCGTAGCGGCAGACGGCGAAGCCGCGCTCTTTACCGGCAAAAACGGCACGCGGCTCGGGCAGCGGCAAATCCAAAAACGCCTTCAGGCATGGGCGGTGCAGCAGGGCAGCGGGCAACACATTTCCCCGCACATGATGCGCCACAGCTACGCCAGCCACCTTTTGCAATCCTCGCGCGACATCCGCGCCGTGCAAGAGCTGCTGGGACACAGCAACCTCTCGACCACGCAGATTTACACCAAGCTGGATTTCGACCATCTGGCCAAGGTTTACGACGAGGGGCATCCGCGGGCGAAACGGAAAAAGTGAAGGGGCGGCTTAAGAAGTTTCCATATCGAAGGCTTGGCATACGCAAAGGTCGTCTGAAACCGTTTCAGACGACCTTTAAACCTCTAAACATCCCATCCGACATCAATCCTCCCGCTTGCGCACCTCCGCAGGCGTGCAGTCGAAATATTGCTT
Organism: uncultured Neisseria sp.; assembly: GCA_963532335.1. Taxonomy (GTDB): domain Bacteria; phylum Pseudomonadota; class Gammaproteobacteria; order Burkholderiales; family Neisseriaceae; genus Neisseria. The sequence goes on along the minus strand of CAUSKT010000042.1, from coordinate 3,817 downwards.
GAATGCCTGCGTGAAGCTGGATGTGTGTCCATAGCCGCAACGGTAGGCGATTTCGCTGATGCTCTCTTTGCCTGTCGTCAACGCATACAGCGCATATTGCATATGTTTGTGCCGCAGCCAGTCGCTGACGGTAATCCCGAAATAATCCCGCAGGCGGCGTTGCAGCGTCCGTTCACTGACGTGCAGTGCGGCGGCGAGTTCCGCCACTTGGTGCGCGCCTTGGTCAAATGCCTGATTCAAACCATGCACAAACCCGTCCCCATCCGACGGGCGAACCGTCCCGCCTGATTTTTCAGAAGATGGCGACAACGGATAACGGCTGCAAAAATCGCGCCACAATCCTGCGAGCAACTGCAAAGCATCGGCTTCGCGCTGCAAAACATCGCCCAGACCGTCGCCTTGCGCCGACAGCATCAAACTGTTTTCCACCAAAGCGCGCAATTGATCGCTCAAATGCCAATGCCGCACCGTCTCGCGGTAAACCGCCGGCAGCATCGCCGCGTATTGCGGTTGCGACAGCCATTGCTCTATGCCTTTCAACGTGATTTTTGCCGTTTTCTCCCCTTGATAGAGATAACGGCTGAACAAAATCTCCTCCTCCGCAGCAATCAATACCACCCGTCCGCCGTCAGCCTCAATCTGATAGCGGTTTTGATTGATGGCGAAATCCAAACGCCCCTCCAGCAGCAGGATGAACGAAATATACGGCTCGGCAAGCTGCGTGCTTTGGAAATCCTTTTGCGCGGTCACGCAGCCGCCATGCAGGGAAATGCCGCTGTGCAGCGTATCGAAACGGTAATTGCCGCTCAGATAATCGCTGCCGCCGCCTTGTTGCACCAGTCGGACGAAATGCTGGCTGTTTAAAGAGTCTCTTTCCATAAATCATTTTATTTTCAACAGACTGCCAAACACAATAACACCGATTTCCCTTCAGGTAAACTGACACGAAGGTCGTCTGAAAACCAAGTCCGCGCCCTTGTTCCCCAAACGCTTCCGATAAAAAAGGGGAGGTCGGTTGTAGGGGGATGATGGAACGCAGATACAAAAAGGTCGTCTGAAAACCTGATTTCCAAAGTTTTCAGACGACCTTTGTTATGTTTGGCGGTTAAGCGGCGGCAACGGTAAAGCGTTCAAACAAATGCGCTTTGTTTTCCGCGTCGTCGGCGATGGCTACTGCCAAATCTGCCACGCTGATGCCTGCCGGAATTTCACCGTCCATCAGCAAATCGTCTTTGCCCAAGCGGTATTTGCCGGTTTTGTCTTCGCTGAAACCGCCGTCCGCGCCCAGTCGTGCCGGAGGGGAAACGAAAGACCAGTTCACATCGCGGCGCGGCAGGAGTGCGGTCAAAAGGTGGCGTGCGGCATTGGCGCCGTCGTAAATGGCTTTGGGGAAGTCGGGCGTATCGACAACTTGCAAATCAGGTGCGGCATACAGGCTGCCTGCGCCGCCGACGATTAAGAGATACGGCACTTGCGCCGCTTTTGCCGCTTCGACGATGTTGTTTGCGCCGCGTGTGAAATCTGCGCCGATATTGGGATTGGTCCAGCCGGGATTGAACGCGCTGACCACGGCGTCAAAGCCTGCCAGCTTGTCGGCGAAGTCCGCAGCGTTCACGTCTGCGGAGACGGCAGCAACATTTTGCGCTTGGAACACTTTATCCGTATTGCGCGCGAAAGCGGTAACTTCATGACCGCGACCTGCCAATTCTTGAACCACTGCGTTGCCGACATAACCTGTTGCGCCGATGACTGCGATTTTCATGTTTGACTCCTGGTTGAGGTGTGATTGATTAGATAAGCGCATTGTAAGGTCGTCTGAAACGCTTGATAATCCCTGTTTTACTGTTGTTATTATAAAGTTGAGCTAAATAATAGGATGAAAAAAGGTCGTCTGAAACGGGGTTTAAAGTTTCAGACGACCTGTTGTCAGTGGATGGACTCGATGCCGGTAATGTTCCCCTTTGGATCAAATGAAACACAGAAATAGTATTCGCCGTCAGGCACCAATGCATCGTCATCATTGTGAAACACGATATCGAAATCCTGATCGAAAAAATCCAATTTTTGCAGCTTTAAGTCTTGGAGGAAGCTTTCCGCCGTCGGATGCGGATTGGGAAAAAATCCGTCTTTGGTGCGGATGCCGTTGTGTTTGCGGATATGTTCGAGCAGGTAGGTGTTTAGGGAGGCATAGAGTTGCGTCTGTTGGGCAAATACTTCCGGCAAGCGTTTGAGCGTACCGCCTGCCGGTTTGTCGCCCTCTGCGTTCAAAGACAATTTCACAGGCAGCCCCGCCCATTCTGCCTTGGCTTCGAAATTTTCCATAAATGTGTTTAATCTGAATGTTGCCAGCGGATGGGTAAACAAAACGGGATTCAGATATTCGCGGCGTAGGTTTTCCAATTCTTGATTGTGTGCATCGCTTTCGAGCACCTCAACTAAAAGTATATGGCTCAACCACTCGCTTCCGAATGGCTCCCAATCCATGGCTAACTTACTTCGGATACGGTACACAGTCAGTGGCTTGAGCGTCTGAAATGAACAGTTTTTAAAGGGGTTGTTTGCATCGTCTTCTCCCCAGGTCAGCTTGTATACGGGCTGATCCATGAACGTACCGCTTTTAACATGGACATAGCCTAAAATTGGGCAGCTTTTGGCTTGGAATTGTTTTTTGCCGCCACCTATGCCCGCATTAATCCTGAATATTCCTATTTCAGGGTCGAAATCGGAAGTCAAAACCAGCATTTCTTCCGGTTCGTTGGCGAATAAGTCGGCATAAACCGCCGTATTCAAATTCAAAGCCGCCAAACGCGCGCGCTCTTGTTCATCTTCGGCAGAAGGACCGATACCCAAAAAACGCAGCAGACGCGTCAGTATGCCTTCGCGTTTGACGCGGCCCGGTTCGTCGAAAGAAGCCATCATAAAATCCTTTTAAAATGTGAACATCAATTGGCGGTATACCTGAAAAAGGGTAGATATGCAAATGGCGATAAGCGAATATGGCTCAACCGCCCAATCAGTTCCGCGCCGATTTTTCATCCGCGCTATATAATCCGCAGTATTGCCAACAGGTCGTCTGAAAACTCCGATTCCAACCTAGTAAACACCATGCAAGACATCAAACCCCTGCTCGTTTTTGCCGCCGTCCTCGAACACGGCAGCATGAACGCCGCCGCTGCCGCGCTGGGCATGACCCCGTCTGCCGTCAGCCAGCACATCAACCGCCTCGAAACCCTGCACGGCATCAAGCTGTTAAACCGCAGCACGCGCAGCCTTGCGCCAACCGATGCCGGCCGCGCCTTGGGCGAATACTGCCGCCGCCTCGCCGCCACCCTTGCCGATACGCGTACCGTTATCGACAATCTCAAAACCGAACCCGTCGGCGAATTGCGTATCTCCCTGACTTCCAGCGTCATCAGTTCCCGCGCTTTTCAGACGGCGTTTGCAAGATTGCAAACCGAGTTTCCCAAAATCCACCCCGTCCTCAATTTCAGCGATACCTTGGACGACCTGCAACACAATCAGACCGACCTCGCCATACGCGGCGGCGACCGCGCCTTGGACGATCCCAATCTGGTCGCGCGTCATCTCGTTACCTGGCCGTACAGCATTTGCGCCGCGCCCGATTATCTCGACCGTCATCCGCCCATCACCCATCCCTCGCAGCTTCACGCCCACCGCTGGCTGCACTTCCTGCCCGTGCGCACGACCTTGCAACACGGCGGCGAAAGCTATTTTCTCGATATTGCCGACAGCATTGCCTGCACGCATCTTGCCGCCGTGTGCAGCCTGACCGAAAGCGGTTTCGGTTTGTCTTTGC
>CAUSKT010000041.1:0-20742 GCA_963532335.1 uncultured Neisseria sp. | reverse complement strand
TGTACTGTCTGCGGCTTCGTCGCCTTGTCCTGATTTAAAGTTAATCCACTATATTCAATAAACCGCAACTTGAAAAACAAATCAGTGCCGCATTACCTGCGCCATGTACAGATTGCGATTGCCATCCTATATCGAAAACATATTAATACACCACAAAACCCAAAATTATTTAATCACCCGATTTTCTATTCCATTAGCAACAAAAATAGAGCCATCTCCACATAATCACAAAGTATTACTTGCCGTTAAAACCAGGTTTTAAGATTTGTAAATTTGACATAGGTCAAATTATTGCAAATAATGGATTCATATAATGTTAATGTTTAGAGTATCGAATAATCGGGAACAGCCATGTCCTGCCTAAAAACGAAACACACATCAGGCATCTTGAATACGATGCTGGCGATGTTTGCCGTATTTGTCCTATTGTTTTCGACACTGCCCGCTTACGCCGAGCGTTTGCCTGACTTTTTGTCAAAAGTCCAGCCTTCGGAAATTTTTCCGGGTGCAGACCGTTATGGCAAGCCTGAAGGCAAGCCTATGGTTGCCCGTGTTTATAAGGGCGACGAGCAGTTGGGTTTGGTGTATATCACGACGGACGTAGTCAATACACGCGGCTATTCGAGCAAACCGATTGATACGATGATGGCTTTGGCCAACGACGGAACGATCGCCGGTGCGAAGCTGGTCGATCACCATGAGCCGATTATGCTTATTGGTATCCCGCAGTCGCGTGTGGATAAATTCATCAATAAGTATATCGGTTTGAATTTTATTAAAAATCCACCTACTCCGGGCGTTGCCCCCGGGGACATCATCAGTGGCGCGACCGTTACACTGATGGTGATTAACGACAGTATCCAGCGTTCGTTCAAAGTTGTTGCCGGCAAATATGGTTTGGGCACTGACAAAGCCGTTCAGACGACCTCCGCCAATGCTGCGGATACGCAACAGGCTGCCGCTCCTGCGGCTCAAACCCGGCCTCGCCGCGCTGTCAATCCTGACAAACAGGACATCCAATCTTGGAATGCGCTGCTGGAACAAAAAGCCATCGGCCATCTGCACATTACTGTTGATGAAATTAACAAGCTGTTTGAAAAAGGCGGCAAAGCAGGTGTTGCCGAACACGCCGAACAAGGTGCAGGCGACGATACCTTTATCGATTTGTACACTGCCGTAGTCAGCCAGCCTTCCATCGGCAAAAGCCTGTTGGGCGAAGAAGGTTGGAAAAACCTGCAAAACCGTCTGCAACCGGGTCAACAAGCTGTCTTGGTTGCCGGTGAAGGTCGTTATTCTTGGAAAGGTTCGGGCTATGTCCGCGGCGGTATTTTCGACCGTATCGAGATGATTCAAGGCGAAAACAGCTTCCGCTTTACCGACGCGCAACACGAACGCTTGGTTGATTTGGCAGCCGAAGGTGCGCCCCACTTTAAAGAAGTATCTTGGTTTACGATTCCCGAAGGTGTGGAATTCGATGCTGCCGAACCGTGGCGTTTGCAGTTGATGGTTCAACGCGTACTGAGCGTAAACGACAAAGCATTCGTAACCGCCGATTTGGATTACGAGCTGCCTCAAGGTTACTATGTCGATGACCCGAAAGCACCACCCGTCGAAATCAGCGCACCTGTCGAACCGGCAGCCACTCCTGCCGCCGAACAAGCCTCAGACACTAAAGGTATAGCCGAAGAAGCCTCTGAAGCCTCTTCAAACGACGGTGCATCCAACCAACTCTGGAAACAGGTATGGAAAGCGAAACAGGGACAAATCGCCGTAGTCGGCATCGCATTGACCATTCTGCTTTTGGTCTTCCTGTTCCAAGACTGGATTGTCCGCTATGAGAAATGGTACGACCGCTTCCGCCTGGTATTCCTGACATTTACCCTGTTCTATATCGGCTGGTACGCTCAGGCGCAACTGTCGGTCGTCAATACGCTGACGCTGTTCTCCGCCATCCTGACCGAATTCCGTTGGGACTTCTTCCTGATGGATCCGATTGTGTTCATCCTGTGGCTGTTTACCGCCGCAACCATGCTGCTGTGGAACCGTGGTACATTCTGCGGCTGGCTCTGTCCCTTCGGTTCGCTGCAAGAGCTGACCAACCGTATCGCCAAAAAATTGGGCGTAAAACAGATTACCGTGCCGCACCTGCTGCACACGCGCCTGACTGCGATTAAATACGTCATTTTCTTCGCACTGTTGGCAATTTCCCTGTACGATTTGGGTACGGCGGAAAAATTCGCAGAGGTAGAACCCTTTAAAACGGCAATTATTTTGAAATTCGTCCGCGAATGGTGGTTTGTCGCGTTTGCCGTTACCCTTTTGGTTGCCGGCCTGTTCATCGAACGCTTCTTCTGCCGCTATCTGTGCCCATTGGGCGCGGGTATCGCCCTACCCGGCCGCTTCCGCGTATTCGACTGGCTTCGCCGCTACAAAATGTGCGGCAACCCTTGCCAAATCTGTACGCACGAATGCCCCGTTCAGGCGATTGCACCGGAAGGCGACATCCATCCGAACGAATGTATCCAGTGCCTGCACTGCCAAGTCATGTATCACCATGACACACGTTGCCCGCAAGTTGTGGCAACCAACAAGAAAAAACAAAAACAGGCGGCGGCAAAAGCCGACCCCGAAACCGCATCTGCAAAACAGCAGCCTGGGGAGCAGGTTGTGCAGTTTGTGAAAAAAGAAACCGCCCCTAAAGTCGGCGAATAATCTGAAACCCTAAAGAAATACCGGGTCAACCGTACCCACACTTATAAACATAAATATGTTTTTTCAATCGGCAGGTCGTCTGAAAACGCCGGCTGCCGAATTTTATCCAAGGAGTGTTGTATGTCAGACGAAAAATTAGAACAAAACGGCTTAAGCCGTCGTTCATTCTTAGGTACTGCCGCCGTTTCAGGCGCAGGTATTGCCGGCGCCGGTCTGTTGGGTTTGGCGGGCTGTTCCAAAGAGGGTGGCGATAAAGCCGCCGCTTCAGGTGCTGCGCCTGCCGCCAAAACCGAGTCTCATGCCTCTGCCGAACCGGGCAAACAGACTTCCGAAGTCGGTCCGGGCGAACTCGACCAATACTACGGCTTCCTCTCCGGCGGTCAATCGGGCGAAATGCGCTTGATCGGCGTACCTTCCATGCGCGAACTGATGCGTATCCCCGTGTTCAACATGGACAGCGCGACCGGTTGGGGCCGTACCAACGAGAGCCTGCGTATTTTGAATGAAAAAAATACGCCGGAAACCAACCAGTTCCTGAAAGACAGCGGCCTGCGCTGCTACCCTAACGGCGACTTGCACCACCCTCACTTGTCGTTTACCGACCAAACTTACGACGGTCGCTACGCGTATGCCAACGACAAAGCAAACAACCGCGTTTGCCGCGTCCGCCTGGACTTCATGAAAACCGACAAAATCACCGAAATCCCTAACGTTTCCGGTGTACACGGTCTGCGTCCGCAACGTTATCCGAAAACCGGCTATGTCTTTGCCAACGGCGAACACATCGTACCGGTAAGCGGCGTGGGTACTTGGAACGACGCCAAAACTTGGAATGCCGTTTATACCGCCATTGACGGCGAAACCATGGACATCGCATGGCAAGTATTGGTGGACGGCAACTTGGACAACGGCGATGCCGACTACCAAGGCAAATATTCCTTCTCCACCTGCTACAACTCCGAACGCGCCCTGACCGTACAAGGTGCTTCTTCCAACGAGCAAGACTGGTGCGTCGTCTTCAATCTTGCCGCCATCGAAGAAGGCATCAAAAAAGGCGACTTCAAAGAAGTCAACGGCGTGAAAATGCTGGACGGCCGCGCAGAAGCCAATTCCCCTTACACCCGCTACATCCCCGTGCCGAACTCTCCGCACGGCTGTAACGCTTCCCCTGACGGTAAATACATCATGCTCAACGGTAAACTGTCTCCGACCGTTACTGTATTGGACGTCAGCAAACTGGACGATTTGTTCGCCGGCAAAATCAAAGAGCGCGACGTGGTTGTCGCCGAACCCCAACTGGGTCTCGGTCCTTTACACACCGCGTTTGACGGCCGTGGCAACGCCTACACCACGCTGTTTATCGACAGCCAAATGGTCAAATGGAACATCGACGACGCCATCAAAGCCTACAAAGGCGAAAAAGTGGATCCGATCAAACAGAAACTCGACGTCCACTACCAACCCGGCCACAACCATACGACCATGGGCGAAACCAAGGAAGCCGACGGCAAATGGCTGGTGTCTTTGAACAAATTCTCCAAAGACCGCTTCCTCAACGCCGGCCCGCTGAAACCGGAATGCGACCAGTTGATCGACATCTCCGGCGACGAAATGCGCCTAGTACACGACAACCCGACCTTTGCCGAACCGCATGACCTGTGTCTGGTTGCCGCTTCCAAAGTCAACCCGAAAAAAACCTGGGACCGCAAAGACCCATGGTTCTGGCAAGACGCTGTGGAACAAGCGAAAAAAGACGGTGTCGAGCTGGAAAAAGCCGCCAAAGTCATCCGCGAGGGCAACAAAGTCCGCGTATACATGACTGCCGTTGCGCCTGCGTACAGCATCCCGCAATTCGAAGTCAACCAAGGCGACGAAGTGACCGTATATGTGACCAACGTTGAAACCATCGAAGACTTGACCCACGGCTTCACTTTGGAAGGCTACGGCATCGCCATGGAAATCGGCCCGCAAGCTACCCAATCGGTAACCTTCAAAGCCGTCCGTCCAGGCGTACACTGGTATTACTGCCAATGGTTCTGCCACGCCCTGCACATGGAAATGTCCGGTCAAATGATCGTTAAACCCCGATAATCGGGTTTGACGGTTTATCACTGACTTAACGGAAAGGTCGTCTGAAAAAACTTTCAGGTCTTAGCGAAACCCGCTGCCCTCGTTTTCAGACGACCTTTTATAGCAGAACCGTTTGGACGCAACAGACTGTTCCGCTATAAAACAAAAACACGGCCCTTACAGGCAGGCATCACCGTGCCGACGCACACCGCACGAATCAGAGGAACTCCATGCACACACCCCAATTCAAAACATGGCGACGCGCTGTCCTGACATTTATGTTCGGCGGCATGATTCAGACGACCTTTGCAGCCACCATCGACGTTTCCCCGACCGACAACCTCCCCGAAGTCATCGCGCGCGCGCAGGCAGGCGATACGCTCAAGCTCGCCTCCGGCACTTACAAAACCAAACTGCTTATCGACAAACCCATCACCATCGAAGGTCCTGCCGACCGCTCCGCCAAAATCGAAGGCGACCGCACCGGCCGCACCATTGCCGTCATCGCCCCCGACGTTACCCTGCGCAACCTCACCGTCACCCGTTCCGGTATGAGCCTGCCCGCCATGGATGCCGGCATCTACCTCGAAGAAACCGCCCCCCGCGCCTTAATCGAACACAACAACATCCTCGACAACTCCGTCGGCGTATATATCCACGGCTCTGCCGAATCCATGGTGCGCGAGAACAAAATCGTCGGCGACTCCACCCTGCGCGTCAACGAACGCGGCAACGGCGTAACCGTCTGGAACGCCCCCGGCGCGCAAGTCGTCAGTAACGACATTTCCAAAGGCCGCGACGGCATTTTCTCCAACACCAGCAAAAACAACACCTATAAAAACAACCGCTTCAGCGACCTGCGTTTCGCCGTCCACTACATGTACACCAACGACAGCGAAGTCAGCGGCAACATTTCCGTCGGCAACAACATGGGCTACGTTTTGATGTTCTCCGACCGCCTCAACGTGTACGGCAACATCGCCGTCGGCAGCCGCGACCAAGGCATCATGCTCAACTACGTCAACTATTCCGACATCCACGACAACATCATCAACAAAGCCGGCAAATGCGTTTTCGCCTACAACGCCAACTACAACAAAATCGTCGCCAACCATTTTGAAAACTGCGAAATCGGCATCCACTTCACCGCCGCCATCGAAGGCACCACCCTTTCCGACAATGCCTTCATCAACAACGAAAGCCAAGTCAAATACGTCAGTACACGTTTTCTTGACTGGGGCGAAGGCGGACGCGGCAACTACTGGAGCGACAACAGCGCGTTCGACCTCGATGGCGACGGCTTCGGCGACAGCGCGTACCGTCCCAACGGCATCATCGACCAAATCATCTGGCGCGCGCCCGTTTCCCGCCTCCTGATGAACAGCCCCGCCATCAGCATCGTCAAATGGGCGCAATCGCAGTTCCCCGCCATCCTCCCCGGCGGCGTGATCGACAGCAAACCGCTGATGAAGGTAGGCAGCAACAAAACCACCACCAAATACGAAGCCATGAAAGAACAACTGTTGCAAGAAGCCAAAACCCATCAGTCCGAATGGAGCGATGCCGAAAACGGCTCATTGAACTAAGCGGAACCGGCAAACACGTCTCGCAAGGTCGTCTGAAAAGTTTTCAGACGACCTTAAAACCCCGCCGCAGCAAGGTTTTGCCCCTCATTGCCGTACCAACGGAAATCCGCCGCAAATACGGTGCAACCCGCAACGCAGTCAACAGTCGAAAACACCGCCCCATAACAAACGTCGTCTGAAACCCTTCTCCCTTTTTCAGACGACCCCATACAAAGAACGCCCTTTTCAGACGACCCTCAACGTCGTCTGAAATCCATCCACACAAGGAAGCACTCATGAGCGCACACCATGTCGAATTGAGAAACGTAACCAAACGCTTCGGCGCACAAAAAGCCGTCAACCAAGTCGATTTAGTCTTGAAGGCGGGGGAAAGTGTCGGTCTTGCCGGACACAACGGCGCAGGCAAGTCCACGCTCATCAAACTGATACTCGGGCTGATTACCCCCACCGAAGGCGAAGTCATGCTGCTGGGCGAGCGCACCGGAAGTAAAGCGGGCGCGCAGTTGCGCAGCCAAATCGGCTATCTGCCCGAAACCGTCGCCCTGCACCCTTCCCTCAGCGGCATCGAAACCCTCAATTTCTACGCCAAACTCAAAAAACAGCCGCTCACCAAAAACCACGAACTCCTCGAGCGCGTCGGCATTTCCCAAGCCGCCCGCCGCCGCGTCGGCACCTACTCCAAAGGCATGCGCCAACGCCTCGCCCTCGCCCAAGCGCTGCTGGGCGAACCCAAAGTATTGCTGTTTGACGAACCCACCACAGGCCTCGACCCCGCCTCGCGCCAAATGTTTTACGAAGTCGTGCGCGAACTCAACGGACGCGGCGCCACCGTCCTCCTCAGCACCCACGCCCTTGCCGAACTCGACGGCCACGCCGACCGCATCGTCGTCATGAAAAACGGTGTCAAAGTCGCCGACGGCAGCATGGACGAGCTGCACGTCCAAAGCGGACTCCCCCTCACCGTCAACATCCGCCTCAAAGCCCCGCGTCCGTTAAGCGGACGCTGGCAGCCGCTTTCAGACGACCTCAGCTATCAGGCGCAATGTCAGGCTGAAGAACGCATGGCATTACTCAGCGAACTGGGCAACCTGTCCGACCTCGCCTACCTCGACATCCACACACCCACACTCGACGACATGTACGCACAATTCTTAAAAAGGGAGGACGTATGAACCCCGTTTGGATTATCACCGGAAAAGAAGTCCGCGACAGCCTGCGCAACCGCTGGGTACTCGCCGCCTCCGTCCTGCTCGCCGCCCTCGCCCTCTCATTGGGCTTCCTCGGCAGCTCACCGACAGGCTCGGTTAAAGTCGATCCGCTGACTGTAACCGTCGTCAGCCTCTCCAGCCTGTCCATCTTCCTGATCCCGCTCATCGCCATGCTCCTCTCCTACGATTCCCTCATCGGAGAAATCGAACGCGGCACCATGGCGCTGCTGTTGAGCTACCCCGTTTCCCGCAACCAAATCCTTGCCGGAAAATTCATCGGACACCTCATCATCCTCGCACTCGCCACCACTGCAGGCTACGGAATCGCGGGCATCACGCTCCAACTCGCCAACGGCAGCTTCGACATCGCCGCGTGGAAACCCTTTGCCCTGCTGATTGCCGCCAGCGTCATTTTGGGCGCCGCATTCCTGTCCATGGGCTACCTCATCAGTGCGAAAGTGAAAGAACGCGGCACCGCCGCCGGTATCGCCATCGGCGTTTGGCTGTTTTTCGTCGTCATCTTCGACATGGCGCTTTTGGGCATCCTCGTCGCCGATACCCAGCAAACAATTACCGCACCCGTCGTCGAAACCGTCCTCCTTTTCAACCCCACCGACATCTACCGCCTGCTCAACCTGACCGGTTACGAAAACACCGCCATGTACGCAGGCATGGCAGGTTTGAGCGAACAAATCAGCCTGACCATGCCCGTATTGCTGACCGCGCAGATATTATGGGTTATTATTCCCCTTATCTTGGCAGCAAGAATTTTTGGAAAGCGACAAATATGAAAAAGATTTTACCTGCGCTCCTCGCCGCCCTGCTCCTGAGTGCCTGTCCCAAAGAGGATGACACCCCGCCGCCTGAGCCTCAGCAAATCAGCGACCGCGCCGTGGGGCACTATTGCAGCATGAACCTGACCGAACACAACGGCCCCAAAGCCCAAATCTACCTCAACGGTAAACCCGACCGCCCCGTCTGGTTCTCCACCATCAAGCAGATGTTCGGCTACACCAAGCTGCCCGAAGAGCCTAAAGGCATCCACGTCATCTACGTTACCGACATGGGCAAAGTCAAAGACTGGAGCAAACCCAATGCCGACACCGCATGGATAGACGGCAAAAAAGCCTATTACGTCATCGAAAGCGGCTTCATCGGCGGCATGGGTGCGGAAGACGCCCTCCCCTTCGCCGACAAAGCCCAAGCAGAGAAATTTGCCAAAGAAAAAGGCGGCCGCGTCGTCAGCTTCGACGAAATGCCCGATTCCTACATCTTCAAATAATCCCTTCCCATCAAAAAGGTCGTCTGAAAACCTTATCCATCAGGTTTTCAGACGACCTTTTTATATAGTGGATTAACTAAATCAGGACAAGGCGACAAAGCCGCAGACAGTACAGATAGTACGGAACTGATTCACTTGGTGCTTCAGCACCTTAGAGAATCGTTCTATTTGAGCTAAGGCGAGGCAACGCCGTACTGGTTTAAAGTTAATCCACTATATCTGCGGTCTTAATCGGGCGATTCGGTTCAAATCACAAAATCCATCGCCGTTCCCTGCAAACTCTGGTCCATGTCTGCCGACGGGGTTTTAACCGAACGCCCCACCGGTTTGGCAGGCACGCCGACGACGGTGATTGACGACGGTACGTCCGCAACGACCACACTGCCTGCTCCAATTTTGGAATTGTCGCCGATGCGGATGTTGCCCAATATCGAAGCGTTCGCGCCGATCATCACACCGTCACCGATTTTCGGATGGCGGTCGCCGCCTTCCTTGCCCGAGCCGCCGAGCGTTACGCCGTGCAGGATGGAAATATTGTTGCCCAACACGGCGGTTTCGCCGGCGACGAAACCGGTGGCGTGGTCGAGCATCAGCCCATGACCGAAACGGGCGGCGGGGTGAATATCGACGCCGAACACTTCCGACATACGGTTTTGCAGGAAATACGCCAGCGTTTTGCGGCCGTTTTGATAGAGCCAGTGGTTGATGCGGTGCGCCTGAATGGCGTGGAAACCTTTGAAATATAAAAGCGGCAGCGAATATTCGTCGCAGGCGGGGTCGCGTTCGTAAATGGCTTTCAAGTCGGCTTCGACGCAGTTGCTGATGCGCGCGTCGCTGCCCAATGCCTGCTGGTAAATTTCAAACAGGGCGCGCACGTCCATAATCGGGCTGCCGAGTTTGCTGGAGAGGTGGTAGGCAAGGACGGAATCGAGCGAATCGTGGCGCAATACAGTTTGGTGCAAAAAGCTCGCCAGCATCGGTTCGGCTGCGGCTGCGGCTGCGGTTTCTTCGCGGATGGTGTGCCAGAGGTTGAAATCGGTTGTGTTCAGGTGGTCTTTTTTCATGTCTGGGGTCGTCTGAAAATAGGAAGGTATCGGTGTATCTTACCTTTTATCAACGATTTGCGATAGCGCATTGCGGAATATGCTTATGATGGTTTCCGTGTGCTTGAAGTTTTTTCAGACGACCTTATATAAAGTAGCATTCGATTCAAACCATTCCAAAGGATGCATGAAATGAGCGAACATCACGAACAATATCAACACGAAACCGAAGAGGCGGTAAACGCAGAAGCCGCCCAAGCCCCCAATACCGAACAACCCGAAGCTGCCGAACCACCGTCTTACGAAGAATTGCAGGCGCGTATCGCTGAGTTGGAAGGACAGTTGAAAGACAGCGAACTGCGCGGCCTGGCGAACGAGCAAAACCTGCGCCGCCGCCATCAGCAGGAAATCGCCGATACGCACAAGTTTGCCGGACAAAAATTCGCCGCCGAAATGCTGCCGGTCAAAGACTATCTCGAAATGGCGCTGCTCGACCAAAGCGGTAATTTCGACGCGCTGAAAATGGGCGTGCAAATGACGCTGAACGAATTGCAAAAAGCATTCGACACCACGCACATCAAAGAAATCAACCCGCAGCCCGGCGACAAACTTGACCCGCACCAACATCAAGCAATGCAGGCGGTCGTCAGCGACCAAGAGCCGAACACCATCGTAAGCGTCATGAAAAAAGGCTACACCCTGTCCGACCGCGTATTACGTCCTGCAATGGTTGTCGTGGCGAAACAAGAATCCTGAAGGCACCGCTTGATAAAGTTTATCAAGCATAAAATTTTCAGACGACCCTTCCCCGTCCCTCAAGCTCCAATCCCGCTTTTGGAAAATCATTCCGATGATGCCCAATCAGAAAAGAAAGACAAGGTCGTCTGAAAAACAAAATACAATCCTGTGGATAAATAGTTTAGCTTGTTGAATTTTATATAAAAAAAATTTCAACAAAACCCTTGAAAAAATATCGGGCAACCTTATTTACAGGTCAACGGAACAAAATGTTCCACACAATTATTAATTTAGAAAAATCTTTTTAGGAGCAACATCAATATGGCAAAAGTAATCGGTATCGACTTAGGTACAACCAACTCTTGTGTATCCATCTCTGAAAACGGTCAAACCAAAGTTATTGAAAACGCAGAAGGCGCACGCACTACGCCGTCTGTCGTCGCTTATCTGGACGGCGGCGAAGTCCTCGTCGGCGCACCCGCCAAACGCCAAGCCGTAACCAACGCTAAAAACACCATCTACGCCGTAAAACGTTTGATCGGTCATAAATTTGAAGACAAAGAAGTTCAACGCGACATCGAATCCATGCCTTTCGAAATCATCAAAGCCAACAACGGCGACGCATGGGTGAAAGCGCAAGGCAAAGAGCTGTCTCCGCCTCAAATTTCCGCAGAAGTCCTGCGTAAAATGAAAGAAGCCGCCGAAGCTTACTTGGGCGAAAAAGTAACCGAAGCCGTGATTACCGTTCCGGCCTACTTCAACGACAGCCAACGTCAAGCCACCAAAGACGCAGGCCGCATCGCCGGTTTGGACGTAAAACGCATCATCAACGAGCCGACCGCAGCCGCTTTGGCA
The DNA here is from genome assembly GCA_963532335.1 of uncultured Neisseria sp. Classification (GTDB taxonomy): domain Bacteria; phylum Pseudomonadota; class Gammaproteobacteria; order Burkholderiales; family Neisseriaceae; genus Neisseria. Next base: position 9,248 of record CAUSKT010000041.1, on the reverse strand, counting down.
TTCGGTATGGACAAAGGCGACAACAAAGACCGCAAAGTAGCCGTATATGACTTGGGCGGCGGTACCTTCGATATTTCCATCATCGAAATCGCCAACCTCGACGGCGACAAACAATTCGAAGTATTGGCAACCAACGGCGACACCTTCTTGGGTGGTGAAGACTTCGACCAACGCCTCATCGACTACATCATCGCCGAGTTCAAAAAAGACCAAGGCATTGATTTGAAACAAGACGTGATGGCATTGCAACGCCTGAAAGAAGCTGCCGAAAAAGCCAAAATCGAATTGTCCAGCGGCCAGCAAACCGAAATCAACCTGCCGTACATCACCATGGACGCAACCGGCCCGAAACACTTGGCAATGAAAATTACCCGTGCCAAATTCGAAAGCCTGGTTGAAGACCTGATTGCCCGCTCTATCGAACCTTGCAAAATTGCATTGAAAGATGCCGGCTTGAGCACCAGCGACATCGACGACGTAATCTTGGTCGGCGGTCAGTCCCGTATGCCGAAAGTACAAGAAGCCGTTAGAGACTTCTTCGGCAAAGAACCGCGCAAAGACGTGAACCCTGACGAAGCCGTTGCCGTAGGCGCAGCGATTCAAGGCGAAGTATTGAGCGGCGGCCGTAGCGACGTATTGCTGCTGGACGTTACTCCTCTGTCTTTGGGTATCGAAACCATGGGCGGCGTGATGACCAAGCTGATTCAGAAGAACACCACCATCCCGACCAAAGCGTCGCAAGTGTTCTCTACCGCCGAAGACAACCAAAGCGCAGTAACCATCCATGTACTGCAAGGCGAACGCGAACGTGCTTCCGCCAACAAATCTTTGGGTCAGTTCAACTTGGGCGACATCGCACCCGCACCGCGCGGCATGCCGCAAATCGAAGTCACCTTCGACATTGACGCCAACGGCATCCTGCACGTTTCCGCCAAAGACAAAGGCACAGGCAAAGCAGCCAACATCACCATCCAAGGTTCTTCAGGTTTGAGCGAAGAAGAAATCGAACGCATGGTGAAAGATGCCGAAGCCAATGCTGAGGAAGATAAAAAACTGACTGAATTGGTCGCTTCCCGCAACCAAGCCGAAGCCCTGATTCACTCCGTGAAAAAATCTTTGGCCGACTACGGCGACAAACTCGACGCAGCCGAGAAAGAAAAAATCGAAGCCGCGCTGAAAGAAGCCGAAGAAGCTGTGAAAGGCGACGACAAAGCCGCCATCGATGCCAAAGCCGAAGCACTGGGCGCAGCCAGCCAAAAACTGGGCGAAATGGTTTACGCGCAAGCACAAGCCGAAGCCCAAGCAGGCGAAAGCGCACAAGCCGAACCGTCTTCCGCCAAGAAAGACGACGACGTGGTAGATGCCGACTTTGAAGAAGTAAAAGACGACAAGAAATAATTAAGGTCGTCTGAAAAAAGCGCGAATCGCAAGGTTCGCGCTTTTTTTGTTTTTTGCTTAATGTGATGTTTTCAGACGACCTCTTGAGATGCGGCATTTCCATTTAAAAGCAAAACGCATCCGATATCCTGCCTTATAGTGGATTAACTTTAAATCAGGACAAGGCGACGAAGCCGCAGACAGTACAGATAGTACGGAACCGATTCACTTGGTGCTTCAGCACCTTAGAGAATCGTTCTCTTTGAGCTAAGGCGAGGCAACGCCGTACTGGTTTAAAGTTAATCCACTATAAAAACCAAAAGGTCGTCTGAAACCCAATACCATGATTTCAGACGACCTTTAAACAAAAACAATCTTGTCTTATTCCGAATAGGTAAACTTCGCGCGCTTGACGTTGCAAAAAATTTCATACGGAATCATACCGGCAGCTTCGGCGACTTCGTTGATGTTGACAACATCGCCCCACAATTCGACTTCAGCACCCAAACCTTCTTGGGAAGCGTCGAGTTCGACGGTAATCATGTCCATAGACACCCTGCCGATGATGCGGCTGCGTTTGCCTTCAACAGCAACGGGAGAATTGGTCGAGGCGCGGCGCGGATAGCCGTCGGCGTAGCCGCAGGCAATCAGGCCGACGCGGGTGGACTTGCTGGTGTAAAACGTTGCGCCGTAGCCGATAGGAGAATGAGGTTGCAGGACGCGTTCGCCGAATACGCGGGAAGTCAGGCGCATGACGGGTTTCAGGCGTTCGTCCACGCCGCCGAACGGAGAAATGCCGTAAAGCGCCAGACCGGCACGCCCCCAGTCGCGGCGCGCTTCAGGGACGTTCAAGATGGCGGCGGAGTTGGCGAGGCTTTCTTCGCCTTCCAAGCCTTCACATGCCAAATCAAAGGCTTCGAGCTGCATTTCGGTCATGCCGTTGTCGGGTTCGTCGGCGCAGGCAAAGTGGCTGAATTTGACGATGCCGTCGACGTGTTTGCATTGTTTCAGGGCGGTGTGGGCGGAAGTGTAATTGTGCGGGAAGAAGCCGGCACGATGCATACCGGAATCCATTTTGAGCCAGACTTTAACGGGATTTTGCCAATGATGGGCGATTAAGGCTTCGAGCTGCCACTGGCTGCCGACGCCCGGCCACAAATTGTATTGATCGACGGTAGCGTATTCCGCCGCTTCAAACACGCCTTCAAGCAATACGATGGGATTGGTAATGCCGCTCTCGCGCAATTCGACGGCTTCGTCCACGGTGGCGACGGCGAACCCATCGGCAATTTCAGACAATGCATGGGCGCACCGTACCGCGCCGTGCCCGTAAGCATCAGCTTTGATGACGGCAAGCATCTTGCCGCCGTGAATCTGTTTCAGGGTTTGATAATTGTGGCGCAGATTGTCCAAGCGGATTCGGGCATTTAATGGACGCATGATTTGTTCTTTCTGTTAATGAAGGTCGTCTGAAAATGGATATTTACGTTTTCAGACGACCTTAAAATATGGCTAATGCTTATAATTATAGGCTTAAAGACGCATTTTTTAAATATCCGATGCGCCCGCCCAACTAATTATCTTATTAATGGACAAGCATCAATCCGACTAACCTAAGATAAAAATCCCCAAATATTGGACATTTGAACGAATCGTCCAAACGAAGTTCTTGGTGCGAAAATACTTTTTGCAGGAAGCCTGCTTTTACTCAAAATCAAAACCGGTTTTTCAATTCCCGCAGCGCCGCGAACACTTCCAAGCCGCTGTTCAGCCCCCGCCCCGCCAGTTCTTCCACCCGTTCGCGGACTTGGTGCAAATCGACCCGTAAAAACGGATTGATTTTGCGTTCATGTGCAAGGGTAACGGGCAGGGTCGGCGTATGTTCCGCCGCGCGTAAAGCCGCTTGAATATCGGGATTTTCCGGTTCGATAAATTCAGCAAAACGCAGATTGGCGGCGGTGTATTCATGCGCAGGATAAAACAGCGTTTCTTCGGGCAGCTGATTGAACCTTTGGAAACTGTCGTACAACTCCTCTATCGTTCCCGTAAACACCCTGCCGCAGCCGGCGGAGAATAAGGTATCGCCGCAGAAAACGTGCAGACCTTCGGCGTTTTCCAAAAGATAGCTGACGTGGCGGTCGGTATGGCCGGGCGTCGCCCACACGGTAACCAGCCCGTCGCCAAAAGGAAACTGCGTACCTGCCGTCACCGTATGCGTTGCCACATCGATATCCGTCTCACCGTACACGGGCGATTCCATAAAGCCGTTTTTGAGGGATTGGACTCCGCCGATGTGGTCGTGATGCAGATGGGTAACCCACGTTTGCGCCAGCATCAGGCGGTTGCGGACGAGGAATACCAAAACGGGCGTGGCATCGGACGGATCGACGCAGGCGGCGTGGTTGCCGTCTTGAATCATCCAAATGTAGTTGTCGTTTAGGGCTTGGACGGGTGTAATTTTCATAGGATTTCTTTTGTAGGTAGTGATTTGAGTGCGGCTAAACCATGGAGCCGTATGGTATAGTGGATTAACTTTAAACCAGTACGGCGTTGCCTTGCCGTACTATCTGTACTGTCTGCGGCTTCGTCGCCTTGTCCTGATTTAAAGTTAATCCACTATATTTACAAAACAGTTTAACAGAAATGACTTGAACGTTATTGGTATGCTTGATCGGCACAGACAAAAAAGGTCGTCTGAAAAGTGGTTTTCAGACGACCTTTGCTCATTCCCGACAACTTTTAAATCAGTTCCAAATCCGGGCCGGCGTTTTGGGCGCGGCGGCTGCGCAGTTGGATGTCCAGGCGCAGGTCGTGGGCGGAGTCGGCGTTTTTAATAGCGTCTTGGAAGCTGATATCGCCGCGTTCGTACAGCTCATAGAGAGCTTGGTCGAAGGTTTGCATACCCATGGCGGTAGATTTTTTCATCATTTCTTTAATGCCGTGGATTTCGCCTTTTTGAATCATCTCGGAAATAATCGGCGAATTGAGCAGGATTTCCACTGCGGCTACGCGGCCCTTTCCACCTTCACGGGGAATCAGGCGTTGCGAGATGAAGGCTTGCAGGTTGAGCGACAAGTCGGTCAAAAGCTGGGTGCGGCGCTCTTCGGGGAAGAAGTTGATGATGCGGTCGAGCGCCTGGTTGGAGTTGTTGGCGTGCAGCGTGGCGAGACAGAGGTGGCCCGTTTCGGCGAACGCCAAGGCGTAGTCCATGGTTTCGCGGTCGCGAATCTCGCCGATCAGGATGACGTCCGGCGCCTGACGCAGGGTGTTTTTCAGCGCGGCAAACCAGTTTTCGGTATCCACGCCGACTTCGCGCTGGGTAATGATGCTTTTTTTGTGTTGATGGACGAACTCAATCGGGTCTTCGATGGTGATGATGTGGTCTTGGCAATTTTCATTGCGGTGGTCAACCATCGCGGCGAGCGAGGTGGATTTGCCCGAGCCTGTACCGCCGACGAAAATCACGAGGCCGCGTTTTTTCATCACCACGTCTTTCAAGACGGGGGGCAGATTGAGGCTGTCAAAATTCGGAATTTTGCTGGTAATGGAGCGGAACACCAACGCCGTCGCGCCGCGCTGTACCATCGCATTGACACGGAAGCGGCTGGTGTCGGGCAGGCTGATGGCGAAGTTGCATTCGTTGGTGGAGGAAAACTCTTCGATTTGTTTGGTGGACATAATCGAAAAAGCGATTTCCATACATTTTTCGGAGGTCAGCGGCTCGTCGGTAATCGGCGTGATTTTGCCGTCCACTTTCATCGCGGGCGGAAAATTGGTGGTGATAAAGAGGTCGGAGCCTTTGTATTTGTTCATATGGCGCAGCCAAGTGAACAATTCGTCTTTTGCGCTGGGAGGATTGGTCATCATGATATTGGATAATTTCGGTGGTTATTTTATTAAAATGGATTATATCAAATAAATCATGATACATAAAAATGGCAGGATTACCGTATCGAATAATAAGACAGGCGGGCAATATGGCGGATTCAATACGGGTATGGAATGCCGCCACTGCTGTTATAATACCGCCCACAATTTCATGGAAGGATAAAAAATGTCTGTACAAACAGTGGCGGTCATCGGTGCGATGGAGCAGGAAATCGAGCTTTTGCGCGAAGCAATGGATAATGTCAAAAGCGTGTCTTTCGGTAAGTTTACCGCCTACGAAGGCGAGATGTCGGGCAAACGCATGGTGTTGGTATTGAGCGGCATCGGCAAGGTCAACGCTGCGGTTTCAACGGCTTGGGTTATCCATCAATTCGCGCCTGACTGCGTCATCAATACCGGCAGCTCAGGCGGCTTGGGCAAGGGGTTGAAAGTCGGCGACGTAGTGGTCGGCACGGAAATCGCGCATCACGACGTCGATGTAACGGCGTTCGGCTATGTTTGGGGACAAGTGCCGCAACTGCCTGCCGTATTCGTTTCAGACGACCTCTTGGTCGGCAAGGCAAAACAGGCGGCGGAAGTGTTTGAAGGCGCGGCGGTAGCGCAAGGCTTGATTGTCAGCGGCGACCGCTTTGTCCATAGCAGCGAAGGCGTGGCGGAAATCCGCAGCCATTTCCCCGAAGTCAAAGCGGTGGAAATGGAAGCAGCAGCGATTGCGCAAGCCTGCCACCAGTTGAACACGCCTTTCGTCGTGATCCGCGCGATGTCCGATTCGGCGGACGAAAAAGCGGACATCAGCTTTGAAGAGTTTTTGAAAACGGCGGCGGCAAGCTCGGCGAAAATGGTGGAAAAGATTGTCGCGTCGCTGTAAAACACGCATAAAATCATGCGGAAACAGTAAATTTCCGCTAGAATGTCAGGCTATTTCACTTTGCCTGAAGGTCGTCTGAACGGTCTATTTGATTTTCAGACGACCTTTTCAAAATCACTGCTTATCTTTCAAAATAACAATATGAAAAATATCCGAAATTTCTCCATCATTGCCCACATCGACCACGGCAAATCGACGCTTGCCGACCGCTTTATCCAATACTGCGGCGGTTTGGATTTGCGCGAAATGAGTACGCAGGTGCTCGACTCCATGGACATCGAAAAAGAGCGCGGCATCACCATCAAAGCGCAAACCGCCGCGCTCAACTACAAAGCACGCGACGGACAGGTGTATCAGCTCAACCTGATTGACACGCCGGGACACGTCGACTTTTCTTACGAAGTTTCCCGTTCGCTGTCCGCCTGCGAAGGCGCGCTTTTGGTCGTTGACGCATCGCAAGGTGTGGAAGCGCAAACCGTGGCGAACTGCTATACCGCGATTGATTTGGGCGTGGAAGTCGTGCCCGTTTTGAACAAAATCGACCTGCCCGCCGCCGACCCCGAACGCGTGGAACAGGAAATCGAAGACATCATCGGCATCGATGCCGTCGGCGCGGTGCAATGTTCAGCCAAAAGCGGCATCGGCGTGGAAGACGTTTTGGAAGAAATCGTTGCCAAAATCCCCGCGCCGACCGGCGATGAAAACGCGCCGTTGCAAGCCGTTATCGTCGATTCGTGGTTTGACAACTACGTCGGCGTGGTCATGTTGATTCGTGTGAAAAACGGCACCATCAAGCTGAAAGATAAAGTGCGCTTTATGAGCACCAAGGCGGAAACGCAGGTCGAGCAGTTGGGCGTATTCACACCGAAATCGGTTCAAAAACAAGAACTCAAAGCCGGCGAAGTGGGCTTTTTGATTACCGGTGTGAAAGAATTGGGACAGGCAAAAGTCGGCGACACGGTTACTTTGGTTGCCAACCCCGCCTCTGAGCCGCTGCCTGGTTTCCAAGAGGTGCAAAGCCAAGTATTTGCAGGTCTCTACCCCGTGGAAAGCCACGACTACGAAGCCTTGCGTGATGCTTTGGAAAAATTGCAGCTTAACGACGCTTCGTTGAAATTCGAGCCTGAAGTTTCTCAGGCATTGGGCTTCGGCTTCCGCTGCGGTTTCTTGGGCCTGCTGCACTTGGAAATCGTACAGGAACGCTTGGAGCGCGAGTTCGACATGGATTTGATTACCACCGCGCCGACGGTGGTTTACGAAGTCGTGTTGAAAAGCGGCGAAAAAATCGAAGTCGAAAACCCGTCCAAACTGCCCGACATCGGCAGCATCGAAACCATTCTCGAGCCGATTATCACCGCGACCATCCTCGTGCCGCAGGAATATGTCGGCAACGTCATGACTTTGTGTAACCAAAAGCGCGGCGTACAGGTCAATATGCAGTACATGGGCCGCCAAGTCATGCTGACTTACGACTTGCCCATGAACGAAGTCGTGATGGACTTTTTCGACAAACTCAAATCCACTTCGCGCGGCTATGCCTCGTTGGACTACCATTTCAAAGAGTTCCAACCGTCTGATTTGATTAAGCTCGACATCATGGTCAACGGCGAAAAAGTCGATGCCCTGAGCCTGATTGTGCACCGTCAAAGCGCGGTTCACCGAGGCCGCGAGCTGGCAGCGAAAATGCGCGAACTGATTCCGCGCCAAATGTTCGACATCGCCGTCCAAGCCGCCATCGGCAGCCAGATTATCGCCCGCGAAAACGTCAAAGCCCTGCGTAAAAACGTCTTGGCGAAATGTTACGGCGGCGATATTACCCGTAAGAAAAAACTTCTCGAAAAACAAAAAGCAGGCAAACGCCGCATGAAACAAGTGGGCAACGTGGAAATCCCGCAAAGCGCATTCTTGGCGATTCTGCAAGTGAGCGATAAATAATGAGCACAAATTTAATCTACGGCGCGATCGCCGCCATCGTTATCGGCATTTTCCTTTATTTCATAAGCAGCAAAGAACGTCAGGAAAACGGAGAATGGGGCTCCGGCCTGCAATGGGCGTATCTTTTGTGCATGATCGGCGTTTTCGGCATCCTGTCTTTTTACATGAGCTTTACCGCCGTATTGCTGATATTCGTCGTATTCACCGGCATCGTTTGGGCCATTCACAAAGGTCGTCTGAAAAAAGACCCGTCGCACCAGGACAAAGCCCACTTTACCGACTACATGAGCGGCTTTTTTCCAATCATCCTCGTCGTATTCATCCTGCGCACCTTCATCGCCGAACCATTCCAAATCCCATCCAGCTCCATGCGCCCGGGCTTGGTTAAAGGCGACTTCATCCTCGTAAACAAATTCGCCTATGGTATCAGAACCCCGATTATCAACAACGTCCTGATTCCGACCGGACAAATCGAGCGCGGCGACGTCGTCGTGTTCAACTACCCCGTCCAGCCTGAAATGAACTACATCAAGCGCATCGTCGGACTGCCGGGCGATACCGTCGAATACCGCGACAAAGTCCTGACCGTCAACGGACAAGTTGTCCCCGACCAACCGAACGGCACCTACTCCTACCCTGACGATACCGAACCGTCCGCAATCCACAACCCCGAACTTTTTCAGACGACCCTCAACGGAAAAACCTTCAACATCCTGAAAGAACCCGGACAACCCTCCGTCTTCATTCCCTCACTCGACAACTACCGCATGAAAATCATGCCTGAAAACGGTTATTCCGTCGAACAAAGCGGTTTGGAACACTGCCAATACGCCGAAGACGGCAGCGGCTTTACCTGCAAAGTGCCCGAAGGCCGTTACTTCGCCATGGGCGACAACCGCGACAACAGCGCCGACTCCCGCTACTGGGGCTTTGTAGATGACAAACTTATCGTCGGAAAAGCCTTCTTCGTGTGGATGAACTTCGGCGATTACAGCCGCATCGGCAGCAGCATCCATTAAGTTGCCCGTTTCATTTTGATAAAACACAAGGTCGTCTGAAAACTGATTTTCAGACGACCTTTTTTATGGCAATTTAAAATTTGTGTCTTAGATGAATATTAAATTTAATATATTCAATTAAAATCAAAATAGGACAGTAGCGCATCGTCAAATCGGGCGTA
>CAUSKT010000040.1:0-20839 GCA_963532335.1 uncultured Neisseria sp. | reverse complement strand
ATTACGCCCGATTTGACGATGCGCTACTGTCCTATTTTTATTTTAATTGACTATAATACACTCCCAGAAATCCCCCCACCTTTACCTAATGTTACAAGTATACCAATCAGTTTAGCGCAACAGAGAAAATCGACTTTTAGAGATGAAGCCAAACGTCTCTCTATCCCTATGAACAAAGAACTGATTGTTCCCAAATTGCAGAAGTTAGGCTTTATAGAAGACAGTAGTAACGAAATCTATGAAAAAAATTTCGGAAAGAAAAATATGTATGATACTGTTGACTATAATGAAAATATTTTTTCTATAACTATCACTTTAAAAGACATTGTCAATCAAGGGTGCCCATATGATATCGATATTTATCATATAAATAATGAGGTAAACGGCGTAGAAATATTGATTGGAAACGATGGATTCATCTTAAAAGACACCACCATTCCCGATTTCGTTATCTCTACCATTAATCATAAACTCAAGCCTGAAAACCTGTTTAAAAACCTGTTGGACAAACATATCCAAAACATCGAAGCCTTTAAACAGAAACAGCCGCTTAATGGAGAGCTGATCAGTACGCGTACTGTATACGATGGCATTACCTATGAAATCAACTCATTTGGTGGAGGTAGGAGAATAATACTACAAATCTATCGATATAAAACCTGAAAGAAAGCCCATAACTGATTACAACAAAAACCAAATAAAGAAAGTGAAATCATGGAGATAGTCAATAAAAGGCTGATGGTATTGGCGGGTTTGCTGATTATGGCGGCATGTAGCAATCAGCCGAATTTGACGCAAGATGGAATGCAAGATGCAGAAGCCGTTAAAACTGCAGCTACCCCGCATTTTGAATGTCATCCTTCCGAGTATAAGTTTAATACGCCTCCTCGGCTCCCGCCTGCAGACCCTGCGGCATACCCGCGATATGAACCTACACATTTCGAGGCAGTTAAACGCCTGCCTATCCCCATGAACAAAGAACTGATTGTCCCCAAATTGCAAGAGTTAGGCTTTATCGAAAAAAGCAATAATGAAATCGTTGAAAAAAATTTCGGGAAACAAAATATGTATAGAGCCGCTGACTATCATGCCAATCTTTTTTCTGTATCTATAGTTTTAAAAGACTTTGTCAAGTTGGGATGTCCGTATAGTGTCAACATATATCATGTCAATAACAAGGTAGACGGTGTGGATGCTGTGATTGGAAACGATGGACTTATCTTGAAAGACACCACTATCCCCGATTTAATCATTTCCACCATCAACCATAAAAACAAACCGGACAACTTGTTTGAAAACCTGTTGGACAAACATATCCAAAACATCAAAGCCTTTAAACAGAAACAGCCGCTGAATGAAGAGCTGATCAGCACGCGCGCTGTGTATGATGGCATTACCTATGAAATCAATTCTTTCAAGGGCGGCAGGTCAACCAATCTGCAAATCTATCGATATAAAGACAAGTCAAACAAAAAATCTCATTAAAACACGGGAGCCAACCGCTCATGACACAGGTCGTCTGAAAACCCAAAACCGACAATATTGCAAACACGGCAATCGGTTTCGCAATGCCAAACCTGTATTTTCAGACGACCCGTCCATATGCCGCAGCCTCTCAAAATCGGGTATGATTCTCCCTTTCAAATCAGGAGCCTGACTATGCAGACCCAAGCCGTTATCCGCCATATTGCCGACTGGCTGAAAAACTATGCCGCCGCCGCACACGCCAAAGGGTTTGTCGTCGGCGTTTCCGGCGGTATCGATTCCGCAGTCGTTTCCGCCATCGCGGCACGGACGGGGCTGAAGGTTCTGCTGCTTGAAATGCCCATCCGCCAAAAAGCCGACCAAGTCAGCCGCGCACAGGAACACATCCGCCGGTTGGAGCAGGCGTTTCCCAACGTCAGCGGGATGCGTGTGGATTTGACGCCGACTTTCGATACTTTTGCCGCCGATGTCGAGGTCGATGAAACCGAGTTCCCCGCCAAACAGCTTGCGCTTGCCAACGCCCGCAGCCGCCTGCGGATGCTGACGCTTTATTATTACGGTCAGCTAAACGGTTTGCTGGTTACCGGCACGGGCAACAAAATCGAAGATTTCGGCGTGGGCTTTTTCACCAAATACGGCGACGGCGGCGTGGACATCAGCCCGATTGCCGATTTGACCAAAACGCAGATTTATCAAATTGCCGCCGAACTGGACATCGCCGAGTCCATCCAAAAAGCCGTGCCGACCGACGGGCTTTGGGATACCGAGCATACGGACGAAGAACAGATGGGCGCAAGCTATCCCGAACTCGAATGGGCGATGAGCGTTTACGGCACGCACCGTCCTGAAGATTTTGAAGGCAGGCAGCGCGAAGTCTTGGAAATCTACACCCGCCTGCACAAAGCCATGCAACACAAAGTCAATCCGATTCCCGTCTGCAAAATTCCCGAAGAGTTGCTGAAATAAACAAGGGGTCGTCTGAAAACGGTTTTCAGACGACCTTTTCAAAACAAAGAGGGTTGAAATCGTCAAACATTGCTCCAAAATATCGAATGTGCTTACAGCAGGTTGCATAAATTACCCGAACTTATCAAACCCGCCGTTTTGTGTAAAAATACCGCAATGGAAAAAATTACTCACCAAAATCTACATCCCTTACTTTCCAAAAGTCTGACCGACACCGATTTCGTCCTTATCCTCAACGCCTTAATCAAATTCCTGCGGCGCGGCGGCAAAAAACAGGCGGCAGAACGCTTCGACCTGATTATCGCCACGCTCAAACAAGACGAAGAACTCGGAAAAAACTTCAGCGGACGCTTCTACCACTGGCTCTCGCAAGTCCATATCTATCCCGCGCTGATCAAACTCGGCATCTTCTCGCGCCACAGCTTTACCCGCGAGATGGGCATACGCATCTACGAACGCTTCAGCCCGTCCTATAAGGACTTTGCCAACCTGCGCGAAGTGTTCCTCTACCTGTTCCACTCCGAAAACGACGACAAATGGCTGCAAACTCTCAGCATCCGCCAATGGTTGAGCCTGTACGACCTGATCCGCACCAGCGCCGATCCCGCCTTGCTGCAAAACGCCTGCCGCCAGTTGGTTGACGCCCGCCTGCGTGCCATCGAAATGCTGGCCATTTGGATTGCCTCCGAAGCCATCGAACCCGACCTCATCCGCATTGCCCCGCGCCTGCTCGAAGCCGATTCGCCCTTCGTCGCCCTTCAGCGCGAAACCGCCAAACTGGTCGAACACTACCGCAACGACACCACCCCTTACGACACCGCCCACCTTGAAGTCATGTTCGACCAATGTTGCAGCCAGATCGACTATTTGCGCCGAAAAGGGACGGGCGCAGGTTCAGGCTCGTCCGTCAAAGTCGCCCACCTGCTCGAACGGCTCCAGCAGACCGTAGATCGCCTGAAACTGCTCACCGACATCCAAACCGATGCCGGCAACCGCAACCGCCTGACCATAACCCTGATGAACTCCCTCATCTACGCCGCGGTCGAGCAGTACAGTACCCGCCACCTGCGCCGCAGCAGCATACGCATGCTCGCCCGCAGCATTACCGAAAACAAAAGCCACCACGGCGAGCATTACATCACCCGCAACCGCAAAGAATATTTCAAAATGTTCTACTCTGCGGCGGGCGGCGGCGTCATCATCGCCCTGATGGCACTGCACAAAATCCACATCGGCACACTCGGCTTCAGCCCCTTCGTCACCTCCTTGCTGTCAGGGCTCAACTACGGCATAGGCTTCATGCTCATCCATATGCTGCACTGCACCGTCGCCACCAAACAGCCCGCCATGACCGCCGCCAGCTTCGCCGAACAGGTCGATCTCAACGAAGGCGGCAAAGCGGTGGACAACAAGCTCGCCAAGCTCCTCATCGACGTATGCCGCTCCCAAAGCGTCGCTGTCTTCGGCAACGTTTCCATCGCCATCCTTTTGGCGTGTGCCATATCGTTCGGCTATGCCCATCTGCACCAACAGCCCATACTCGATGCCCACACCACCGCCTACCAGTTCAAATCCATAGATATCATCGGCCATCCGACGCTATGGTATGCCGCTATCGCAGGCTTGTGGCTGTTCTGTTCCGGCATCATCGCAGGCTTCTTCGACAACCGCGCGGACTACCTCAACCTGCGCCAACGCCTGCCCTTCAATCCCTTGTTGCGCAAAATCATGCGCCCCAAACCCCGCCGGATCCTCGCCGCCTACATCCACAAACACTACGGCTCGCTGGTCGGCAACTTCATCTTCGGTATGCTCTTGGGCATGACCGGCTACTTCGGACACCTCCTCGGTCTGCCGCTGGACATCCGCCATGTCGCCTTCTCCTCCGCCAACCTCGGCTACGCCGCTGTCAGCGGCAACGTCGGCTTTGGTACATTCATGCTCGGCATTTGCAGCGTCCTCGCCATCGGTTTGGTCAACCTCATCGTCAGCTTCACCCTCGCCCTCTTCGTCGCCCTGCGCTCGCGCGGCACGAAAATCGGCAGCGTCGGCAATTTGTGCAAAAGCTTCTGGCAACAGATTAAAGCCAACCCGCTGATCTTGTTTTTCCCGGTTACGCCGGTTCAGACCAAAGAGCCGGTTAAAGAACAGGGAGAAAAGCATTAAGACAAGCCGACAGACGGCGCTTCAGTAATCAACCTCTTTTTCAGACGACCCCGCCATGCCCATCCTCGCTTGGAACACCCCGCCCGCCCCCGCCGAACTTGCCCGCGTGATCAAAACCCGTCCCGCGCCGCTGCATCTGGTTGCCTGCCTGACCGAAAACCGCATTCCCGATTTTCCTTTGTCCGATGCCCCGACCGGGCTGGAAGGTCGTCTGAAAACCCGCCTCGACCAAGCCCTGAAATGCCTTCAGTTCAACAGCGTCAACTTTCTGGAAAACCTGCTGCCTGATGTGCATCTCTGGCTTGTTCCGCCGCACCGCGCCGACAGCCTGCACGAACATTTCGACCCTATCGAATGGCAGACCGAAGCCGTGCCTCAAGTCTCACCCAAGCCCGTCAAACCTTGGTTCAGACGACCTCAAGCCACCACTCCGCCCGAACACGCGCTGATTATCGGCGCGGGCATAGCCGGCGCCGCGACCGCGCGCAAACTGGCGGAACACGGCGTGCGCGTTACCGTTTTGGAGGCGGGCAAAGCGGCGCAAGGCGGCAGCGGCAACCACCAAGGGCTGCTCTACGCCAAAATCTCGCCGCACGACACCGAGCAGACCGAACTGCTGCTGGCGGGCTACGGCTACACCCGCCGCCTGCTGCAAGACCTGTTGCCCGATTCCGACGCATGGGGCAGCGACGGCGTGTTGCACCTCAATTTCGACGAAACCGAACGCAAACGCAATCAGACATTGGGTTTGCAGCAACATCACGCCCACCTTTACCGCAGCGTGTCCGCCGACGAAGCCGCGCAAATCGCAGGCATAGACGTCTTTTCAGACGGCCTCTACTGGCCTCAGGGCGTATGGCTGAACCCGCCCGCCGTCGTCCGCGCCTTGCTGAATCATCCGCTGATTGCGTTGCACGAAGACACGCCCTTATCCTCCGCCGAATACAACGGCGCAAACTGGATGGCACACACACCGCGCGGCAGCTTCAGCGCAAGCCACATCATCTACTGCATGGGCGCGCACAGCCCGAACGCCGCCGATGCCAACGTCTCCGCCCTGCCTTTCCGCCAAATCCGCGGGCAAACCGGCGTAACGGCGGCAAGCGGTTTTTCCACACGCCTGCGCTGCGCCCTATCCGGCGAAAGCTACATCAGCCCAAGCTGGCAAGGGCAACACTGCTACGGCGCGACCTTCGTCCTCAACAGCAACGACGACGCTTGGCATCCGCACGAAGAAACCGCCAACCGCGCCGCCCTGCAACAACTCAACCCGCCATTGGCGCAATCATTGTTTGAACAAAACTCGTTTGAGCGAAATTCGCCTTGCTCGGTTTCAGACGACCCCTTTGCAAAACCGCAAGGACACGCCGCCATGCGCTGCGACAGCCCCGACCACCTACCCGTCGTCGGCGCACTCGGCGACATCGCCGCCATGCAGACCGCCTACGCCAAACTCGCGTTGGACAAAAACTACCGCCTCGACAACGTCCCCTGCCCCTACCTGCCGAACACCTACATCAACACCGCCCACGGCACGCGCGGCCTCGCCACCGCCCCTGTCTGCGCTGCCGCCATTGCTGCCGACATCCTCGGCCTGCCCCAGCCGCTGTCCCAACGCCTGCGCACCGCCCTGCACCCCAACCGCGCCATCATCCGCGCCATCGTGCGGCAGCAGCCTTTGCTTTGATGCGTAGGAGGTCGTCTGAAAAGCTGCCTGAGCACGCTGTCAATCGACCTCCGTTTCCACTATAATGTCGCATCCCATGCCCATACGGAACAGGCCGTCTTTTTTCAGACGACCTGTTTCTTTTATAGTGGATTAACTTTAAATCAGGACAAGGCGACGAAGCCGCAGACAGTACAGATAGTACGGAACCGATTCACTTGGTGCTTCAGCACCTTAGAGAATCGTTCTCTTTGAGCTAAGGCGAGGCAACGCCGTAATGGTTTAAAGTTAATCCACTATATTTCCGCTTTTTTTAAAGTCCTACAAACACTTATGCTGCTCGACCTCAACCGCTTTTCCTTTTCCGTCTTCCTGAAAGAAGTCCGCCTGCTGACCGCCCTTGCCCTGCCCATGCTGCTGGCGCAGGTCGCGCAGGTGGGCATCGGTTTCGTCGATACCGTGATGGCGGGCGATGCGAGTACGGAGGACTTGGCGGCGGTGGCGTTGGGCAGCAGCGCGTTTGCCATGGTTTATATTACGTTTATGGGCATTATGGCGGCGCTGAACTCGCTGATTGCCCAGCTTTACGGCGCGGGTAAAACCGACGAAGTAGGCGAAACGGGGCGGCAGGGGATTTGGTTCGGGCTGTTTTTGGGGATTTTCGGCATGGTATTGATGTGGACGGCGATTACGCCGTTCCGCAACTGGCTGACCTTGAGCGATTATGTGGAAGGCACGATGGCGCAGTATATGTTGTTCACCAGTCTGGCGATGCCGGCGGCAATGGTGCACCGCGCCTTACACGCCTACGCTTCCAGCCTGAACCGCCCGCGCCTGATTATGTTGGTCAGCTTCGCGGCGTTTGTGTTGAACGTGCCGCTGAACTATATTTTCGTTTACGGCAAATTCGGTATGCCCGCTTTGGGCGGCGCGGGCTGCGGACTGGCAACGATGGCGGTGTTTTGGTTCAGCGCGCTGGCATTGTGGATTTATATCGCTAAGGAAAAATTCTTCCGTCCGTTCGGACTGACGGCAAAATTCGGCAAACCGGATTGGGCGGTGTTCAAACAGATTTGGAAAATCGGCGCGCCCATCGGGCTGTCTTATTTTTTGGAAGCCAGCGCGTTTTCGTTTATCGTATTTTTGATTGCGCCTTTCGGCGAGGCTTATGTGGCGGCGCAGCAGGTCGGCATCAGTTTGTCGGGGATTCTCTATATGATTCCGCAAAGCGTCGGCTCGGCGGGGACGGTGCGCATCGGTTTTTCTCTGGGGCGGCGCGAATTTTCGCGGGCGCGTTATATTTCGGGCGTATCGCTGGTGTCGGGCTGGGCGCTCGCCGTGATTACCGTGCTTTCCTTGGTATTATTCCGTTCCCCGCTGGCAAGCATGTACAACAAGGATCCGGCGGTTTTAAGCATCGCCGCCACCGTCCTGCTGTTCGCCGGCTTATTCCAACCGGCAGACTTCACTCAATGCATCGCGTCCTACGCCCTGCGCGGCTACAAAGTCACCAAGGTGCCGATGTTCATCCACGCTGCCGCCTTCTGGGGCTGCGGCCTGCTGCCGGGCTACCTGCTCGCCTACCGTTTCGATATGGGCATTTACGGCTTCTGGACGGCATTGATTGCCTCGCTCACCATCGCCGCCGTCGCCTTGGTGTGGTGCTTGGAATTGTGCAGCAGGGAGATGGTCAGATCGCATAAGGTCGTCTGAAATTTCTTTCAGACGACCTCCATTGATGTTTTATTTACGGCTTATTCACTTTTAAGGAAAAAAATGTTTTCAACTTCCATTATAGAAAAACTTGCTTACTATGTTTATTGCTTGATTGACCCTAGAGACGGCAATATTTTCTATGTAGGTAAAGGCGTGGGCAATCGCGTTTTCCATCATGCCTTAGGTTCATTACAAGAAACAGAAACGCCAAGTGATAAAATTGCCTTGATTAGGGAAATACATAAAAGCGGAAACCAGCCCGTGTATTACATTCTGCGGCACAACATCCAAACAGACAAACAGGCTTTTGAATATGAAGCGATGGCAATAGA
This sequence comes from uncultured Neisseria sp., assembly GCA_963532335.1. GTDB lineage: Bacteria > Pseudomonadota > Gammaproteobacteria > Burkholderiales > Neisseriaceae > Neisseria. Next base: position 12,508 of record CAUSKT010000040.1, on the reverse strand, counting down.
CCTACTCTCCCTAGTCAAGCCGAGCCAGCAGCCGCTGACTAATATTCAAGGGGGCACGCATTCTTCAGAAGTAGGATTAATGAGTTTGTCGGAATTAAAACGAAAGTATGATGCTCAAGAATTAAAAACTGATAAACCCATTGTTTTAATTACGATTAATAACGAATACGAGAAACTGAAAAAAGGTATTAGATCCGGGAATATTCCTGAAACCAATAGGGATAAGGAAATTTACGAACGCACACGGAAATATTGGAAAATCGGAAGCCGACGTGAAAAAGCAAAATATGCAGTTGCAGTCTATCGCGGCTGGACATTGGCAGTGTATGAAATCGAAAGATGGATTTCTGCCGACGATATTATTCAAGGCCGTTGGATGTTTGAAGGCAAGCCGTTACCAGATGACTCCGACATTTATAAAGAAATCGTGAATAAGCTGACCTATTCTTCCCAAGAAAACTATAAAGCGCCCCAAAACCCCATTACCTATCGTAATTGTTAAATAGTTAGTTTTCAGACGACCTGAATCCTCCATAAAATCACAAATCATCATGCAACCCATCCAATACCAAACCGACCTTACCCCCTACAACACCTTCGGCCTTCGCGCCCAAGCCCAAGCCTTTATCGCGCTCGAACACGCCGATGAATTGCGCGACATCGTCCGACTGCCCGAGTTCGACCGCGATACCGTTTTATGGCTCGGCAGCGGCAGCAATATCCTTTTGATGCAGGATTACGCCGGACTGGTCGTACATATGGAAAACAAAGGCATACGCGAGATTGCGCGTTCAGACGGCCTCGTTTACATCGAAGCGCAGGCGGGCGAAATCTGGCACGATTTTGTCCTGCACACCGTCGCGCTGGGTTTGAACGGTCTGGAAAACCTGAGCCTGATTCCGGGTACGGTCGGCGCGTCGCCCGTGCAGAACATCGGTGCATACGGCGTGGAAGCGAAAGATGTGATTCACAGCGTGCGCTGCTTCGATTTGGATACGGAAACCTTTGTCGAGCTTGCCAATGCCGATTGCCGCTTCGCCTACCGCGAAAGCCTGTTCAAGCAGGAAGGCAGAGGGCGTTATGTGATTGTTTCGGTCGTATTCGCCCTGAAAGAGCGTTTCGAGCCGAATTTGGGTTACGGCGATTTGGCGGCCGCCGTTGCCGAACGGAGCGCGGACAGGGCGCCGACGGCGAAAGACGTTTCCGATGCAGTGTGTGCAATCCGCAACAGTAAACTGCCTAATCCTAACGTACTTGGTAATGTCGGCAGTTTCTTTAAAAACCCCGTCGTCAGCGCGGAAAAAGCTGCGTCCCTGTTGCAACAGCATCCGGATATGCCGCGCTATCCGCAGCCCGACGGTTCGGTCAAACTCGCCGCCGGCTGGCTGATCGACCAATGCCGTCTGAAAGGCTTTCAAATCGGCGGCGCGGCGGTACACGATAAGCAGGCTTTGGTTTTGGTGAACAAAAACAATGCCTCTTCAGACGACATCTGGAAGCTGGCGCAACACGTCTGCGATACAGTATTTACTCGATTTCAGGTAGAATTACACGCCGAACCCAATTGGCTGCCCGCTTCGTTCAGCCTATAAATCCAAGGAGTATGCCCGTGACCCGCATTGCAAAAACCAATACTTACACCCGCATCATCGACGCCAGCCTGACGCTCTTCAACGAGGAAGGTGAGCGCAACATCAGTACCAACCATATTGCGGCGCATTTGGGCATCAGTCCGGGCAATCTCTATTACCACTTCCGCAACAAAGACGAAATCATCGTCCAACTATTCAAACGTTACAGCGAAGCCCTGCTGGCATACCTGAATGAAGCCGTGTTGCCGTCCGATGTGGAAGACTCCATCAACTATATGGCAGGTATTTACGACGTCATGTGGGAATACCGCTTCCTCTTCAGCGATGTGAACACCCTGCTTGCGCGCAGTGCTGAACTATTGGGCGAACACAATACCTTCACCCAAGCCAAAGTCTCCCCGCTCTTGGTCAACCTGCTCACCCAGCTCAACGGTCTGAACATCATCCAAGCCGACCAAACCGCCATGAACGACCTTGCCGTCAATATGTGGATGGTCACGAAATACTGGTTCGACTTCGACAGCTCCTTACGCGGGCGTACCAAGCTGACCGAAGACTCCAAAGCACGCGGCATCCGCCGTACCTTAAGCCTCCTGCGTCCCTACCTCTTGCCGGAACACCGCGAGGAATACGACCGGAAAATAGGCGGTGCGCAGTCATAATTTCCATGCCGTCTGAGCCTATTTCCAGACGGCATTCATCTATAAACATGATACATACCCCTCCTTCCGCCTCCCCCGACGCATCTATCTTAGGCCTAGGCTACCTCGGCCGTCCTTTGGCGCAGAAACTTTACGAAAACGGCAGCCGCGTTGCCGCTATCAAACGCAGCCTGACTTCGGACGATATTAATCTGCCCATACACCTCGACACCCTCGACCTCAATCAAGACAGCGTATTTCAAAGCGCGAACCTTGCCCGCGATACAAGCTTTTGGCGGCACCACGCCGACAAACCCGTTTGGTTCTGCCTCTTGCCGCCATCCTCGCTGACGCATTACGCCGATACCGTCAAACAATGGGCAGAACTTGCCCGAGCGTGCAACGTGCAACATCTGATTTTCACCGGCAGCACCAGCGTTTACGGCGATAAAGCGCGCGAATGCGACGAAACCGCCACACCCGACCCGCAAACCGAGTCCGCCCGCCAAATCATCGCCGCCGAGCAATACCTGCTCGACAGCGGCGTTCCGAACATCGACATCCTGCGGCTGGGCGGGCTATATTCCGCTGAACGCCATCCCGTCAGCCGCCTCGTTCAAAAGCAAAACATCCCGGGTGGCAACCAGCCCGTCAATATCGTCCACCGCGACATCGCCGTCGAAACCCTGTTTCAGACGACCCTCCATCCAAACGGCAGGCGCATCCGCAACATCGTCGAACCGCGCCACCCGACCCGCCGCGATTTTTATACCGCCGAAGCCGCCAAACTCGGACTTCCGCCGCCCGATTTCTCACCCGACGACACCAGCAGCGGCAAAATTGTAAATACCGTTTCCGCCGACGGCTTAAGCCTGTAAAATTACGGCTCCGCGACCGTTTCAGACGACCTTTCGGCAGCGGCAAAACCAAAACCAAAAAACACAGTCTTACTTAACATAGTGAGTCAACAAAATTAGGATAAGGCGAAGCATCGCCGCACAAATCAAGTTTACACACTATACAACCCCAAGCCCGAAAGTATCGAGAACACCCTATGTCCGCCCTATTTCCCGTTATCAACCACCTGATACAGCAAAATCCGGAACACCGACAAGACCTGTCCCGCCTGTCAGGCAAAACCCTGAGCCTCAACCTCGCCGGATTCGGACTGACCGGACGCATCAATCACGACGGCTTCCTCGAAACCGCCGACCAACCCGCCGACACCCTCATCACCTTCCACCAAAGCGCCATCCGCAAAATCCTGACCGGACAAGAACCCGGCGTCGGCGACATCAGCCTCGAAGGCGACCTCATGCTCGGCATGACCGTCCTGCCCATACTCGGCAGCCTGCGCTACTACGCTTCAGACGACCTCGCCCGCATCTTCGGCGACTCACTCGCAAGCAGCATCAGCGGACGCGCCGCAAACATCGGACAAACCGTCAAAAAAATCGGACAAAGCATAGCCGAGCAAATCAGCGACTTTTCCCGCGAACCCGAATCCCCCGTTATCGACGCCGCCACCCTGTCCGCCTGGATGGAAGAAGTGGACAAACTGCGCGACGACGTTGCCCGCCTTAATGAACGCCTCGACCGGCTCGAACGCGACATCTGGATAGACTAACTTTCAGACGACCCTATGCCTATGAACAGCCCGTTTCACAACATCGGTATCGTAACCCGCCCCAATACCCCCGAAATCCAAAACACCGCCCACACCCTCATCCAATTCCTGCAGGGACACGGCTTTACCGTCTATCTGGACGAAATCGGCATAGAAGAACGCTGCATCTACGTTCAAGACACCGTCGGCTGCCACATCGTCAGCAAATCCGACTTGGGCAAACACTGCGACCTCGTCATCGTCCTCGGCGGCGACGGCACATTCCTCTCCGTCGCCCGCGAAATCGCCCCCCGTACCGTACCCGTTATCGGCATCAACCAGGGGCATTTAGGCTTCCTCACCCAAATTCCCCGCGAAAACATGACCGAAGAGCTGCAGCTCGTCCTAGAAGGCAAATACCTGCCCGAAGAGCGCATCCTCATCGAAGCCACACTCGTCCGCGACGGCGAAACCATCCACCGCGCCCTCGCCCTCAACGATGCCGTCATCTCACGCGGCGGCGCCGGACAAATGATCGAGTTCGAAGTCTTCATCAACCAAGAATTCGTCTATACCCAACGGTCCGACGGTCTCATCGTCTCCACCCCCACCGGCTCCACCGCCTACTCCCTTGCCGCAGGTGGCCCCATCATGCAGGCAGGATTACACGCCTTCACCCTCGTGCCCATCTGCCCCCAATCCATGACCAACCGCCCCATCGCCATCCCCGACACCTCCGAAATCGAAATCCTCGTTACCCAAAGCGGCGACGCCCGCGTCCATTTCGACGGACAATCCTTCATCGACGTACAAAACCTCGACCGCATCATCATCCGCCGCTACCACAACCCCCTGCGCATCCTCCACCCCACCGACTACCAATACTTCCGAACCCTGCGCCAAAAATTACACTGGGGCGAACAGCTCGTATAAACACCAAAGGTCGTCTGAAACCCGATTGCCAAGTTTTCAGACGACCTCATCAACCCACAAACCCTTCCCCCATTCCCAAACCAACGCCATCCCTATCTAACAACAAACGGACAACCTAAACCCCACGTCCGCCCTTTATCAAAAACGTCCCCAATCATGAACCGACAAAAAACCTACCTCCTGCTGACCGCCCTGTTCACCCTGATTTTCATCGCACTCATCATGCTCGGCGGCTACCTGCTTTCCATCCAAAGCAAACAGTTCGCCGTCGCCGCCTTCCTGTTCGCCTTCGGCGCCGTCTTCGCCCAAATCGGCAGCCTCGCCCTCTACATCCGCCACAAAGCCCGCGCACAAATCATGCGTGAGCAACAAACCGAATCCCATTAAGGCTGGGTATTGTTCGTTATCCGTTTGCCGGTTCTACAGGCTTTACATAGGTAAAGTTTTGTTTGCCGCATTGCTCCCCCCCCCCTTGCAATTTACACTGACACCGCATACAACTTGTATGTTCTTAAATCTTTCAACCCACGGGAGTAGACTTATGAAACAAAACATCATCGTTGTCTTATTCAACATCTCCAGCGAAGCTTATCAAGCCTTTTCTGAATTGAAAGCTTACTCGCAGACAACAGATGCTTTGGTGGCACAAGCCGTTTTGATTAAAAAGGAAAATGGTCTGATTATCCCAGCAGAAAGCACCGACTTTACCGCCAATACGGTCGAAGGCACATGGACGGGCGGCCTCATTGGTTCACTGGTCGGCATTCTCGGCGGTCCTATCGGTGTTCTGTTGGGTGGAGCTACTGGCGCACTCATCGGCAGTGATGCAGGCACTGCCCAAACATTGGGAGAGGGGTTGTTGCTGGAAAATACAGCCAAAAAACTGGATAACGGCAGTACTGCAATCATTATTTTGGCGCAAGAATCCGACGAAGCTGTATTGGATGCCTTCTTCCACCGTTTCAAAACCGTTATTCTCCGGCAAGATGCAGCCGTTGCCCAACAGGACGTATTGGCAGCAATAGAAGCGCAGGAAGAAGTGGCACGTCAGGCACACGAAGCGTGGAAAAAACAGCGCAAAGCCGAGCGCAAAGAGAAAGTGGAAGCCTTCAAGGCCGACATCAAACAAAAATTCGACAAATTGGCAGCCAAGTTGAAATAACACTGCCACCAACCCAAGGTATGTAACCGCTCAAATTTTCCGTTTCGGATGCATGCCAAACCGGTTTGAGGCTACCTGAAAATCTATTTTTCAGGTAGCCTCTCCCTTTTTCATGCCCCGCCAAACCATCATGCTCACCCCGCAAAGCTGCGACCTATTCCAACGCCCATTTTTCCAGTTCGCCCAAATCCGCCAATACCAGCCCGAAACCGAAGCGCAAACCAAGCAAGGCCGACTACAAAGCCGCGTGGCAAGTGTGGCGCACGTTGGTTTTACAGGTAGCCTCACAACTGGGCGCGGGCTTTGCCCCGCCGCATATCGAACGCTGGTGCAACGGCTGGCAGCGCGACCTGGCTAGTCGAAACCCTGCACCGCCTGCTGCCAGTGTACGAAGCCTGCCACAATGTGCGGCTGTGAGCGGAAGCAAGCTTCCCCCATCTGCCGTTAAGGCTACCTGAAATCTAAAAGAAACAAACAAAACCAATGACCAAACGCCGAACCTTCCTCATTCTGACCATCCTCTTCACCCTGCTCTTCATCGCATTGGTAACGTTGGGCGCCTACCTGCTTTCCATCCAAAGCAAACAATTCGCCGTCGCCGCCTTCCTATTCGCCTTCGGCGCCGTCTTCGCCCAAATCGGCAGCCTCGCCCTCTACATCCGCCATAAAGCCCGCGCACAAATCATGCGCTCGCAACAAACCGAACCCCATTAAGGAAAACCCATGTTCGACAAAATCGTCCTCGCCAGCGGCAACGCAGGCAAACTCAAAGAATTTTCCCGCCTCTTCGCCGATTTGAACATCGAAGTCCTGCCGCAATCGCAGTTCGACACGCCCGAATGCCCCGAGCCGTACCACACCTTCGTCGAAAACGCGCTCGCCAAAGCCCGCCACGCCGCACGCCACAGCGGTCTGCCCGCGCTCGCCGATGACTCCGGCATCTGCGCCGCCGCATTAAACGGCGCACCCAGCGTCCTCTCCGCCCGCTATGCCGGAGCCAATCCTAAATCCGATGCCGCCAACAACAAACGCCTTTCAGACGACCTCGCCGACAAAGCCGACAAAAGCTGCTACTACGTCTGCGTCCTCGTCCTCGTCCGCCACGAAAACGACCCGCAACCCATCATCGCCGAAGGCATCTGGCGCGGACAATGGCAGGCAGAAGCCGCAGGAACCAACGGCTTCGGCTACGACCCGCATTTCTACCTGCCCAAACACAACTGCACCGCCGCCGAGCTTGACCCCGAAATCAAAAACGCCGAAAGCCACAGGGGGCAGGCTTTGCGGGAATTGTTGAAAAAAATCGAAGCTCTGTGAACAACAAAACGTCGTCTGAAAACCTACAACTCCGTTTTCAGACGACGTTTCCCATCCCGTTTATCCGTAAAACGCACCATCAAAGGAACAAAACTTATAAAATTTTTTCAAAAACTTATAATATCCAAAAAACAACAAATATCCTTACCCAAAAATCCCCATCATAAAAACATAAAACACATTCTACAAACCACTCCTTGAAGTATTGATTACCGTCCGCACCCGACGGAGCGCCTGTTATAAAGACAATACGAGGAGTCATCACATGAGAAACTACCCCTTCAAAACCATCGTCGCCTGCCTCAGTATTTTGTGGCATAGCCCGCACCTGTGGGCAGCAGATGTAGTTACCTCCGAAACTGCCGTCCTCGACACTATCGAAGTCCACGGCAAACGCCTGACCAAATACCAAAAAGGCGAAGCGCAGCAATACAGCAAAAACGTCTCCAACGCCTATCTCGGCAAAGAATACCTCGAACGCTACCGCCCTGACGCCGCCGGCGACATCCTCAAGGGGCTTAACGGCGTGTACAACATGAATACGCGCAATGCAGGTAGCGCGATTACACCCAGCATCCGCGGCATCGCCGGAAAAGGCCGTATCCCCGTCACCATTGACGGAACGGAACAGACCGTCGACGTATGGATGAACAATTACGGCGTTGCCGACAGAAACTATGTCGATCCCGCCCTGTTCCGCAGTATTGCAGTAGAAAAAGGGCCGTCGATGACTCGAGGTGTCAAATCGGGAGTAGGCGGTTCGGTCGCCATTCAAACCATCGAACCTGAAGACATTGTTCCCGAAGGGAAAAAATGGGGTATTCAGATAAAAGGCAGTTTTTCGGGCAATACGACCAAGCCCCGCGTTGATAATTTGCAATACCTCGGTGTGGAAGACTACCGCACCATTCCGGGCAGGCCGACGGCAGACGGGGCGGCGGGCGCGGTTGCCGGAACGTTGGAACCTTATCAGGCACTCGATTTCCAAGAGAAAAACCCGCCGCGCAGCCGCAGCAGCAAAATCGGCAATTTCAAAGACGACCGTTCGGGCATGGTTTCGGCGGCGTTTAAAACCGATATTTCAGACGGCCTGATTGCTTACAGCGACCGCAAAAAAGGCAATTACTTCAGCGGAAAACGCGGGGCGGGCGGCTATCTGAACAATCCGGAATACGACCCTGACAATGCGGATTTCGGCAATACGGGGGCGACCATGATACCGAACATGGCGAAGCTCTACCGCCCCGGTGAAGAAGTGTTCAACAGTAACGTGGCGAGCAAAAGCCTGCTGCTGAAAAACAACTGGTATCTGCCCAACAATCAGAAAATCAGCCTCGGCCATATGCGCACCCGCGTCCGTTTCGGCGAAAACAACCCCTTTTACAACGCCATATTGCTGGGCTTCAGCAACGAGTTCAACTTCACCGGCAGGCCGCCGCTGGTCATACCTGCGCAAACGCTCAATTCCACCATCGACACCAAAAGCCATAAAATCGGCTACGAATGGAAACCCGAAGGCAGCCGCTGGATAGACTTGCAGGCCAATATCTGGCGTACAAAAACCACCAGTTCCCGCCACCAGAGCGGCGGGCCGGATTTGGCCGTTACCTACGGCGATCAGGAATACGACAAGTGGGCCAACTGCTTTGTCCACAACAAGATTCCCAACGAATTTATCGGCAGGCACATCAGCGAAGGCATAGGCTGCCGCGAGCTGGTTGCCGAAGGGTTGGTTCCTGCCGAAGAGCCGAAAGATCCGCCTCCTGTACCCGGCGCATACCGCGTCAAATCAGGCGTGGAACAGCGCACCCGCGCCACCCGTACCGGCGCCGACATCAGCAACCGCATGCGCCTGAGCGACAAGCTCGCCATGACCTTCTCCGCCAACGTCCAATATGAAAAACTGGACGAATCCAACCGAATCACCAGCAACGACAAAGATATCTTCGACATCATCGGTGCCGCCACAGCCGCCACAGCCGTTGCCGGTCCGAGGGCGGGACGCCGCCACGAATGGGGCGCGGGAGTCGCTTTCGACTGGCAGGCAACCGACCGCCTGAACATTCAGGCAGGCATACGCTACGACAAATTCTGGGCTTACGACGATGCCTTGGCAAAAGCAAGGCGGGCGAGAAAAGATCCGTTTTATTCCGTCGATTTGCAAGGAGGGAAAAGCTCGGACGGCTATATCCTCGGCAGCTATATCCCCTATTACGAACTGATTGCAAATAAAGAAGAAGCGGACGATGTGCGGAAAATCCTGAGAACAGAAGATGTTGACGAGTCAAATCGTCTGATAAACGAATTCCGCCACAAATACGGTTATGACTATAACGATAAAGGATATTCGATTAACGGAGAAAGGCAGACCGGCGAAGTCATCTATGCCAACGCAAACGGCGACAATCCACAGGTAGATAACCCATCCTTCAACCACGACGAAGCCGTTTACCGGCAGAAAGAAGTCTATACGCCCTATATCGACGGCAAATATCAAGGGCCGGTTTTCGCACAAGGGCAATTTAACGAAAAAGTAAACAATCCGCAGGGATTGCAAGGCAGCTATTTCAAATATTTAACCAATGCGGCAATAGATGATGTTAAAACACCCTATCTGCAAAAAAAAGAGCGGGCGACTACGATGGGCAGTACCGGCGGTCACCGCCTCTATAAAAAACCCGCCAACGAAGACGAAGTATGGCCCATGCCCAAACACCTGAAAGCCAGCGCATGGTCGCCTGTCATCGCCGTCAGCTACGATTTGACCGACAACAGCCGCCTGTTCGCCCGCTTCGCGCAGGCGACCCGCTTCCCCAGCATTTACGAAGCAACCACCACCAACGTCAACCTGCTGGAAGCCTACAATACCGAATTCAACCTGAAGCCCGAACGCAGCACCAACTGGGAGGCAGGCTATTCCTTCAATTTCGCCCCCTACTGGCAACGGCTGAAACACGGCAATATCCGCCTGACCTACTACAACAACACCATCAAAAACGCCATCGATATTACCGAAAACAAAAACCTGACCCAATACGACAAGAAACAGACCAGCGGCATCGAGCTGCAAAGCCGTATCGACAGCGGCAAATGGTTTGCCTCGTTCGGCGCGAACTACCGCTTAAAGCAGCGCACCTGCGACAAATCGACCGCCTTCAACTACGACGTCTATAACAACCGCATCCCCGAATGTATCGATGGCGGTTTCGGCGCCACCCGTTTCTATCAGGCCATGCAGCCGAAATACTCGCTCAACCTCGATGTCGGCACCCGCCGCTTCAACAACAGGTTGGAACTGGGTATGCGCGGTATCTACCACAGCACCGTCGATACCGACCAACAGGACGAACTGGCGCGTCAGGGCTTGGCGCGGATTATGCAGGCATCGGGCCGCCCCTACCACTGGCGTTCCGCCTTGGTATGGGACGCTTACGGACGCTACAACTTCAGCAAAAACCTGAGCATGAACTTCAGCGTCAGCAACCTCACCAACCGCTACTACCTCGACCCGATGTCCAACGTCCCCATCCCCGCACCGGGACGGGCGGTTACCGTCGGGTTTACAGGCAAATTCTGACGGGGCAATGCTTGAAAGGTCGTCTGAAAATTTCAGACGACCTCTCCAACAAAAGCTGTTATGATGCCTGCGTTCCCGCCTGCCACGAAAACGACCCGCAACCCACGATTGCCAAAAGCCACAGGGACAGGCGTTGCGGGAATGAATTGTTAAAAAAATCTAAGCCTTATAAATCAATGATAGGTCGTCTGAAAACCCGAAATGCTTTTTCAGACGACCCCAGCCCACCACATCACGAAAGAAACTCATGTCCCCCAAACAAATCCTGATCGTCGCCGTCCGTTTAATCGTTTTAATCGGTATCGTACAAACGCTCAGCAGCATCGTTACCATATTTGCCCAGTCTGGAAGCGAATATAACAGCGCACAACTCCTGTTGCCGCTATCCATCTACGGCTTTTATTTGGCCGCATGGCTGCTTGTATGGTGTTTCCCTGCCACCATTGCCAACCGCCTGCTGCCCCAACATCTGCAAACCGCACAGGAGCCTCCCAAACACCCTGCGCCATGGATGATGACCGGTATTGTTTTGATCGGCATATACACTCTTTCCCAAGCCATACCCGAACTGATTTACTTGTTCTCTATTTATCGTTTTACACAATCTATCTCTACCGACACGCAGACATCCATTTGGGCGAATCTCGGCACGCAAAACCAAGCCGGTATATTCGCCGGCACCGCCCAATTCCTTATCGGGATTTTCCTACTGTTCGGCGCGCCCAAACTCTCTTCTTGGATTCGCAAAAGACTTTAACGGCATAAAGACAACAGGTCGTCTGAAAAAATTTCAGACGACCTGAGATTGTCCTTGTGCCGAAATAAAACCGAATTTATGGCCCATGCCCGCCATCAACTTTTGAAACTGCTCTTGCTGCCCTTTATTCCGCTGATGAAAACCATCCGTTTGATATTGTCGTCTATAGTAGCTTTATCATTAATCCTGTTACTGTTTATTTCTAAAACTTTGTTGTTTGTCTCAAAGCCTTTTCTGCCCGTCATTGCCGTTTTGTGGCGTTTATTGATGTGGCTGATGTTCCCTTTATTTTTTATCTGTTTGTTTATTTACACAATGGTCCGCCCATTAAAAAATCATGAAACACTTTTCCGGCATTGGCTGGATGTCATTTACCGCGACCGGCCGGAAACCGTTGGCATCATTATCGAAAATATCCATCAAGACTTAATAGAGGAAGATGAAGACAGGGAAAATAACACGCAGGAAGAAAATAACGAAACCGCCGTATTTAAAAACCTCTTAACCGAAGGCTTCATCCTACACAATAATCTCAAAGACTACGCACATCTGTTTTCCGTTGATTGGAAAGACGGGGAAGGTTTTATTGACTGCATCGCAGAAATGGCGCAACGTTTTAATGTCGTCCTGAATTGGACCGAACAGCAGCTTGAAGAAGATCTGCCCGATGAGCTGGCAAGGGCCGTATATCCCTTATTTGAAGCCGCCGGAGCGGTACTTTACAGTGCAGACACGGGAAGCGACTACTACACCTTTATCATCATCCCGCAACAAGACACAGCCGATTTTGAAAAAGTATCGAAACAATATGGTGTATCCTTGCAGCGGGCCAATAAAACCATCTGACATGAAACTTATAGTGGATTAATTTTAAACCAGTACGGCGTTGCCTCGCCTTAGCTCAAAGAGAACGATTCTCTAAG
>CAUSKT010000039.1:0-21765 GCA_963532335.1 uncultured Neisseria sp. | reverse complement strand
CTTTGAGCTAAGGCGAGGCAACGCCGTACTGGTTTAAAGTTAATCCACTATACTTGAATCGGTCAGAAGCTAAGGGGAGATAATCTGTACCGGTTCCTAAATTATTTTTTAGGTTGTATGAAATGCTCCGTTTCCTTCAAGATTTCAGGTTTCACAATTCCCTGTAAATCCTTAGTGGGGATAGTAAACTCAGGTCTGCCTAAAACATATGCCCCGATTTCGTAACTTTGATACAGGAAAGTCAAGCCGTTTTTATCGAAACGCCAGTTTTCCGTAGCGGAAAATTTGTCACTATTGTATCCACTAATGTAATCACGTGCTTCTTCTTCTTCGGTGTCATCACTATTTTCCTTCAGGTATTTGACATAGGCTTCTTCAAGCAGGTGTGTCAGTTTTCCTTCTTGATTGGGTAATAGGATGTCGTTTAATTTAAGCGGCTTCGGATTGGCAATGCCGCGCTTCAATACCGTCAGCGTGTGCACGCCGTTTCCGTGTGCGCCACAGGTATATTCCCAGTCTTCTTGTCCGAAAACGGCATAGTTGGGCGTATAGCCTTCCAGTTCTAACGTATCCACATAGTCCAACGCACAAGGAGAGCCATCATCTTTGCCGAGTTTCCTATTTTCCCGATTGGTCTCCTTTACGTCTTTGTCGCGTATTAAGGTCGTCTGAACCGATTTCTGCGTAGGCAGTTTGCCTCCCATTTCTTTCCTGACCCAGTCATCCAAATGTTTATCACCGGTAATCGGATAGCCGACAGTAAGTTGATGGCAAAGGGGTTTGCCTTCACTGTTTTTGCCGGAACAGGATTTGGCTTCCAATATTTTGTCTTTAAACGATAAAGGCGCAGCCTGAGCAGTTGCAGAAAAAACGAGGGCCAGTGTCGCGGCGGCAAGCGTTTTGCGGAACATATCAACACCTATTAGGATTTTGATTTAATTAAAGGAAAGCCCAATGCTTCGCGGCTTTCGACGTATTTCTGCGCCACGGTGCGGCTCAGCGCACGGATGCGCCCGATGTAGGTGGCGCGTTCGGTCACAGAAATGGCGCCGCGTGCGTCTAAGAGGTTGAAGGTGTGTCCGGCTTTGAGGACTAGCTCGTAGGCGGGCAGGGCGAGGCTGGCGTTTTCTTCGGCGAGCAGGCGTTTGGCTTGCGCTTCGTAGTCGTTGAACTGGCGCAGCAGCCAGTCGGCATCGCTGTATTCGAAGTTGTAGGTGGATTGTTCGACTTCGTTTTGGTGGTACACGTCGCCGTAGGTGACGGTGTTGCCGTCGAGCGTTTTTGCCCAAACGAGGTCATAGACGTTTTCCACGCCTTGCAGGTACATCGCCAAGCGTTCGATGCCGTAGGTGATTTCGCCGAGTACGGGGGTGCAGTCGATGCCGCCGACTTGTTGGAAGTAGGTGAACTGGGTCACTTCCATGCCGTTGAGCCAGACTTCCCAGCCCAAGCCCCATGCGCCGAGGGTGGGGTTTTCCCAGTCGTCTTCGACGAAGCGGATGTCGTGGACTTTCGGGTCGATGCCCAATTCGCGCAGGGAATCGAGATAGAGGTCTTGGATATTGGCGGGGGCGGGTTTGAGGGCGACTTGGAATTGGTAATAGTGTTGCAGGCGGTTGGGGTTGTCGCCGTAGCGGCCGTCTTTGGGGCGGCGGCTGGGTTGGACGTAGGCGGCGAACCAAGGCTCGGGGCCGAGCGCGCGCAGGCAGGTGGCGGGGTGGGAAGTACCGGCGCCGACTTCCATGTCGAAAGGTTGGATGACGGTGCAGCCTTTGTCTGCCCAGAATGTTTGCAGTTTGAAGATGATTTGTTGGAAGGTGAGCATGGCTTATGTTTCGGATTGGGATAAAAGGGGGATTTTACTGTTTTGACGGTGTTTTGGGTAGGTGTACAGGCAGATGGAATGGCGGGGCAGCGGTGTGATTTGACTGTCAATAAATGCGGAAACATGCCACAATGCCGTTATCCTGTTGTCTGTTTTAATCTGTTTTGATTGAATTTGAGGAGTCGCCCATGACCCCGATTTTGGCTTTCGATATTGAAACCGTGCCTGATGTGAACGGCATCCGCCTGTTGTACGACCTGCCTGCCTCTTTGCCGGACGATGAGGTGGTCTTGTTTGCCCAGCAGAAACGCCGCGCCCAAAACGGCTCTGATTTTATGCAGCACCACCTGCACCAAGTAGTTGCCATTTCCTGCTGTATGCGTTGGGGGCAGGACAAAATCCACGTCGGCACCATAGGCGAAATGCACGACAGCGAAGAGGAAATGATCGCCAAGTTTTTCGATCTTATCGAAAGCCATACGCCGCAATTGGTCAGTTGGAACGGCGGCGGCTTCGACCTTCCGGTCCTGCATTACCGCGCGCTGATACACGGCATTGCAGCGGCGCGTTATTGGGATATGGGCGAGGGCGATTTTGGCGACAGCCGCGATTTCAAGTGGAACAACTACATCAGCCGTTACCACAACCGCCATTGCGACCTGATGGATCTGCTCGCTCTGTACCAACCGCGTGCTAATGTACCGCTGGACGATATGGCGAAACTTTGCGGCTTTCCTGGCAAACTGGGCATGGACGGCAGTAAAGTTTGGGAGGCGTTCCACGCAGGTCGTCTGAAAGACATCCGCGATTATTGCGAAACCGATGCGGCAAACACTTATTTAATGTTCCTACGCTTCCGCCTGATGAGCGGCGCTTTGGACGCGGATGAGTATGAAGTGGAAGTCAAACGGCTGAAGCATTACCTGACCGGACAGGCTCAGGACAAGCAGCATTGGAATGAGTTTGTCGCCGCGTGGCGTTAACAACGCGGTGATTTCCTAAAGCCCTGACGATGGGCGGAAAGCCGCTAATTTATAGTGGATTAACTGTAAACCAGTACGGTGTTGCCTCGCCTTAGCTCAAAGAGAACGATTCTCTAAGGTGCTGAAGCACCAAGTGAATCGGTTCCGTACTATCTGTACTGTCTGCGGCTTCGTCGCCTTGTCCTGATTTAAAGTTAATCCACTATACAATAGCGGTGTATCGGGCTGGATTGTTTTTCCTGATACTGAAAAGCAGTTGGCATTCAGTTTGGTAAAGCGGTTATTGGGAAAAAAGGGAGTGTGGGCGGTTTGATTGTAAGGATGTGAACGATATTGGATGAAAAAGGTCGTCTGAAATTTGTCGGCTCCTATATTGTTAGGGAGCTGAATTTCAGACGACCTTTGCATTTGGAAAATTCCTTTGCTTTTAGAACAACACTCCTGTCGGCTCGCTGCCTTCTGGGATGTCATATTTCGGATAGCTCGGCGTGCTGGCGGGGGCGTTGTACAGTTTTGCCGGATTTGCTTCAGGACGAACGCTTTGGTTTGGTGCGGAAGCGGGTGTATCGTCAGCTTCGACTTCGATTTCAGTACCTTTAGGCAGAACCACATCTTTGACCGGAGCAGGCTTAGGCGCAATTTTAGGTTTGCTGAAAGCGCTGGAGCCGCTCGTCCAGGCGAGTGATTTCAACGGGGTTTTGAGTTTGACGCCTTTGGCACAGGTCAGACAGTTGGCGGCACCGGTGCGGTTTTTTAAAATAGCGTCTACTTTAGCCGGATTAATGGTTTTACCGTGCGCTTTTGCCCAAGCGGCAATACTTTTCTTCAAGACGGCAGTATCCAGATTTTTTTTGCCGTATGGGTCTTGGTATGCAGCCAGCCAAAGGTTTTGGTTGGCATCTTCGTTGAGGCTGGCCATTTGGTAGATGACGGAGGCGGGAGCGCCGGAGGCGATTGTTTTAGCAAATTCCAGTGCATCCGGAGACTTCATGCGGACACAGCCGTGACTGCGGACGCCCGGTACGCTGGCAGGGGCATTAGTGCCATGAATGCCTAAACCGAGTTTGGGATCACCGAGACGGACAAAAACAGGACCGAGCGGATTGTTAGGGCCTGCTGGTACGCTTTTGACGCCGTCACCACGTTCTTTTTGGATGGATTTAGGGATGTGCCAAGTCGGATTGAAGGCTTTTGCGCCGATTTTGTGTTCGCCCAATGTGGTTTGGGTCATGGCCTTGCCGACGGCGACAGGATAGATTTTGGTCAGTTTGCCGTCTGTATATAAGAATAAGCGTTGTTGCGGAATATTGATGACGACGTGCTGACCTTCGGAAACGGGAGAGACGTCCGGGATGGGTGTGTTGGCTGAGGCGGCGGTAACGAAGAAGGCAGCGGTCAGTCCGAAAATAGTTTTTTTCATGTGTCGTAATACTTGTAATAAATGAAAAGAAGATTTTGGGAAATCATACCTGAATCTGTATTTTTTTGTGCGAAAATATGCCCTTTCGGTTGCTTGCCGGTTTGAGTGGCAGGTATGGATTGGAGTCGTCTGAAAAGATAAACCGGGTGTCGAGTGGATAAGTGATGGCTGATACGAAATGTTTTGACGGCGTGGCTGATGTTTTTTCTTTGGATTATGAGGGTCGCGGCGTTGCCAGAGTACATGGCAAAACTGTCTTTATTAAAGGTGCGCTGCCTACTGAGAAAGTGTCGTTTCGGGTGCTGAGGGAGAAGAAACAGTTCAGCGAAGCAGAGACAGTAGAAGTATTAAAAGAGTCGGTTGAACGAGTCCGGCCTGCGTGTGGTTATTATGAGACATGTGGCGGTTGCTCGTTGCAACATGTGTCTCCAACCGCTCAAGTTGCATTGAAACAACGTATTTTGGAAGAACAGCTCGAGCGTATCGGCAGAGTCAAACCGGAACAGATTCTTCCGCCTATTTATGGTTCGGCTTGGCATTATCGGGATAGGGCGCGGTTGAGTG
This sequence comes from uncultured Neisseria sp., assembly GCA_963532335.1. Classification (GTDB taxonomy): domain Bacteria; phylum Pseudomonadota; class Gammaproteobacteria; order Burkholderiales; family Neisseriaceae; genus Neisseria. The sequence continues at coordinate 16,973 of CAUSKT010000039.1, read as the reverse complement.
TCTCAGTCGATAAGAAGGGTCGTCTGAAAATGGGTTTTCAGGCGAAAAAAACGAATGAAGTGGTCGATATTGAAACATGTCAGGTGTTGCCTAAACATATTTCAGATGTTTTACCTATGGTGAAATTGTTGTTGCAAACACTGTCTGATGGCGGGGCGGCAGTCCGATTTGTAGAATTTTTTAATAGCCGTGCATTGGTTGTTTTGAACATTTGTTTCATAAAAAAACCGTCTGGCTACTCTTTGAAGCAAATTGAGACATGGTTTGATAAGATATCAGGTGGGGTAAAGCAAGTTTGGCAAGTTTGGCAGGTTTGGTTTCAATATGGGCGCGAGCCGTCAACTGCACTTTACCCTAAAGATTTGCCCGAATTGAAATACGGTTTGCCTGAATTTTCGATAGAGATGCCTTATCAGCCGGGTGATTTTACGCAGATTAATGCGGACTTGAATGCCGTAATGATCAGCAGGGCTTTGCGCTTGTTGGATATACAGCCTAATGACAGGGTGGCAGATTTGTTTTGCGGGTTGGGCAATTTCAGCCTTCCTATGGCAAAGAGCGGTGCGTCAGTAACGGGTATTGAAGGATTGGATTCCCTTGTTTTGCGTGCCAAGCAAAACGCTCTTCGAAACAGTTGTGTAAAATATGTGTCGTTTGAGGTGGCAGATTTGTTTGAGACAGATGAGCAGACGGTAGCCTCATGGGGGGTATTCGACAAAATGCTGCTCGATCCACCCAGGAGTGGTGCTTATGCTGTTGTCAAATCGCTACATACGCCATACCTGCCGAAAAAAATCGTATATGTTTCATGTAATCCTTCAACCTTTGCACGCGACGCGGAAGTATTGGTAAATAAGGGTTACAACTTCAAATCTGCAGGCATTATGAATATGTTTGCACAAACTTCTCATGTCGAATCCATCGGCGTGTTTGAGTTGTAAATCCGATAGTGGGAGTGTCTGACAAATGGTTTTTAATGTAATTATTGGTTGAATCATGTTATCATAATTCAATTGGGGAATAGATGATTCGGCTGTTTCCATAAATGCCGGACATCGAATATATGTAGTTTTATTTGCCGCACCACAGTATCGGGAGGTGTTCTTGAAAAATCCACTTTTAATCATATTGCTAGTGCTTTTGTTTATGGTGCTGCTGTTTATTTTTTATAAACAGAACGGCACAGCTAAAACTAAAAAGACGACAAAAGCAGCTAAAGCATCATCCAAAAAAAACCATCACCCAAATCAAGAAAGTATTGAAGGGGGAAGTCCAGATTGGGTTGATCAGGTCAATCAATCCGTTTCCGATCCGGATCAACAAGATTGGGAATGGGGAGGCAGTAGTTCTGCCGGTTCAACTACGTCTGTGTCTGCACAAGAAGTCGACCCGCTGACGGAATATCAAGTATATAAGCAATTTGGTTATGAGAGTAAGGCTGCCGAATCTTTGGCGGGCTATTTGAATGGCCTAAACGATGGGGCTCCTGAAAAACTAGTACATGAGCTTGTCGGGTTGAGTCTGCGCGTTGGCAATATCGATATGCTGACAGATGCCTTGGAGCGTCATGGCTCCGTTTTGTCTGAAGAAAGTCTGGCTGAGTACGTTAAAGCCGGCTTGATGTCCGATCAGACGCATTTGCCATTACGCGTATTGGCAGAAAACCGTTTGGGATGGAGCATGCAGGAAATCGAGCGCCAAATCGGAGAACAACCTGATTTGGAAGAGGCTTCGGCATCCGCTCCTGCGATGACTAATGACAATGCAGGCACTAATCACGCCCCTGGCGTTTCCAAACGCGCTGCTATCGTATTGGGCAAGAAAGAGTTTACCGATATTACTCCAGAAGAAATGGGAGCCGTTATCGGATTTGTTAAACCTGAACAAAGTGCCAAAATCTTGAAAGACAAAGTAGGTTATGAAACTGCTGTTCAACAATATAACCGTGCCATTCAAAGCTCTTCTAAGCCGGCAAGTCTTATCATCGATGCATTAAAACTTGACTATCAGCATGAAGAAATCAGTCAGTTTGCTAAACACTTGTGGAAGTTGTACCACTCATTGGGTCAGTATGGCCGCCAAGTGAAAGAACGCATGCTGGGTTGGGGATATAGCCTCGGTTATCATGAAGTATTTGATGATTTGGAGAAAGGACCTAACGAAAATAAAATCAGAGAAATTGGTTTGGAAAGGGGTTATATCCGACCTACTTCTCTTCAAATGAAAGCTAAATATCGCGAACTGGTACAAAAAGATTCTTCTATCATTAGCGTCAACGCCTCTCCTGCAGATGAAGCACTGAAAGAAGTTGAATCTTTACTGATGTACGGTCAGTTGGATTTGGCCATAGGTACTTTGGAACAAGCTGTTTTACAGTACCCGCAAGAATCTCAATTGTATGTGATGCTGTTCGATCTTTACGAAAGAGTAGAGGACTGGGCACGTCTGGAACAATTCTTGCGCTTATTGCGTGAACGCGTTGTCAGCCTTCCGGAAGAAGTGGTATTGGCAATGAGCCGTTTGCTGCAACATGTAAATCAACATTCAAAAAAATAAAATAATTAGAGAGTACCATGATGGATAATCTGTTACCTAAAATCAAAACCATACGGATTATGCTGCGCGATATGAGCGAGCAGCAAGAAGCCGTTTTCCGTATGGCCTTTAAAATGCACAATACGACGAACTATCAGATTCTTGACTCAGATTCAGATGAAATACCAGATTTAGTATTGGTAGATACTGATACTGCTGAGGGCATTGAAACTTGGAAAACGCTCAAAATCAAATACCCTGATATTCCTGTTGCGATGTTTTGTTCGCAAGAGCCATCTGTTACAACGCCGTATTTGGCTAAGCCGGTTAAATTCGATACCTTATTCCCGATTTTAAGAAGTTTGGCGCAGGGCGGGAATATTTTTGATGCTTCGGCTCAAAAGGCAGAAGTACAAGAAGGAACGCAAAACGGTAACGAAAGTAGAAAGGCTACTATTCGTCGCTTTAATCCGAATAAAGGATTGCTTGGTGCCTTGAAGTTTGCCAGTCAAGGTCATCAGGATATTGCCGTTTTACATGAGGGTAAACCGGTATTAATTGTTTTCCCAAGTATTCAAAGGGTATTGCTGACAGTCAACGCCCATGAGTTAGAAGGGCTTTGTAAGAATGACAATTTATCTGTTGTATGCAAAGTCGTGCCGGATAATCCCCAGTGGAAAGAAAAAGCCAAAGTAACGATTATGTCTTGTTTGTGGCAGATGGCAATTTGGACTGCTCAGGGAAGATTGATTTATCCGATGACTCCTCAAACGATTTTCACTTTAAAGCGTTGGCCTAATTTGACCAGGCTTGCTCCGGTTCCAGAGTCTATGAGGTTATCTGCGTTTTTAACTAAAACATCAGTCAACTTAAATATCCTCTATAAAGTTATGCCTTTGGAAATGCCGGATATCTTGAATTATTTGGCGGCAACCTCTGTAACAGGCTTTTTGGCAACGGATAGCGAATATGCTCCGAATCAAGCTAATCAGCATGCCAATATTTCTGAACATGTTAGTGTTAATAGTGACGTGCCTGATAGTCAGATGGTTAAGGATGCGGAAAAAGTGGCAGGTCCTTCGCAAGAGCAGCCACGCGGTTTGTTACAGCGCTTAATGCGTAAATTATTGGGAAAACGCTAAAAAGGACATGTAATGAAAGAAAATAAAATTATCTTTACCGGTCCGGTTGGAGTAGGTAAAACAACAGCAATTTCTGCGTTATCAGATGAGCCGCCTGTACAGACAGATGCATCTGCATCAGATATGACGCTGGTTCGTAAGGGGTATACCACCGTAGCAATGGATTATGGTGTGATCCATTTGGATGAAGAAGTCAAAGTCCATTTATATGGTACACCGGGGCAAGAACGTTTTAACTTTATGTGGGAAATTCTAAGCCAGGGTAGTATGGGATTGGTATTGCTTTTGGATAATACACGAACAAACCCATTGAAGGATTTGCAATTCTTCTTGGAAGCATTCCGAGAATTATTGAAAACAGCGCCATTAGTAGTAGGCGTTACTAAAATGGATATTCGTTCATTGCCAAGCGTTGATGTATATCAGAAATATTTAGCACAAAATAATTTTAATGTACCGGTTTTTGAGATTGATGCTCGTAGAGAAGATGATGTCAAACAATTGGTTAGCGCAATGTTGTTCTCAATTGATCCGGGTTTAGAGGTATAAAATGGAATCAACACTTTCTTTGCAATCAAATTTATATCCCAGAATTACACCTGCTGGTGCTTATTATGCAGTAACCAGCGATACACCAAGCGCAAGTAGAACATTGCTATATAGCTTATTGCGTGCAAACCCGTCAGAGGTCATTAGTAGCGAAAAAATTCTAGCTTGGGCTGATACCAGTGATATCAATACGGCTTTAAACTTGTTGTACCGTTTGCAACGTTTAGAGTTTTTATATGGTGATGAAAATATTAGTAACGAAGATATTCATTTGACAGACGAGCAGTTACCGGAATTGTTAGAGCAGTTGTCTAATTCAGGTAAAGCTTTGCTGGCTGATGAGAATGGCCTGTATTTTGCCAATGCTAATTTTCATCATGAAGCTGCCGAAGAGTTGGGCCTGTTGGCAAGCGAGGTGGCTAAGATGGAAGATGGTCATCGTCTGCTGATTCGTAACAATTTGCATATCAATAATAGTGCGTGGGGGATTTGTGATCCTTCTGGTCAGAGCGAGTTAACATTTTTCCCATTGTATATTGGGGAAACTAAGCTGATTCTAGTTATAGGTGGTATGCCTGAATTAAATAAAGAGGCGTTTGTGACACTGGTTAAAGTGTTGTACCACAGATATGGTAGCCGCCAGCAAACTATATAACTAAAGTTATAATTTGAGAATGGAATAAATATGCAACAATTATTAATCTCTGTGTTGAGTGATTTAAATAATACTTCTCCTGATATTACAGCTTCAGCTGTAATATCGACTGATGGTTTGCCAATTGCTACAATGCTTCCATCACATTTGAATGCGGACAGAGTTGGTGCTATGTCTGCAACATTGTTGGCATTGGGCAACCGTTCAGTGCATGAGCTGGCATGTGGTGAGTTGGATCAAGTGATGGTTAAAGGTAAAACAGGTTATATTCTGTTGAGTCAAGCAGGTGATAATGCAGTATTGGCACTGATGGCGAAGGAAAGCGGTAAGCTGGGTTTGATCTTGCTGGATGCTAAACGTGCTGCTAAACATATTGCAGAAATTTTATAAAACCGCATATAAATCATATCATTAATGATAATAGGGGATTAATTCTTGACTTCTTGTTTTTTTAAGATATAATTCCCCTTCTAATTCCCCGATAGCTCAGTCGGTAGAGCGACGGACTGTTAATCCGCAGGTCCCTGGTTCGAGCCCAGGTCGGGGAGCCAAATATCAAAAGCCTGAACATCGAAAATATGTTCAGGCTTTTTTATAAGGTAAATTGTATTGATATTTTCTTTATTCAATTGTTTCGTGGAATTGAATTGTTGTCATAAAAGTGCAAACCTGTTGCATCTTACAAATAGTAGCAATGCATGGACGGATTTTCAGACGACCTTGGATTCGAATTTGAAGTGCAACTTTCCATAACAGAAAAAAGGCAGTATGCGGCAAGTATTGCACTTCAAATCTGAATTCGCCGACCTCTTCAAACTATTCGCAGTTTGATACTTTTGATCAAGATTCTCAGTTTAAAAATACTGAAAGTCAGTACCTGCAGACGGTAAATTTGCACTAAATCCCTATTTTTCAAAGGTCGTCTGAAACCATCCTTTCTTCATATGAAACCGTCTTTTTCGCATCAAACCATATATCAAACTGTAAAAATACAATAGAATCCCATATTAGACTGAAAATCACGGAGTAAACATGAAACTGAAAACCCTTACCCTCGCTGCCGCCCTACTGGCGCTGACCGCCTGCGACAACAAAGCCCAAACCAGCGTCCCCGCCGACAGTGCGCCTGCGGCTTCAGCAGCCTCCGCTGCGCCTGTCGCTTTAGTTGAGGGGCTTAACTACACCACTCTCAGCACGCCTATTCCCCAACAGCAGGCAGGTAAAGTCGAAGTCCTCGAATTTTTCGGCTACTTCTGTCCGCACTGTGCCCACCTCGAACCCGTTTTGAGCAAACATGCCAAAACCTTCAAAGACGACACCTACCTTCGTACTGAACACGTTGTTTGGGGCGATGAGATGAAACCGTTGGCGCGCCTTGCTGCCGCCGTCGATATGGCGGTCGCAGACACCAAAGACATTGCAAACAGCCATATCTTTGATGCTATGGTTAATCAGAAAGTCAAACTGCAAGACCCTGAAACCCTCAAAAAATGGTTGGCCGAGCAAACCGCTTTTGACGGCAAAAAAGTCCTCGCCGCCTACGAATCCCCCGAAAGCCAAACCCGCGCAGACAAAATGGCAGAGCTGACCAATACCTACAAAATCGACGGCACGCCCACCGTCATTGTCGGCGGCAAATACAAAGTCGAATTCGCCGACTGGGAATCAGGTATGAAAACCATAGACCTGCTTGCAGACAGAGTACGCGAAGAACAAAAAACTGCCAAATAATCCCAAAAAGCAAACAGCCGTCCGAAACCGCGATTTCAGGACGGCTGTTTTCACAAAACATCAGGCAAAAAACCAAGTGGGACAGAGAAACGGGCGCACATCCCCCATATCCCTTATAATATCCCCCATTCCCATTTTTTCAGACGACCTACGACACAAAAGGTCGTCTGAAACCCAAAATACAAGAGAACACCATGAAATTCATCGACGAAGCAAAAATCGAAGTCGCCGCAGGCAAAGGCGGTAATGGCGCAACCAGTTTCCGCCGCGAAAAATTCGTACCGCGCGGCGGTCCCGACGGCGGTGACGGCGGCAAAGGCGGCAGCGTCTGGGCAGAAGCCGACGAAAACACCAATACCCTCGTCGAATACCGCTTCGTCAAACGCTACCAAGCCAAAAACGGCGAAAAAGGCCACGGCTCCGACCGCTACGGCGCAGGTGCGGACGACATCGTCCTCAAAATGCCCGTCGGTACCCTTATCCGCGACCTCGACACCGACGAAATCGTCGCCGACCTCACTTATCACGGCCAGCGCGTCTGTCTCGCCAAAGGCGGCAAAGGCGGCTTGGGCAACATCCACTTCAAATCGTCTGTCAACCGCGCCCCTAAACAATCCACGCCCGGAGAAGAAGGCGAAACCCGTTCTCTGCAACTCGAGCTCAAAGTCCTCGCCGATGTCGGCTTATTGGGCATGCCCAACGCCGGCAAATCCACCCTGATTACCGCCGTATCCGCCGCACGCCCCAAAATCGCCAACTACCCCTTCACCACCCTGCATCCGAACTTGGGCGTCGTGCGCATCGACGAAAACCACAGCTTCGTCATGGCCGACATCCCCGGCCTGATTGAAGGCGCGGCTGAAGGCGCAGGCCTCGGCCACCGCTTCCTCAAACACTTATCACGCACCGGCCTGCTGCTGCACGTCGTCGATTTAGCGCCCTTCGACGAAACCGTCAACCCCGCCGAAGAAGCCCTCGCCATCATCAACGAATTGCGCAAATACGACGAAGAACTCTACGGCAAACCGCGCTGGCTGGTGCTGAACAAACTCGACATGCTCGATGAAGAAGAAGCCCAAACGCGCACCGCCGCCTTCCTCGAAGCCATCGGCTGGGATTACCCCAAACCAGATGACCGCTTCCAATTCGACATGGAAACCCCGCGCCTCTTCCAAATCAGCGCACTGACCCACCAAGGCACGCAGGAGTTGGTACACCAAATCAACCAATATCTGACTGAGAAAAAACGCATCGAAGCTGAAAAAGCCGATGCGGAACAGGCAGCGGCAAATGTTGAGATTGCCGAGCAACAGCCTAAAACGGATACAGGTGTGTTTAAGCCCGAGTAAGGAAATAAAAAGTTTTCAGACGACCTGTTTAATGTAATATAGGGCTGTTCGAATACAGGAACAAAAAGCAAGGAAGACCATGATTTCTGATAAACAACGTGTCGAATTGGCGAAAAAACAAGCTATGCTTAAAATTTTGTATCAGGCATGGCTAGCAGAAAAACGAAAATACGCCGTAATCACGGTAGTCGATAATGAAGGCAATCTGATCGAATATCATCCTTCCGGTAATCAAAGAACAGTAGGCCATGTTAAACAACCGGCCTAAAGCGATTTTTTACTGTGGTGCTAACGGTTCGGGCAAATCTACCCTGCGCCAATTCAATCAAGATCGTGTCTCGTTAGTGATTGATTCTGACCATATCGCAGCAGAAATTAACCCTGAAATGCCTCGCTTAGCTGATATGGAAGCGGGAAAAACTGCATTGCGCTTATTCCGTCAAGCGTTAGATAATCAAATTTCTTTTTCCATGGAATCGACCTTATCCGGCAAATCCGCCCTTACCCGCATTCAAACAGCTAATGCCGCTGGATTTTATGTCATACTCAATTATATCGGTCTTGCTACGCCCGAATTAAATATTCGACGCATGCAAGAGCGTGTCGCAAGCGGCGGGCATTGGATAGCCCCTGAATTAATTCTCAAACGCTACTATACAAGCCTGCAAAACCTTTATACTGCATTACCATTTGCCGACGAAAGTTTTATTTTTGATAACTCATCGGTTTATCCACAGCTACAAATATGGATAAATCAACATCAATATTTGAAAAACAAACATTTAGTCGATTGGGTACAGCCAATCGAGCAAACCATACTTTCAAATGGATTAATTTTTGATTCGTTCCTATCTCATGCATAACTCAAAATGGTGAGACTGCGTCTGAAATAGTAAAAGTAGAAAAGTAGTTATCGCAACCAATATTTTCAGGCAGCCTTTTTAATCAATGGAGAGCTAGATGTCTTCCAATTCTTTCTCTTTACAAGAAAACGATATTATTAAACGTTCAGAATTGCATGACCAATATGGCGGCAATAGACAAAGTGGTATTGCTGCTTCGGCAAAAACACCCAATATCTTCCTTTTTACTCACCCAGAAAAAGGCGAAAACCACGGCTATTATGATCGCTGGGATGAGAAGGGAACTACCCTATTTTATTGTGGTGAAGGGCAACGTGGTGATCAGCGTATGATAAATGGGAATAAAGCTCTCTTGGATCATAAACAGACAGGAAAAGCCATCCGTGTCTTTGCCAATGACACACTAAATGCTCATGTCCGATACATTGGTGAATTTACATTAGATGATCATCAGCCTTATATAGTTAAAAAAGCACATGCAACTAATAATGGCCCAGAACGAAACGTATTTGAATTCTGCTTGCACAAAAAATCCAAATAATTTACCCCTGTTTATACAAGATTTAAAAAACATGACCACCATCTACAACACCCTTACCCGCCAAAAAGAACCTTTCACCCCCATCGACCCTAAAAACGTGCGTATGTACGTTTGCGGCATGACCGTTTACGACTACTGCCATTTAGGCCATGCCCGTGTGATGGTTGTATTCGACATGATTGCCCGCTGGTTGCGCGAGTGCGGCTATCCGCTTACTTATGTACGCAACATCACCGACATCGACGACAAAATCATTGCCCGTGCGGCTGAAAACGGCGAGACTATCGGCGAACTGACCGCGCGTTTCATTCAGGCTATGCATGAAGATGCCGATGCTTTGGGCGTGTTGCGTCCCGACATCGAGCCGAAGGCGACGGAAAATATCCCGCAAATGATTGCCATGATTGAGACCCTGATTCAAAACGGCAAGGCATACCCTGCCGCAAACGGCGACGTTTATTACGCCGTGCGCGAGTTTGCCGCTTACGGACAATTATCAGGTAAATCGTTGGACGACCTGCGTGCGGGCGAGCGTGTGGAAGTGGACGGTTTCAAACGCGATCCGCTTGATTTTGTCTTATGGAAAGCGGCGAAAGCAGGCGAGCCGGCATGGGAAAGCCCGTGGGGTAACGGTCGTCCGGGTTGGCACATCGAATGCTCTGCCATGAGTGAAAACCTGTTCGGCGATACCTTTGACATCCATGGCGGCGGCGCGGATTTGCAGTTCCCGCACCATGAAAACGAAATTGCCCAAAGCGTCGGCGCGACGGGGCATACCTGCGGCCATGACCACGCGCAAACCCACCACGGGCAAAGTATTGCCAGCCACGTCAAATACTGGCTGCACAACGGCTTCATCCGTGTGGACGGCGAAAAAATGTCCAAATCGCTGGGCAACTTCTTCACCATCCGCGAAGTGTTGAAACAATACGACCCGGAAGTCGTGCGCTTCTTCATCCTGCGCGCCCACTACCGCAGCCCGCTGAACTACTCCGACGCGCATTTAGACGACGCAAAAGGCGCACTGACACGCCTGTACACCACCTTGAAAAACACCCCTGCGGCCGAGTTCGAATTGTCCGAAAACACCAACGACTACACCCGCCGCTTCTACGTTGCCATGAACGACGATTTCGGTACAGTTGAAGCCATTGCCGTGTTATTCGAACTGGCAGGCGAAGTGAACAAAACCAACGACGCGCACCTCGCCGGCTGCCTGAAAGCCTTGGGCGGCATCATCGGCCTGCTGCAACGCGATCCGACCGAGTTCCTGCAAGGCGGCGCGGTTTCAGATGGCCTCTCCAACGAAGAAATCGAAGATTTAATCGCCCAGCGGAAACAGGCTCGCGCCGATAAAAACTGGGCAGAGTCCGACCGCATCCGCGACCTTCTGAACGAACACAAAATCATTCTAGAAGACAACGCCGGCGGTACGACTTGGCGGCGCGGCTAATTTGCTTTGATACGAAAAAAGGTCGTCTGAAAACATTTTTAGACGACCTTTATATATAGTGGATTAAATTTAAATCAGGACAAGGCGACGAAGCCGCAGACAGTACAGATAGTACGGCAAGGCGAGGCAACGCCGTACTGGTTTAAATTTAATCCACTATATTTGATTGGAAACCGTGATGTGTGTACTTTAATCTTCTAATAGGTTTTTCTTGATGACCGCAGGATTCCCCGCGGCGACGCAGTACGGTGGCACATCTTTAGTTACCACAGCCCCTGCGCCGATGACCGCTCCTTTGCCTACCCGTACTCCGCCCATAATAATCGCGCGCCTTCCGATCCACACATCATCCTCAATCACAATCGGATTGACTTCCGTATAGCCCTCATATTTCAAAGTCTCACGATTAAACTTGTGATTATTAGAATAAAACAAACATTCCGGCCCCATCATGACATTATTTCCTATCGTCAGACCGTAGCATATTTCGCAATTGACACCGACCCCCGAGTTATCACCGATTACCGTATCCGGCATGACATAAGCGCCTTTGTCAATATTGACGTTTCTACCGATATGCGAAGAAATTCTCGATGCAAGGAAAGCTCTGATTTTTTTAGAAGGTGGTCCTATAACCCTCATATAAGACTGGGGCAACATTCCGCCCAGTCCGCGTAGCAACCAAGAACAGGTTTTTGTTTTAATACTCATTATCCAACTTTCCATTTTAAGGGCAGGTTTGCATGAGACCCGACCTGCAAGATGAAGTTTATGAAAAATAGTAAATTTCGGTATGTTTATAATCTAAACAACAATAATAAAAAGTATAATGTCATTTGTAAATTATTCGCTAGAATGGTAGAAGCTTGGCGAGTACAAGGTCACTGCTTCAAGCCAATCCACCATCTTAAATCTGCAGCTTAATAGTTGGGAGCGTTAAAAGAAACCTTATTTACAACAAATATTGCTCAGGCGGATACCTGCTGACCATAATGTTTTCTCAGTAAATTCGCGTATCGTGCCGATAAATAACGATTTTTTCAGGGCCTTATCCGGCGTAAAGACAATATCTTCTTGACAAACAAACAAAAATTATCAATAATCGCCAGCTTGTTTGAAGCATAGGTACATCCCCTATGCCCGCTTAATCGAAAGGAAACAACATGAAACAAGATATCCATCCTAATTACCACGAAATCAATGTTACCTGCTCTTGCGGTAACAAATTCGTCACCAAATCCGCTCTGGAAAAAGAAAGCTTCAACATCGAGGTTTGCTCTTTGTGCCATCCGTTCTACACCGGTACTCAAAAAATCGTCGACACTACCGGTCGCGTGGATAAATTCAACAACAAATTCGGCAACCTGTTCAAACGCTAATCGCCGCTTTGTGATAAAAAAGACTGCTTTATGCAGTCTTTTTTGTTTTTATGCTCTAAAAAATCAGTGAATTTGGAACTCAATTGCAGAATGCTTAGTTGGAATATGACGCTTTATAAGCGACGTCCTCTCATCATTCGAAATAAGTAAGGTTATTTACATGATTTTTTGTGCTTCTTAGATCTTATGCGAATGATGTATATGTACAACATATTTCCATAATATGTGAAAAATCTATGCTAAATACTTGCATTTAAATTTCATTTTTTTACAATTGTGGGTGAAACTTTCTTCAAGTAACTATCGCCGTTAAGACCTTGCGGTGTCCCTTTTTAGTTTACGGGGAAAAAAGAAGCTTGAATAACGTCCTTACACCCACCACAAAGGTAAAAAACATGAAAAAATTTAACGTAAAACTATTGAGTATGGCTGTTGCAGCAGCTGTAGTAAGCAGCGCAGCGGGCGCAACTGAAGCAGATATTAAAAAAGATTTCGAAGGATTGGTGAAATACACTGGCGATCTAGGCAATAAAGTTAACGATATTGGCGACGTAGTAACTGAGTTGGGTGATTCAACCAAGAAGGCAATCGCTGCTCTTGAAGAAGACATCAATGCCAATAAAGCACTATTGGCAGAGCAAGGAGAGGCCAATGAAGGTTTCAACAATGCGATTGCCAGTCTTGATGAAGATATCGATGCTTTGAAAAAAGCAGATTCGACTACTGCTGAAGCTTTAGAAGCTCATAAAGCTAAATTGGAAGCTAACCGCAAAGACATCGATGCCAATAAAGCACTATTGGCAGAGCAAGGAGAGGCCAATGAAGGTTTCAACAATGCGATTGCCAGTCTTGATGAAGATATCGATGCTTTGAAAAAAGCGGATTTGGCTACTGGTGCAGCTTTAAAAGCGAACGAAGCAGCAATCGAAACTAAAGCCGATAAAGCTGACTTCGAAGAATTGGCAAAATACACTGCCGACATGGGTAAAAAAGTTAACGATATCGGTGACGAAGTAACTGCCCTGAGCGACGCAACTAGCGCAGCTATCACTCGTCACGATAAAGACATCGTTGACTTGGCACAAGCAGGTCTGAAAGCAACTGAGGCTTTGGAAGCCAACCGTAAAGATATTGATGCCAATAAAGCAGCCATCGAAACTAAAGCCGATAAAGCTGACTTCGAAGAATTGGCAAAATACACTGCCGACATGGGTAAAAAAGTTAACGATATCGGTGACGAAGTAACTGCCCTGAGCGACGCAACTAGCGCAGCCATCACTCGTCACGATAAAGACATCGTTGACTTGGCACAAGCAGGTCTGAAAGCGACCGAGGCTTTGGAAGCCAACCGTAAAGATATTGATGCCAATAAACAAGGCATCGTTGACTTGGCGAAGGGCTTGCAGCTTGCGGCAGAAGCTGTAGAAGACAATCGTAAAGAAATTGATGCCAACAAAGCAGCAATTGACAAAAAAGCTGATAAAGCTGATATCGCGACTGCTAAAGATGCGGCGGTTAAAGCTAAAGAATCAGTTCAAGCAGTACAAGGTTCTGTTGAAGCTGCCCAAAAATCTGCTCAAACTGCTGAAGGCTATGCCAAAGCTGCACAAACATCCGCTGATGCTGCCAATAATGTAGCAAGTGCGGCGCAAACTGCTGCTGCTCAAGCTCAAGATGCCGTTAAAGCCAATGCAGCACAAGTTGCCGCTAACAAAGCCGATATTGCGACACTGCAAACAGCAAGCAACCAACACGCTGCCGGCATTTCTAAAAACTCAGCGCGTATCGACAGCTTGGATAAAAACGTAGCTAATCTGCGCAAAGAGACCCGCCAAGGTCTGGCAGCACAAGCGGCCCTCAGCGGTCTGTTCCAACCTTACAGCGTTGGTAAGTTCAACGTTACCGCTGCTTTGGGTGGTTTCAAATCTGACACCGCAGTTGCAGTGGGTGCAGGCTACCGCTTCAATGAAAACTTTGCAGCTAAAGCCGGTCTTGCAGTGGGCACCTCTTCAGGCGGCTCTGCATCTTACAACGTAGGTGTGAACTACGAATGGTAATACCGGTTTAGTGTTAAATAGGTATCAAACCCGCAGCTATGCTGCGGGTTTTTTGTTTTGTCTGGCGGGTTTGCTCGACTGGACATGAATCTCGAATAAAAGACTTATAGTGGATTAAATTTAAACCAGTACGGCGTTGCCTCGCCTTGCCGTACTATCTGTACTGTCTGCGGCTTCGTCGCCTTGTCCTGATTTAAATTTAATCCACTATAACTCCTTATTCCTGTGCATAAAGAGAGGTCGTCTGAAAACCCAATTTCAGTTTTCAGACGACCTCTCTTACTATTTTCTGTTTATTACATTCCAGGGAACATTCCTTTCATGCCCTTCATGCCTTTTGCCATACGCATCAGTTTGCCCAGTCCTTTTCCGCTAAACATTTTCATGACTTGTTGTGATTGTTCGAACTGTTTGAGCATTTTGTTGACTTCCTCCACGCTGGTGCCGGCGCCTGCGGCAATGCGGCGTTTGCGGCTGGCTTTGAGTAGGGCTGGGTTGGCGCGTTCTTTGGGCGTCATGGAGTTGATGATGGCTTCGACTTTACCCATGGCTTTTTCTGCCGTGCCTTCGGGAATTTGTTTGGAAATCTGACCCAGTTCGCCCGGCATTTTTGACATCAGGCTTTCCAGCCCGCCCATATTGCGCATTTGCTGGATTTGTTCTTTAAAGTCATTGAGGTCGAAGCCTTTGCCTTTTTGCAGCTTTTTCGCCATTTTGGCGGCGGCTTCTTCGTCTATGCCTTTTTGGACATCTTCAATCAGACTTAATACGTCGCCCATGCCGAGGATACGGCTGGCGATACGGTCTGGGTAGAAGGGTTCGAGTCCTGTGATTTTTTCACCGATACCGATAAATTTGATGGGTTTTCCGGTAACGTGGCGTACAGACAATGCCGCCCCACCGCGCGAATCGCCATCCATTTTAGTCAGAATGACGCCAGTCAACGGCAAGGCTTCGTTAAATGCTTGTGCGGTGTTTACAGCGTCTTGACCCAACATGGCATCAACGACGAATAAGGTTTCTACAGGATTGACGGCTGCGTGCAGCGCTTTGATTTCATTCATCATCTCTTCGTCAATCGCCAAACGTCCGGCGGTATCGACCATCAAGACGTCGTAAAAGTGTTTTTTTGCATAATCAATCGCAGCAGTGGCAATTTCGACAGGTCTCTGATTGGAGTCGGAAGGGAAGAAGTCAATGCCGACTTGCTCAGCCAAAAGGCGCAACTGTTCGATAGCGGCAGGGCGGTACACGTCGGCTGAAACGACCAAGACTTTTTTCTTCTGTTCGTTTTTCAACAGGCGGGCGAGTTTGCCGACGGTGGTGGTTTTACCCGCACCTTGCAGGCCCGCCATTAAAACGACAGCAGGAGGCACAGCTGCCAAGTCCAAAGAGGAATTTTCCTTACCCATCAATTCGATCAGGGCTTGGTTGACGACACCGATAAAGGCTTGATCAGGGGTCAGGCTGCCGGCAACTTCCTGTCCGAGGGCTTTTTCTTTGACGTTGTTGACAAATTCTTTTACGACGGGCAGGGCAACGTCCGCTTCGAGCAGGGCAAGGCGGACTTCCCGCAGCGCCTCTTTGATGTTGTCTTCTGTCAGTTTTGCTTGACCGCGGATATTTTTGAAAACTTTATTAAAGCGGTTGGTTAAGTTGTCTAACATGCTTGTCCTTGGTAATGATAATAGCTGCCCTGTTCGGGGCATTCTTTGCTAAAATAAAATTGAGATTATTTTACACTATCGCGTGCGGTTATGTATGCGCGCCAAGAAAGTTTGTTATGCCGACTATCCTGATTTGCCTGATACTGGTGTATGCCGGATTGGGTATATTCGTTTGGTTCAACCACAAGACCCGAGAGATTAAAGATTATCCTCTAAAAGCCGAGTTGGCTGTTTTGGGTGCTGCACTGACCATGCACGGTGCCGTATTGCTTATGCCTGTCATTCAAGACAAGATTTTGATTATGGGCTTTGGGTATTCCATCAGTTTGATTGTATGGTTGATGCTACTGGTGTATTTTGTTGGTAGTTTTTTCTATCGTCTGCGCGGATTGCAGCTGCTTTTGTATCCGTGCGCAGCGTTTACCTTATTATTGGGCGCGCTGTTTCCAGGAAAATATGTCGGTTATCAAATCAATGATTTGCCGTTTATGTCGCACATTGGTACATCGCTGCTGGCATACGGTTTATTCGGCATTGTGACCTTGTTTGCCGTTTTGATTTTGCTGCTCAACCGCAACCTGCATAGGCGACGTGTTTCCAGTTTGTCCGGTTTTCTGCCGTCTTTACTGAGTTTGGAAAAGCTCATGTTCCAGGGGATGTGGGTAGGTTTTATCTTATTAACCTATTCGGTTGTCAGCGGGACATTTTTTGCAGAGGCTGTATTTGGTAAACCTGTTACATTTACCCATAAAACCGTATTCGGCATCCTCTCATGGATAATTTATGGTTCGTTGCTGCTTAAGCACAGTATGACGGCATGGCGGGGAAAAAAAGCAGCCGTTTGGACAATCATCGGGTTTGTCAGCCTAATGTTCGCTTATGTAGGAAGCAAGTTTGTATTGGAAATCTTGCTGCAGCGTTAAGATGAGAGTTATTCGGGTAATAGTGCATTTGGATTAATAAAGGTCGTCTGAAAGGGATTTCAGACGACCTTTGGTGTTGATTGAGTTTGGTTTGAGAATATTTTGAAATAAAAGTCTTTGTATTTCAGG
>CAUSKT010000038.1:0-22028 GCA_963532335.1 uncultured Neisseria sp. | reverse complement strand
CGCTGTCCGAATTCAACACCTTTGTCGGACGCATCGCCTTAGCCAGCTTTGCCGCTTACGCACTCGGACAAATCCTTGATATTTTTGTGTTCAACAAATTACGTTGTCTGAAAGCGTGGTGGATCGCCCCAACCGCATCAACCGTCATCGGCAACGCCCTGGATACATTGGTATTTTTCGCCATTGCCTTTTACGCCAGCAGCGATGAATTTATGGCGGCAAACTGGCAGGGCATCGCTTTTGTCGATTATCTGTTCAAACTCACCATCTGCACCCTCTTCTTCCTGCCGGCCTACGGCGTGATTTTGAATATCTTGACGAAGAAGCTGACGACACTGCACACCCAACATCCTCAAAAGCAGATGCTGCCGGCACAAGAATCTTGATGCAGTCCGACAGAACGATTTACGATTCCCGTTCATAGAAAATACAAAGAGGTCGTCTGAAAATTTTCAGACGACCTCTTTGTATTTTATGGCCTCGCCAACAGGAATCGAACCTGTATTTTACGCTTAGGAGGCATACGTTCTATCCGTTGAACTATGGCGAGCGTGTTAAACTTTTCCTGCAATAAACGATAATAATCCTGCGGCAATCAGCGGACCGACCGGAATGCCGCCCATAAATGCTACACCGATAACCGTACCAATCAAAAGACCTGTTACCAAAACAGGTTGTTCACTCATCAGCGGTACGCCGCGTCCTGCCAGCCAGGCGACAAGGATGCCGATTAATACGGCGGCAATCATTTTAAAATTGACAAACTCCGACAGCGGTGGAATTTGAACCTTCCCTGAAACCAGCGGACTCAAAACCCCGATTGTCAGCAAAATAATCCCAAAATGCAAGCCGTGTTTTTCCATGAAAGGAATATATTGCGACAAAGCAGTCTGTTGCATTAAAAGCAAAATTGCTGCGGAAATCGTAATCGAGTTGTTGTTACTGACGACGCCGAGAAAAATCAGCGTCACCAAAAACATCGGGACGAAATTGAAATTCATCGGATTTAAGAAACCCGTGCCAATGATTCCTCGGCCAACTGAATCATCGCCTGCTTGACTTCGCTATCGGGCAATACTGCCAAAGAAGCCACGGCTTGCTCAACGGCTTTTCGTGCTTCGGAAATCGAATAAGTCAGCGCATCGGAATGGACAACATAATCATGGATTTTTTGGAAACTGCCGCGATCCGCATTTTCCAAAGCGTGGCGCACATCGTCCGCCACTTGTTTCGAACCGTTGCGCATCAGATAAATCAGCGGCAAAGTCGGTTTGCCTTCTGCCAAATCGTCGCCGACGTTTTTACCGATTTCTTCGGTTTCGCCCGAATAATCCAAAACATCATCAATAATTTGGAACGCCGTACCGACATACATACCGTAGTCTTTCAACGCCTGCTCATGTTCGGGGGCGGCATTGCCCAAAATCGCACCAACCTGCGCGGCCGCTTCAAACAATTTGGCCGTTTTATATTGAATCACTTGAACATATTGCGCTTCGGTAATATCGGTATTGCCGATGTTCATCAGCTGCATGACCTCGCCTTCGGCAATAATATTGGTTGCATCCGCCATGACTTCCAAAATGCGCATACTGCCGGAATCAACCATCAATTGGAAAGCGCGCGTATATAAAAAGTCGCCGACCAACACCGCCGCCGCGTTGCCGAACAGATTATTCGCCGTTTCGCGTCCGCGGCGCAAATCGCTTTCATCGACCACATCGTCATGCAGCAGGGTCGAAGTGTGGATAAATTCCACCATTGCCGCCAAAGCATACAGCTTATCTCCATCATAGCCGACCGACTTACCTGCCAAAATCGTCATAATCGGACGCAGACGCTTACCGCCGGCACTGATAATATAAGTACCGATTTGCGAAATCAGCGCAACATCAGACTGAACCGCTTGGTTGATCACCTCATTGACCCGTGAAAGGTCTTCAGGCAGATGGCGTTGGAAATAAGGCAGGTTTTCGAGCATAACACATTCTCAGTCGGCAAAATGAAGCAGGCTTGCCGTATAAATAAATGGGTTGGGTATAAGGTGGAAATAATATTGCCGCATAAAAAATATCGGCAATCCAACGCGCGATTATAGCAGCAAAGCCCGTTTGACACATCTTTCAGACGACCCTGACCCCACAAACGAAATAAACTTTGACAAAACAGGCAAATAGCAATAGAATCTCGTGTTTCGCACAATGGTGTGCGAGATATTAACCATAATTCTCATGGAGTTGAGTATGTACGCGGTCGTAAAAACCGGCGGCAAACAATATAAAGTTGCCGTTGGCGAAAAATTGAAAGTAGAACAGATACCAGCCGAACTCGACAGCCAAATCGAACTGACCGAAGTTTTGATGATTGCTGACGGCGAATCTGTAAAAGTTGGCGCTCCTTTCATTGAAGGCGCAAAAGTAACAGCTAAAGTAGTAGCCCATGGTCGCGGCGAGAAAGTACGCATTTTCAAAATGCGCCGCCGTAAACACTACCAAAAACGCCAAGGCCATCGCCAAAATTTCACCCAAATCGAAATCGTGGCAATCGCCTAATTTTTGAAACTTAGGAGTATTACAAATGGCAAGTAAAAAAGCAGGCGGTAGCACCCGCAACGGTCGCGATTCAGAAGCCAAACGCTTGGGCGTAAAAGCCTACGGCAACGAGCTGATTCCGGCAGGTTCCATCATCGTCCGCCAACGCGGTACCAAATTCCACGCCGGCGACAACGTAGGCATGGGCAAAGACCATACTTTGTTCGCCAAAGTTGACGGTTATGTTGAATTCAAAACCAAAGGCGCGCTGAACCGTAAAACGGTCAGCATCCGTCCTTACACCGGTTCTGAAGAATAATCCGAGTTTGTCGTGATATTGAGAAAGCCGTATTTCTTAGGGAATACGGCTTTTTTGTTTGTATGGGTTGGCAATGATTTTGCCATCGCCGATTCAATCTTAAACAGCGCAAACAACAAAGCAACACACGATACAACAGACACGATAGGAAACTACACTGTACTGCTTAAAAGCCAAGCTATAGTGGATTAACTTTAAACCAGTACGGCGTTACCTCGCCTTGTCCTGATTTAAAGTTAATCCACTATAAAATTTCAGACGATCCCTTCGCCCTCATGATAATCTTATCCTTCCCATACTATGGCGTAAGAAAAAAGCAAACCCATATAGCCGCTACTTATTGTTTTTAAAACATGGCATGATACGCAACACATTGCCGCCATTGACTTACATTAAGCTCAGCGTAAAAAATCATTCACGATATAAATACTTGAATTACTCAATCGATACTTTTGCTATAATCAATTACTCAATGCAGATTACCCTTATCTCATTCAAACACAGTAAACTTAAGGTCGTCTGAAATTATCCGTCCCCCTTTAACAAAAAGGATGCCTCATGAGCTTACACAGCGATATTCTTGTCGTCGGCGCAGGACCTGCCGGGTTGAGTTTTGCCGCAGAACTGGCCGGCAGCGGTTTGAAAATCACCCTGATTGAAAAAAGCCCTTTAGAAATTTTACAAAACCCTCCTTATGACGGGCGTGAAATCGCATTGACCCACCTGTCCCGCGAAATTATGCAACGCTTGGGCATGTGGGATTTGATTCCGAAAGACGAAATTTACCCCTTGCGCGATGCAAAAGTCTTGAACGGGCAGTCCGATTACCAACTCCACTTCCCGCAACCGACCCAAGCGCGCGGCGAACCTGCCGACTGCTTAGGCTATCTGATTTCAAACCACAATATCCGCAAAGCCGCTTATGAAGTCGTATCCAAACTGGAAAACGTTACCATCCTGACCGGTACGGGCGTCAAAGAAGTCAAAACCTCCGAAGACGAAGCCCAAGTCATCTTGGAAAACGGCGAAGTTTTGAGCGGCCGCCTACTCTTGGCAGCAGACAGCCGCTTTTCCCAAACCCGCCGACAACTGGGCATTTCCTCCGATATGCACGATTACAGCCGCACCATGTTTGTCTGCCGCATGAAGCATACTCTGTCCAACCAGCATACCGCTTACGAATGCTTCCACTACGGCCGCACCATCGCCCTGCTGCCCTTGGAAGAACATCTGACCAACACTGTCATTACCGTCGATAGCGACAAGGCAGACACCATCAAAAAAATGTCTCCCGAAGAATTGGCTGCCAGCGTCAAAGAGCAGCTCAAAGGCCGTTTGGGCGATATGGAATTGGTCAGCACCATTCACAACTATCCCTTGGTCGGTATGATTGCCCAACGTTTCTATGGCAAACGCAGCGCCTTAATCGGCGACGCCGCCGTAGGCATGCACCCTGTTACCGCACACGGTTTCAACTTAGGTCTATCCAGCGCGGACCTCTTGGCAAAACTGGTTCTCGAAGCAGAACAACGCGGTCAAGACATAGGCGCCACCAGCCTACTGGAAAAATACAGCACCAAGCATATGCTCCATGCCCAGCCGATTTACCACGGCACCAATATGCTGCTCAAACTCTTTACCAATGAAACTGCGCCCGCCAAAATCCTGCGCGGCTTGGTATTGCGCGCCAGCAACAACTTCCCGCCGCTGAAAAAACTGATTACCAAACAACTCACCGGCTAATCCGTTTGAACACATCAAAAGGTCGTCTGAAACACTTTTCAGACGACCTTTTGACTATCCAATCAAATATAGTGGCTTAACTTTAAATTAGAACAAGGCGACGAAGCCGCAGACAGTACGGCAAAGCGAGGCAACGCCGTATTGCTTTAAAGTTAATCCACTATAACAAACTTCCCATGCCGTAAAACACACCCGTTCATACGCCTGAGTTCTGCTGTTTCAGACGACCTCCAAGATTGCTATGATATAGTGGCTTGACTTTAAACCGGTACGACATTGCCTCGCTTTATCCTGATTTAAAGTGAATCCACTATCCCACTCCCGTCATCCTTCCAAACGGAATCCCAAATGTCCGACAACCGCCTCGACACCGCCCGCCGCCATTCCCTGTTCCTCGCCCGCCAGCTCGACAACGGCAAACTCAAGCCCGAAATTTTCCTACCCATGTTGGACAAGGTTTTGACTGAAGCGGATTTCCAAGCCTTTGCCGACTGGGACAAAATCCGCGCGGAAGAAAACGAGGAAGAATTGGCGCGGCAGTTGCGCGAGTTGCGCCGTTATGTGGTGTCGCAGATTATCGTGCGCGATATAAACCGCATCAGCGATTTGAACGAAGTAACCCGCACGATTACGCTGTTTGCCGATTTTGCCGTCAATACCGCGCTGGATTTCGCCTACGCCTATTATCGGGACATGTACGGCACGCCGATCGGGCGTTATACCAAATCGCCGCAGCATTTGAGCGTGGTGGCGATGGGCAAGGCGGGCGGCTATGAGTTGAACGTGTCTTCCGACATCGATTTGATTTTCATCTATCCCGAATCGGGCGACACCGACGGCAGGCGCGAACGGGGCAATCAGGAGTTTTTCACCAAAGTCGGACAGAAACTGATTGCGCTGCTGAACGACATTACCGCCGACGGGCAGGTGTTCCGCGTCGATATGCGGCTGCGGCCGGACGGCGATTCCGGCGCGCTGGTGTTGAGTGAAACCGCGCTGGAGCAATACCTGATTACGCAGGGGCGCGAATGGGAGCGCTACGCGTGGTGCAAAGGCCGCGTGGTTACGCCGTATCCGAACGACATCAAATCACTGGTGCGCCCCTTCGTGTTCCGCAAATATCTGGATTACAGCGCGTATGAGGCGATGCGCAACCTGCACCGCCAAATCCGCAGCGAAGTCAGCAAAAAAGGCATGGCGGACAACATCAAACTCGGCGCGGGCGGCATCCGTGAAGTCGAATTTATCGCCCAAATTTTCCAGATGATACGCGGCGGCCAAATGCGCGCGCTGCAACTGAAAGGCACACAGGAAACGCTGAAGAAACTTGCCGAGCTGGGCATCATGCCGTCTGAAAACGTTGAAACCCTGCTTGCCGCCTACCGCTTCCTGCGCGACGTTGAACACCGCCTGCAATACTGGGATGACCAACAAACCCAAACCCTGCCCTCCTCGCCCGAACAGCAGCAACTGCTCGCCGAAAGCATGGGTTTCGACAGCTACGCCGCCTTTTCAGACGACCTCAACGCCCACCGCGCCAAGGTCAATCAGTTGTTCAACGAAATTTTGAGCGAACCCGAAGAGCAAACGCAAGACAACAGCGAATGGCAATGGGCATGGCAGGACAAACCCGATGAAGAAGAGCGGCAAGGCCGTCTGAAAGAACACGGGTTCGATGCCGAAACCATCGCCGCAAGGCTCGACCAAATCCGGCACGGTCATAAATACCGCCATCTCTCCGCACACGCCCAGCCGCGTTTTGACGCCATCGTGCCGCTGTTCGTACAGGCGGCGGCAGAGCAAGCCAATCCGACCGATACGCTGATGCGGCTGTTTGACTTCCTTGAAAACATCAGCCGCCGCTCCGCCTATCTCGCCTTTCTCAACGAACATCCGCAGACCTTGGCACAACTGGCGCAGATTATGAGCCAAAGCTCATGGGTGGCGGCGTATCTGAGCAAATATCCGATTCTGCTGGACGAACTCATCAGCGCGCAGCTTTTAGATACCGCGTTCGACTGGCAAGCCCTCGCCGCCGCCCTTTCAGACGACCTCAAAGCCTGCGGCGGCGACACCGAAGCGCAAATGGACACCCTGCGCCGCTTCCAGCACGCCCAAGTCTTCCGCCTCGCCGTCCAAGACCTCGCCGGACTGTGGACGGTAGAATCCCTCTCCGACCAACTTTCCGCCCTCGCCGACACCATCCTCGCCGCCGCCCTGCCGTGCGCATGGGCGGACATGCCCAAAAAACACCGCGACACCCCGCAATTCGCCGTCGTCGGCTACGGCAAACTCGGCGGCAAAGAACTCGGCTACGCCTCCGACCTCGACCTCGTCTACCTCTACGACGATCCCCATCCCGACGCAGGTGACGTGTACAGCCGCCTCGCCCGCCGCCTGACCAACTGGCTTTCCGCCGCCACCGGCGCAGGCAGCCTCTACGAAACCGACCTGCGCCTGCGCCCCAACGGCGACGCCGGCTTCCTCGCCCACAGCATCGCCGCCTTCGAAAAATACCAGCGCGAAAACGCATGGACATGGGAACACCAGTCCCTCACCCGCGCCCGCTTCATCTGCGGCACACCCGAAATTCAGACGGCCTTCGACCGCATCCGCACCGAAATCCTCACCGCCAAGCGCGACCAAACCGCCTTGGCAGGCGAAATCATCGAAATGCGCGAAAAAATGTTCCCCACCCATCCGCCGGTTGACAGCAACGTCAAATACGCGCGCGGCGGCGTGGTCGACGTCGAATTTATCGTCCAATACCTCATCCTTGCCCATGCCCGCCAATATCCGCAACTCCTCGACAACTACGGCAACATCGCCCTCTTGAACATCGCCGCCGACTGCGGCCTCATCGACAAAACCCTCGCCGAACAAAGCCGCACCGCCTACCGCTTCTACCGCCAGCAGCAGCACAACACCAAACTGCGCGACGCTGAAAAAACCGAAGTAACCGACGAATTGCTGGCACATTACGGCAATGTCAGGAAATTGTGGCGGGAAGTGTTCGGGGAGGAAGCGAAGCTCGGATAAAACGGATATTACGAAGGGAAGGATTAAGTCACTAGCCGCATAGCGTGGGTTCTACTACCTAAAAATCACCGCAAACCCGTAGCGTGGGCTTTGCCCACACGAAACCCATTAAATTTTCAGACGACCTCTTTTACCCGCCATTTTCGTGGGCAAAGCCCACGCTACAACGCACACCGAAGGGGCAAATAGAGATGTAGGTCGGATACTTGTATCCGACAAAAACATTTGATGCGTCTATCGTTTCCGAAATACCGCTGTTGGAAATGTCGGATTCGGGAATCCGATCTACGGGCTGAAATCAATAAGGAAGAACATTATGTCCCAAGTTTTTAAAGATTTTGATTTGTCCTCCGTATGGGAAGCTAATAGTTGGGCAGATGAAAACTACAAAGAAGCTCCGTTTACCCCTGAAATTTTGGCTGCCGTAGAAAGTGAGCTAGGCTATAAATTGCCGCAAAGTTTTATTGAATTGATGGCAGTACAAAACGGCGGGATATTTGTCAAAAACTGCTTTCCAACCACGCAGAGAAATTCGTGGGCAAAAGATCATGTGCAAATTTGCGAGGTATCGGGAATCGGTTTTGAAAAAGAAGGGAGTCTGTGCGGCGAGATGGGGCAAAAACTTTGGCTGAAAGAATGGGAGTATCCGCCTATCGGCGTGTATTTTGCCAACGACCCGTCAGCAGGGCATGCCATGTTTGCCTTGGACTATCGAGAGTGTGGAAAAGACGGAGAGCCGAAAGTGGTGCTTGTCGAACAAGAATGGGATTTTGAAATAGTCGAACTTGCCCCCGATTTCGAAACCTTTATCCGCAGCTTGCGACATGAAGATGAGTTTTCAGATGAGTAAACACAAAATCGAAAAGAGTAAGTCGTCTGAAACCCGTAGCGTGGGCTTTGCCCACGGACCAAACCCAAAATTTCAGACGACCTCTTTTAGCCGTCATTGTCGTAGGCAAGGCCCACGTTACAATGTACACCGACGAGGCAAATAGTCGTCTGAAAACGGGAGAAGCAATTTTTGTCGAAATCTCTGCCGTCATTCCCTCGCAGGCAGGAATCCAGATGTAGGTCGGATACTTGTATCCGACAAAAACATTTGACGCGTCTGTCGTTTCCGAAAAACCGCTGTTAGAAATGTCGGATTCGAGAATCCGACCTACGGCTGACTTGAAAGTAATGAGAAAAATGGAGATCTTTGCAAAATTCCCTAAACCCCCTTAAAGTCCAACCCAGACATTTAAGGGGTTTCTCATAAGCACCTTGGAATGTTATGCGAAATAATAAAGGTTTGAAGAGGTCTTAAAAATGAAATTAAATAAAAAAATTATTACTTTATTTATGTGTTTTTTTGTAGTTTCATGTAGCAATCAGCCCCATTCACCGTATAAAAAGAATATTGCTAATGATATTAGAAATCCTAAACTACAAAGTAATCTTCATTTTGAATGTCATCCTTCTGAATATAAATTTAATACTCTTCCCCCAATTCATAGTGATCCAGAAAATGCTATTGGAGTAATGTTGGCAGATGAGCAGATAAATAATGCGCCTTTCAACCGTTCACGTCGTCTGACTATTCCCATGAATACTGGATTAATCATTTCTAAGTTGCAGGACTTAGGATTTCAAGAGGTTAGCCAAGAAAACTTTGACGGGAAAAACCTGTATAGCACTACTGTTATTGATGGCTCCATTTACTCCATATATTTAATATTTAAAGATTTTGTTAAACCTGATTGCAACTATGAAATTAGACTGAAATATTCCAATGGGAAAGTAAATGGTGTAGAGGTTCCATTGGGATATAATGGTTGGATCTTTAAAGATACCACCATCCCCAAATTAATCATCTCTACCATCAACCATAAAAACAAACCGGATAATCTGTTTCAAGACCTGCTGGACAAACATATCCAAAATATCGAAACCTTTAAACAGAAACAACCGCTTAATAAAGAGCTGATCAGTACTCGTGCCGTATATGATGGGATTACTTATGAAATCAACTCGTTCGGAGGTGGTAGGGTAACGATGTTGCAAATCTATCGATATAAAGACGGCAAAAAATTCCATTAATAAGGCTGTAATACACGTAGGTTGGGTTTATACCCAACAAAAGCTGTTGAATCTTCTGCGTTGTTAGGTTGTCAACCCAACCTACCTGAAAGGTCGTCTGAAAACGTTTTAGCGAAACTTGCTGTCCGTTTTCAGACGACCTTTGCTTTGAAACGGTCATTGTCCGTTCGGTTTTATGGCTCTTCTTTGGTTTAAAGGCTTTTCAAACGGCTTTCGTGGGCAAAGCCCACGCTACGGGAAGGTCGTCTGAAACCGGTTTATTTTTTGGTGTTTTTTGCCTTTTTCCTTTTCGGTTTTTTTGTATTTTTTGTTGTCTTTTGAGTTGAATCAATGGTTTTTTCTGCCTTCGTCGAGTCTGTGCTTGGTTCGGATTCTAGGGAGAATTTGATGGGGATTTGGTATGCGATGGCAACGGGTTGTTTTTTGTATGTCGCAGGGTGCAAAGGAAGCGAAGCATGTACTGCGGAATAAGCTGCTTTATCGAGTCTTCGAAAACCGCTACTTTTTATTGTATAGAGAAACGTTGAGCCGGTAGGAGGGACGAATGCGCCTATGATGACAGTGCCTTCTTCTCCCTTTTCTTGAGCAAGAGCAGGATAGGGAGGACTCTGTATTTTAACAGGTTTTGTAAATGCTTCTTTTCTCAAGTGCTTGGGTAAAGTATAGAAAAACCTGAATTCTTTCTGGCTTGCCGATGGGGTGCAAATTTGCTGTGTTTGGGTTTCGTCGTATGTACAGCTTTGATAGGGTTCGACATATGCGGGCAGTCCGGTGCGTTGGGAGAGTTCGACTAATTCTTGGGGTTCGCCTTGCCATTCGGTTTGTTCGATATGACCTTGTTCGTTTATGAATGCAGTCGCAGTAACCATACCGGTGATGATTTTGTCGTTTGGGAGAACGATGCCGTCGTATTCCCCCATATTTTGCCAAGGTTGTACGGGCAGGGTGTCGGCGATGGCGGACGTGGCGAGGAGGGAGGATAAGAGGAGAAGGGTGAGTTTGGACATGGATGTTTTCCTTTTAGGTACGTTTAGCTTGGGTTGAGAGTTGAATTTTTTGCAATGTTGGGTTTTCACTCCAACCTACCCGAAAGGTCGTCTGAAAACGTTTTCAGACGACCTTTCTGACGTTTCGTTATTTTAAAACCGCACAATTTCTTGTGCGGTTTGTCATGGTCAGTATTTGAAATCAGTATTTGAAATTTTCGCCGAGATAGACGGAGCGGACTTGTTCGTTGTTGACCAAGTCGTCCGGCTTGCCGGAGGCGAGGACGGTGCCGTCGCTGATGATGTAGGCTCTGTCGCAGATGCTGAGGGTTTCGCGTACGTTGTGGTCGGTAATGAGTACGCCGATGCCACGCGATTTGAGGAAGTCGATGATTTTTTGGATGTCGATGACGGCGATGGGGTCAACGCCCGCGAAGGGTTCGTCCAGGAGGATGAAGCGCGGCTGCATGGCGAGTACGCGGGCGATTTCGACGCGTCGGCGTTCGCCGCCGGACAGGGAGGGGGCGGGGTTGTGGCGCAGGTGGCCGATGTTGAGGTCGGCAAGCAGTTTTTCGACTTCGCCGTCGATGCGGCTTTTGTCTTTGGTGCTGATTTCTAAAATGGCGCGGATATTTTGTTCGACGGTCATTTTGCGGAAAATCGAGGCTTCTTGGGGCAGGTAGCCGACGCCGAGGCGGGCGCGTTCGTGTATGGGCAGGTGGCGCAGTTCTTGTCCGTCGAGGGTGACACTGCCTGCGTCGGCGGCGATGAGTCCGACGATCATGTAAAAGCTGGTGGTTTTGCCTGCGCCGTTGGGACCGAGCAGGCCGATAACTTCGCCGCTTTCGATTTCGAGGGAGAAGCTTTTGACGACTTGGCGTTTTTTGAAACTTTTTTGCAGGTTTTGAACGACGAGGCGGCTGGTGTTTTCGCTCATAAATGACTCTTGGTTCGGAGGTCGTCTGAAAATGTTGTTTGGGGTTTTTGCTGCGTTGGTTTTCAGACGACCTTTGGTGTTGTCAGATATTGGTTATTTGGTTTTTTGGGTGCTGGACGGCTGGATGACGACGCTGACCCTGCCGGATTTGGCGGCGGATTTGGCGCCTGATTTCGAGCTGCCGTTGATGGTATAGACTTCGGTTTTGGTGTTGTAGGTGATGACTGCGCCTTCGGCAACGTCGCCGCCACGTTGGACTTTGGCGTTGCCGGTCAGGGTAACGAGGTTGATGGCGGAGGAGTAGGTTACGTTGTTGGCTTGTCCGTTAACCGTGCCTTTGTTGTCGTCGAGCGTCTGGCTGAAGCGGACGGGCGAGCCGCTGGCTTTCATAAACTGTTCGCCTTTGTCGTTGCGGGAGACGTTGACGCTGCCGGCGCGGATGTTGAGCGTGCCTTGTTTGATGATGACGTTGCCGGTGAAGGTGGTGCTTTGGTTGTTTTGGTCGAGCGAGCCTTGGTCGGCTTCAATCTGTATCGGCTGCTTGCTGTCGCTTTGCAGGGCGTAGGCTGGGGTGGTGGCGAAAAATGCGGTTAAAACACATGCCTTACATATTTTTTGTATCATAAATCGTGGCTTTCACTCTGGATGGGAAGTTCAACAAACCTTTTTTGTGGTCATACGTCAGACCTTCGGCGTTGCCGCTCGATTCGCCGTATTGGAAGGTAACGGGCGTGTCGGTTTGGGCGTATTGCGATTCGGTGTCGACGTGCAGAAGATCGGTTTTGACGACGCCCGCCTGCCGCTTGGCATCGGCGGCTTTGGTCAGGACGACGTTGTGTTTGAACAGGAGTTGTTTGGTTTGGGTGTTGTATACGGCTTCGTCGCTGCCGACGTCGTAAAGCCGGCTGCCTTCTTGGAAGAAGACGAGGTGCGGCAGCTCGAAATGGACATCGTTGCTTTCGGGAAATTGTTTCGCTCCTCTTGCGCTCAGATGCTCTTTCAGACGACCTTGTTCGTCAAACCGCCGCCCGTCTATGCCGTCCATCGTGTATTGCGGCTGGTTGGGGTTGAGTTTGACTTCTTCAATGTCGATTTCGCTGATGCGCCCCAGCCATGCCGACAATCCGCCGAGCGCGACCGCCAGCACCAAAGGGAATGCGATTCCGTACCGCCATCTTACTTTCATTTGATGTACTCGTTCAAAGCCGCGCCCAGCGTACCTTTCGCGCGCATAATCAGGTCGCACACTTCGCGCACTGCGCCTGCGCCGCCCGCCTGTTTCGTAATATAGGCGGCGTGTTGCAGCGTAAACCAATGCGCGTCAGGCACGGCAACCGGCAATCCGCAGCGCACCATCACCGGCAAATCGACCACATCGTCGCCGACAAAGGCGCACTCGCCTTCTTCTACGCCCGCTTTCGCACGCAATTCTTCATAGGCGGCACGTTTGTCCGAAATACCTTTGAAGTAGTAATTTATGCCCAACTGTTTGACGCGGATGCCGACGGAGGGCGCGTCCCGACCTGTGATAACCGCAGTCTGCACGCCGCTTGCCTGAAGCATCTTCAAGCCGTGTCCGTCCAGCGTGTGGAACGATTTGATTTCTTCGCCGTTGTCGCGGATGAAGATGCGGCCGTCGGTCAAAACGCCGTCCACATCCAATATCAGCAGCTTGATATGCGCCGCGCGCTGTTGCAGCTCGGGGTCTAAGGTTTGCATAGTGTTTCCTTGCGGATTGCTAAGTTTCAGACGACCTATTCTAACATAAAGGTTGTCTGAAAACGGTTAGCCCGCCTTTACACAATCCGCGCCATTAGTAAATCGTGCATATTCAGCGCGCCGGTCAGCACGCCGTCGGCGTCGGTTACCAAAAGCCCGTTCACATGGTTTGCCTGCATGACTTTCAGGGCTTCGGTGGCGAGGCGTTCGGCGGGGATGGTTTTGGGGGAGGGGTGCATGATTTCATCGACGGTCAGCCCGTCAAAACGGTCGCGCTGTTGGAACAGGCGGCGCAAATCGCCGTCGGTGAACACGCCTTTCAGACGACCTTCATTGTCTGTTACCGCCAGCATGCCCAAGCCTTTTTCGCTCATGCTGACGATGGCTTCTTTTAAGGGCGTGCCGAGTCGGACGGCGGGCAGCGCGTCGTCTTGGTGCATGATGTCCGCAACGCGTAAAAGCAGTCGTTTGCCGAGGCTGCCGGCGGGGTGGCTCAAGGCGAAATCGTCGGGTGTGAACGCGCGTGCGCGCAGCAGGACGACCGCCAACGCGTCGCCCAAAGCCATGACGGCGGTGGTGCTGGTTGTCGGGGCAAGTCCCAGCGGGCAGGCTTCTTTGGAAACTGACGCCGTGATGTGGATGTCGGCATGGCTCGCCATGGTCGAATCGGGGCGGGCGGTAATGCAGATGAGGGTGATGTTTTTGCGTTTGAGCGCAGGGATGATGGCGGCGATTTCATCGCTTTCGCCGGAATTGGAAATCGCAATGACGACGTCGTTGTCCACAATCATGCCCAAGTCGCCGTGTGCCGCTTCCGCAGGATGGACGAAAAACGCGGGTGTGCCCGTCGAAGCCATGGTCGCCGCTATTTTGCGTCCGATATGTCCTGATTTGCCCATGCCTGTAATGACGACCCTACCTGTGCAGTGCAGCAGCGCGTCTGCAGCAAGGACGAAGTTTTCGTCCAATTCCGCCGTAATTTCGCGCAAGCCTTCCGCTTCGGTGTGCAACACTTCGCGCGCCCAATCGAGATATTGACTGTTTCCTGCCATAAATGAATGCCTTTTTGTGTTCGTTTTATATCGTTTTGGACATGATGAAATGCCCTAATAATCTATCCAAATTTTCCGAATAGGGGTAGCATTACCGCCTGCTTCGCAAATAACCTATATTTAAAGGAATCAGAGATGACTATTTTATCGGACGTTAAAGCATTAGGACAACAAATCTGGCTGGACAACCTTTCCCGCTCGCTCGTGCAAAGCGGCGAATTGGCACAAATGTTGAAACAAGGCGTGTGCGGCGTCACTTCCAATCCCGCCATCTTCCAAAAAGCCTTTGCCGGCGACGCGCTTTACGCCGATGAAGTCGCCGCCCTCAAGCAACAAGACCTCAGCCCCAAACAACGTTACGAAACCATGGCGATTGCTGACGTACAGGCAGCCTGCGACGTTTGCCTTGCCGAACACGAATCCACCGGCGGCAAAACCGGTTTCGTCAGCCTCGAAGTCTCCCCCGAGCTTGCCAAAGACGCGCAAGGCACGGTAGAAGAAGCCCGCCGCCTCCATGCCGCCATCGCGCGTAAAAACGCCATGATTAAAGTCCCCGCCACCGACGCAGGCATCGAAGCACTCGAAATCCTCATCGCCGACGGCATCAGCGTGAACCTGACCCTGCTGTTCTCACGCGCCCAAACTCTCAAAGCCTACGCAGCCTACGCACGCGGCATCGCCAAACGCTTGGCAGCCGGACAAAGCGTTGCCCATATCCAAGCCGTTGCCAGCTTCTTCATCTCCCGCGTGGACGGCGCGCTGGACGCCACGCTGCCCGACCATCTCAAAGGCAAAATCGCCATCGCCCTTGCCAAAGCCGCCTACCAAGACTGGGCGCAATACTTCGGCAGCCCCGAATTTGCCGCGCTGGAGGCCAAAGGCGCAAACCGCGTACAGCTCTTATGGGCATCCACAGGCGTCAAAAACCCCGCCTATCCCGACACGCTCTACGTTGACAGCCTGATCGGCGCACACACCGTCAACACCGTCCCCGATGCCACCCTCAAAGCCTTCATCGACCACGGTACAGCCAAATCCACGCTGACCGAAGGCGTAGAAGAAGCACAAGCGCAGCTTGCCGAAACCGCCGCGCTCGGCATAGACGTAGAAACCCTCGCCAACCGCTTGCAGGAAGACGGTTTGAAACAGTTTGAAGAAGCCTTCGACAAACTGCTCATCCCGCTGGCTTGATGGTCAAAACTCAAGCCAGCCTTAGCAATCCGGTTTCTAAGCTTCACCGATAAAACAAACTCAAAAGGTCGTCTGAAAACCTCAATTCGAGATTTCAGACGACCTTTTGCCGTTTCCATCATCTATATAGATTCAAATAAATGCCAAACATCATCACAGTGATTATTTCAATACTGGCAGAATCTGCCAAAAATAATGTGCAAAATCGAAAAAGGGCAGGACGGGTATCCCTATCGGTTATCCCCTTTTTAGAAGAGGCTTCGAGCGCTGAAAACAACCATTCAAAATTAAATTAATTTCCATAAATTTCTATTTTGAATTACCGTTTATCTCAAATAAATACCAAATATCAAAAAATCATATTAAAAATACTTGATAAATCAATATATTAAAAATATCTAAATTTCAAGAATACCGTTTATCTAAATAATCATACCGCTTGTCAAAATATTCAAATATTATTAAAAACGGCTTTCAAAAGTGACGAAACACGGCACGTGACACAAAACGTCTTCTTCACTTCCCCCAAAAAAATCAAAAAATGACAAAACACGTCATATCCCCCAAAAAATCCTACGTCATAAAAAAGCCCAAATCTGCCCGAAAAATCCTTCAAAACAAATTTAAACCTATTAAAAACATAAAATTACAAAATATTTTCACAAAAAATCCAAAAAAATCCAGACTTGGCACATCCCCTGCTTGATACATTACGTCCGGCAAGGGAAACGAAGCAACGAAGCCCGAACCGGGAAGCTGTATATTCCTTCTACTTGATGGTTTTACTCATAAACAAGCAGAGCCAAACACATTACGGATTTTTTAACAACAAACATTTTTTTATTCACAACACTTTTTAAACTGGAGTTTATTAAATGAAAGCAATCCAAAAAGGTTTCACCCTGATCGAATTGATGATCGTAATCGCAATTATCGGTATCCTGGCAGTTATCGCTCTGCCTGCTTACCAAGACTACACCGGTCGCGCTCAAGTTTCTGAAGCGATTACCCTGATGGAAGGTCAAAAATCTGCTGTCGTCGAGTATTATGCAGATAAAGGTGCATGGCCTACAACTAATGCGGCAGCAGGTATTGCAGGTTCTACAGACATCAAAGGTAAATATGTTGCTAAGGTTGCAGTTGGTACAGACGGTGCGCTCACTGCAACAATGAAGTCCACTGATGTTAACAATGATATTAAAGGCAAAACTGTAACCCTGAAGCCTGAAACTGCGGCAGCAGGCGGTGCAGCAGGCGGTGCAGCAGGCGGTGCAGCAGCAGGCGGTGCGGCTTCTGCGGGTTCATTCCTTTGGAAATGTGTTAAAGGCACTACTAATCCCGTTCCAGAGAAATTCCTGCCTTCTTCTTGCCGCTAATATCCTAGCGTAAGAAACGCAAACCAATAAAGCGGAAGGGCTTCCCTTCCGCTTTATTGCTAAGCAAACTTCCACCATAGCCATTTGCATCACGATATGAAAAAAAGTTATCAAAAATACACCGTTAAGCCTCAAGGTTTTACATTGCTGGAATTAATGATTGTTATAGGGATTATCGGGATTCTCGGAATTATGGCGCTTCCCGCGTATCAGAATTATGTGGCGCGCGCGCAAGTCAGCGAGGGGATTATGCTTGCCGCCAGTATGAAAGCAGAAGTGGAGGAGGCTTTTGCTGATAAGGGAAGCCTGCCGATTAAGGTAACTGTTTCGCAAAAAGACAATGCCGGAAGCTATGTCAAAGTTGTCCGGATAGAAGATGATGGGACTATTGTTGCTGCAATAGGCAAAGAGGCAGCAGTGCCGATTAAAAATACTGAAATTTACCTGATTCCCAGCTTCGCTGTATCGGGGACGGGAACTAATCCTAGAGGCAATACCGTATGGTCTTGCAGCGGAACAATGGATGAATATTTTCTCCCTGTCTCCTGCAAAGGTGCCAAAAAACAAAAAACGCCGTAGAACAAGCTGTGGCTCGTATTTCCGCCAGCAGCGTGTATGGCTGCACCTATACGGCTGCTGCGTCGCATGGGTGCGCGTGCCTTTGACAACGAAGCGGCGTAGCGTGGGCTTTGCCCACGGATGATATCGATGAAAAGGCCGTCTGAAATTTCGGCATGATTCGTGGGCAAAGCCCACACTACAGTTGAGGCACGCAGATGCTGCCCAACAAAATTTGAATATCCGCAATGTGGGGTTTGAAAAGCTAATCTGCTAAAAGGTCGTCTGAAAGTGTTTTCAGACGACCTTTTACATGGTTGAGGATGCTTCTTGTTCCCTGTTTTATTGTTTGGCATGGCGTTTGCTTCGTTTTTTCATCATTATTTATTTTTCTAGGGGTTTGCTGATGGAGCCTTCTTCTCTCTTATCAAAGCAAATTAGATTGCCGTCGCTGCGGCTGAAGTATTTTGCTTATGCGCTATTGCTCGTTGTATTGCCGAATCTGCTTTTTTGGATTTTGGCAGGACTTACAGGAACGGCGCGTCCGATTATCAATTTGGATTATATTGCAGCGGCGGTTTTGTTTGCGCTCGGGTGGAAACCCGCCAAATGGGCGGGGGTGCTGCTTTTTTGGGCTGCGCTGCTGTTTGATGTGTTGATGCTGGTGATGCAGCAGTTCCCGTTTATGGATTTGCTGGGGGCTATATACCTTGCGCCCTTTATTATGAAGGCACCTTTGCTTTATCAGGTATTGACGGGCAGTTTGCTGTTGTATTTTTTGCTGATGCCTTTGATCTTGTCCAAAACGGCTGATAAAACTGATTTTTTCCATGTTTCGGTATTGGTTGCTCCGCTTTTGATTGCGGCTTATTTTACCGGGCATTTGCAGTATTACGAGCGTTCGGCGCAGTTTAATCTTTTCGGGGCGAATAATTTTTATTATGCGAAAAGTCAGTATCTGCTTTATTCGAGCAGCCAGAATGCTGAATTTATCAGACAGGGGTTACATAGTCCTGTATTTATGCCTTTGAAAAATCAGCAAAGGGCGGCATCGCATTTGCTGAAGCCACAATCGGACAAGATTCTTATGATAGTTGCAGAATCTTGGGGACAGCCCGACAAGCAGGCTTTGCAGGATGCGGTACTTGCTAAGTTATCGGAGCAAAAAGATCGTTTTTCGGTTTGGGAAGGCGGCAGTTTTAATTTTATCGGAGCGACTGTGGAGGGTGAGATGCGGGAGCTTTGTTCTTACAGCAGGGTACATGGTTTTGGATTGCGACACGCGCCTGATGAGAAGTTTGCCCAATGCCTGCCTAATCTTCTGCAGAAAGAAGGCTATCGGACCTTTGCCCTGCATGGGGCGAGCAGCGCGCTTTATGACCGCTTCAGTTGGTATCCAAAAGCGGGCTTTGAGGAAGTAAAAACAGCCGAGAATATGATCGGTAAAAAAACTTGCTCGGCATTTGGCGGGGTGTGCGACAGCGTGTTGTTTGATGAGGTTTCATCATTCTTTGGAAAATATAACAAAGGGTTATTCTATTGGATGACGCTGACCAGCCATGCGGATTATCCTGAATCGGATTTGTTTGACCATCGTTTGCAGTGTGAGCAATATGGCCTGCCTACCGATACAGATTTATGCCGTAATTTCAGTTTGCATACTCAATTTTTCGACGGCTTGGCAGAATTGGTCAAACGCCCGGAGATGAAGGGGGTAGAAGTCATTGTTGTCGGCGACCATCCGCCTCCTGTCAAGAATATTGGTGAAACAATCAAATATTTGGAACAGGGGCGGGTTGCCTGGTTACATTTTAAAGTGAAGGATTGAGTTGTTTAATGTGATATGAGAAAGGTCGTCTGAAAAGCATTTTCAGACGACCTTTTGCCTTGATGGCGTAGATGGTAGCGTGGGCTTTGCTCACAAAAATAGCGGGTAAAAGAGGTCGTCTGAAATTTTGGGTTTGGTTCGTGGGCAAAGCCCACGCTACGGGTTTCAGACGACCTCTGCCATCCCCCTTTTCACATCTCTTCCAATTTCGCAAACTTGGTATCCAGCTCTTTCACGCCCTGTTTGCCGAAGTTGATGGTCAGTCGGGCGGATTCGCCTTTGTCTACGGCATCGATGATGACGCCGGTGCCGAATTTGGCGTGGCGGACGTTTTGTCCGATGCGGAAGCCTGCGTAGGTTTGCGGCTGTTTGTAGTCGTCGATGATTTTGTCTTTGGGCGCGGCGGTTTGGCGCGGGCTGCCGTAGCTGTCGTAGGCGGTCTTTTTGACGGACAGGTAGTGCAATACTTCGGGCGGGATTTCTTCGACGAAGCGGGAGACGATGCCGAATTGGGTTTGTCCGTGCAGCATTCGTTGTTGCGCCATGGTGATGTAGAGGCGTTTGCGGGCGCGGGTGATGGCGACGTACATGAGGCGGCGTTCTTCTTCGAGG
Organism: uncultured Neisseria sp.; assembly: GCA_963532335.1. Classification (GTDB taxonomy): domain Bacteria; phylum Pseudomonadota; class Gammaproteobacteria; order Burkholderiales; family Neisseriaceae; genus Neisseria. The sequence continues at coordinate 2,058 of CAUSKT010000038.1, read as the reverse complement.
CCGCCGCGTTCGGCAAGGCTCATTTCGCTGGGGAAGCGGCCTTCTTCCATACCGGTGAGGAAGACGGCGTTGAATTCCAAGCCTTTGGCGGCGTGGACGGTCATGAGTTGGACGGCTTTTTCGCCCGCGCCTGCTTGGTTTTCGCCGGATTCGAGGGCGGCGTTGCTGAGGAAGGCGAGGATGGGGAAGGCGGGGTCGTCTGAAATGTTGTCGGGCAGGATTTCGAAGTTGCTGTCTTCGGGTTTGAACTCGATGGCGGCGTTGACGAGTTCGTCGAGGTTGTCGAGGCGGTCTTGGTTGTCGCCTTTTTGGGTTCTGTAGTGTTCGGTCAGGCCGCTGTCTTTGAGGATGCCGACGATGATTTCGGGCAGGGGCAGTTGTCCGACTTGGTTGCGCAGGGCTTCAATGAGACGGACGAAGACGGCGACTTTGGCGGCTTTTGCGCCGGCGTTGCAGGCTGCCTGCCAGAGGGTGATGCCTTGTTCGTTTGAGGCCGTCTGAAGGTTTTCGACGGTGCGTGCGCCGATGCCGCGCGGCGGGAAGTTGATGACGCGCAAGAGGGCGTTGTCGTCGTCGGGATTGACGGCGAGGCGCAGGTAGGCGAGCGCGTGTTTGATTTCTTGGCGTTCGTAAAAGCGCAGTCCGCCGTAGATTTTGTAGGGGATGCCGCTGCGGAACAGGCTTTGTTCGATGACGCGGGATTGGGCGTTGCTGCGGTAGAGGACGGCGATTTCGTCCAAATCCCAGCCTTCGCGTTCGAGGGCTTTGGTTTCGTCAACGATGAATTGGGCTTCTTCGAGGTCGGTAAAGGCGGAGTAGTAGCGGATTTTGTCGCCTGCTTCGGCGTCGGTGCGCAGGTTTTTGCCGAGGCGTTCGTCGTTGTTTTCGATAACGGCGTTGGCGGCGGCGAGGATGTTGCCGACGGAGCGGTAGTTTTGTTCGAGTTTGACGGGCGCGTCGATGTGGAACTCTTCCATCAGCGCGGTCATGTTGCCGACGTGCGCGCCGCGGAACCGGTAGATGCTTTGGTCGTCGTCGCCGACGGCAAATACCGCCGCGTTGCCGCCCGCCATGAGTTTGAGCCAGGCGTATTGCAGTTTGTTGGTGTCTTGGAATTCGTCAACGAGAATGTGATTGAAGCGGTTTTGGTAGTGCTGGCGCAGGATTTCGTTGCTTTGCAGCATTTCGTAACTGCGGAGCATGAGTTCGGCGAAATCGACCACGCCTTCGCGTTGGCAGATTTTGTCGTATTCGGCGTAGCATTCAATCATGCGGCTTGTGTGCGGGTCTGGCGCGCTCAACACGGAAGCGCGCAAACCGGATTCTTTTTGCGCGTTGATAAAGCCTTGCAGCGAACGCGGCGCGATGATTTCTTCGGCGATGTTGAGGCTTTTGAGCAGGCGTTTGATGAGGGAAAGCTGGTCGCCGCTGTCGAGGATTTGAAAGGAAGACGGCAGACCGGCATCGCGGTGGTGCAGCCGTAGAAAGCGGTGGCAGAGACCGTGGAACGTGCCGAGCCACATGGCGCGGACGTTGATGGGAACCATTGCGCCGAGTCGGGTTTGCATCTCTTTGGCGGCTTTGTTGGTAAACGTTACCGCCATAATGCTGTGTACGCTTGCCTGACCGGTTTGCAAAAGCCATGCGATGCGCGTGGTCAGCACGCGCGTTTTGCCGCTGCCCGCGCCCGCCAGCACAAGGGCGGATTGCGGCGGCCAGGTTACGGCGGAAAGTTGTTCGGGGTTTAAGCCTTGCAGCAGATTGGGGGCGGATTGGTCGGGAAACATGGGAAGAGGCCGTCTGAAAAATGGAAATACGGTATTTTAATGGAAACGGCAAAGGTCGTCTGAAAAGATGTTTCAGACGACCTTTCGATATCGAATGCTGTATATCGGGCAAAAGTTTGACAAGCCAAGGCAGCCTGCTGACGACATTGATTTAGAAATTGAAACTTTAGGACGGAAAGCGGGAAATGCGATTTTGACGGAGCAAGGTCGTCTGAAATTTATAGTGGATTAACTTTAAATCAGGACAAGGCGACGAAGCCGCAGACAGTAC
>CAUSKT010000037.1:0-23479 GCA_963532335.1 uncultured Neisseria sp. | reverse complement strand
CACAGAGCGCCTGAATAGGCTTTTATGAGTGTCCAAGATTTGGGGGCCAGTTCAAGACTTGCTATCGGTTTTCAGACGACCTTTGTTTTGAAACGGTTGTCATCCGTTCGGGTTTGTGTTGAAGGTTTTGCAGACGGATTGCTTGGGGAAAAGGTGGCTAGTTGCTTAACACATTGTGTTTTTTAGTTAAGACATATTGATAGACCGCCGCTTCGTCATAGCTTTTGCCAAAACGCTTTTTGTAGCCCAAGTCATAGAGTTTGACGTGATGTTCTTCTGAAATTTCGACGCCTACGTTTTCCAAACACGACTTGGCGCAATGCAGATGGCAGCCGTCGATGACCAGCATCGGCCTGCCGGACTGCGCTTTGCGTACCAAAGGTGCAACTTTGCCTCCTACGCCGGAAATGCACGACATTTCAAATTCGCCGGCGTGATCGAGTGCTACGGCGGTATTGTTGGCAAGTTGCGCTACGTCAGAACATCCGGAACAGGAATAAATCAACGGAAGTTCGCTGCGGTTGGGCATTTCTAATCTCCTCTTTAGCCTGTTTCATTTTGTATGTGTATTTTAATCCATCAATAATCGGTAAAGCACGCTCAGATTGAAGCAGGTCTGACAAAAGCTGTCGGATTTTCTGCCATGTCGGGTTGGATTCGGGATGCCTGAAGGTCGTCTGAAAATATTCTAGCAAAACTTGCTGTCGGTTTTCAGACGACCTTTTTTTTGGGACTGGGCTATGCTTTGTCCTCTTCGTTTTCCACCGCTTTGGGCGGAACGGGCGCGAACCAGCCGACCAGAAGCAGCAGCACGCCGACGATGATGAAGGAGGCGATGCGGGCGATGCCGCCGCTGTTGGAAAGCTCGATGAGGAAGAGCTTGATGACGACGATGGCCATCAGCGCCGCGCCGGTTATCCAGAAGGGGCGCAGTTTGCGGCGGTTGCCGTACACCATCAGGATGATGGCGGTCACTGCCCAGACGACGGAGAGGCTGGCTTGCAGTCCGAAGGATTGGAGCATGATGTCGAGTTGCCAAGTGATGCCGTCGTAGAAGTGCCATAGGCGCATCACGCCCGCGCTGATGACCATGAATGCGAGGGCGGCGACGCCGGGCGCGTTCACGCGGCGGTACTCTGTAGGCAGGGCTTCGGGGAGGGACTTCAGGGCAAACCACAGCATTCCGGCGCAGGCGAGCTCCAGCGGGTTAAGCAGCGGGATATACGGCAACGGCGCGGGTTGGAACGGAGTGGAGAAGTTCGTCCATATCATCCAACTTGCGGCGGCAAGGGCGGCTATCGGCAGGGCGAAATGCTGATAGGCGGCTTGATGTCGTCTGAAAAAGCCGCGCTGCCGCTGCGTATGGAGGACGACCCACATGATCAGCGGTACGGCAAGCCATGAGAGCTGCGACCAAACGCCGTCGAGACGATCGCCGACATACATTCCCGCCCAAAGCGACCAAAGGATGCCGATCAGGATGATGTTGAGTTTGTGCAAGCCGATAGGCGCATTGGTTTGGCGGTTATTCAGGATGACGAAGTTCAACACGGTAGCGGCGGCAAGCGGCAAGGCTGCGGCGGCCGTCCATAGGTGTTCGAGGTGATAGCCGATGAAATGCAGGGCAAACAGGGGCAGGAATGCCAAGGTCGTCTGAAAAAGCTCTCTCCAGTTCAAACGGTTGGCAAGCAACAGCAAGGCGGTGAATATCGGCAATGCCCAAAGCTCGATAAACAGGGTTTCTTCGCCCGTCCATTGGGTATAGGTGGCGAAGCCGCCCAACATCAGGGCGATAACGAGGATAGCCCAGCCTGTAATCTGCGAGAACGGGAGGGGTTGGTCTTGTTTGTCTTGGTTTTCCGATGCTTCGGTTTGGACGCGCGGATAGTGCAGCATGTAGGCGGCAGCAAACAGCAGCGGCGCGGCGGCAAAGAGGTGCCAGTGTGTCAGGAAGCCGTTGGATTCATTATTAATCGAGGCTTGGAAGAGCAGGATAAAGATTGCATTGCCCAAGGCGAATGTGCTGAACACGTCCGACTTGCCTTTGCCTCGGCAGAACGCCCAAGCTGCCACCAAAGCAGAGAAAATGATGATGCTGCCGCGTTCCGCGAAAAACAGTAAAGGCAGGATGGATGTGTAGAGCAGGGCGGCGCAGAGGGCTGCGTTTTGAAGCGTGTGTTCCCAGTGTGCCGAGCCTTTACGGCGGTAGAGGTGCCATTGCAGGTAAATTGCCGCGCCGCCGAACAGGGTCAGCAGGGTGGTGAACCATTGACCTTGCAGGATGGTGGATCCTCCCTCCTGATAACCGCTCAGTTGGGTCAGCGCCGCCAGCAGATAAACAACGAGCGCACCCAAACGCATATGCGGACGCTGTTGGCGCAGCCCGAAGAAATACACGAGCGCGGATTCTACCGTCCACAGGATGACGGTGTTGCCGCGTTCAAAGTGAAGCGGAACGGCGAGCGTGAGGAAAAGCAGCGACAGGGCAACAAACGCCTGACGCAGGATATACAAACCCTGTTGCCGTTTCAGCATCAGCGCGGCAAGTCCGTAAACGGCGGCGAAGCCCAGCGCGGAGAATGCGTCCGCAGACGGCCAGTGTTCCACCATGCGGTATTGCAGTCCGAACGCCGCCGCCATCGTGCCGAACAATAAAGTATGGTCGAGGACGTGGACGCGCAGGCCGTGGGAGCAGATGCTGTTCCAAATTTCTTCCAGCGTCGCATTGTCGGCAACGGGCGCGAGTGTGTCTTCGCGGTTTTCCGTCAGCTTGCGGCGGGCAAACAAATAGGCGATGAAGGTGTAGAGCAGCCAGTGGTAAATCAGGAAAGGCTCGGTAGTGGCGAAATGCTGCGGCGTATAGCTTTGCATGCCCCACAACGCGGCGATGGCGAAAGTTCCGGCGAAACCCGTCAGGTTCAGCGGCCGCCATGCCTTAAACCAAGCAATCGCCGCTACGCCTGCGTTGAGCAGGGAAAGGTAGGAAAACAGCACCAAATAATTGCCGCTGCCGTCCGATGTCAGGATGGGCGCCGCCAGACCACCGACCAAGGCAACCTGCGCCATAATCTGCGCGTTTTGCCTGATCGCCAGCAACGCCATCAATACGACCATCGCCACCATCAGCACGAACACGATCGGTGCGGGCAGCAGCGGATGCAGTTTCAACGCTGCCAAAGCGGTCAGATACATCACCGCCACGCCGAAGCCCTGCAACACTAAGCCGTATTCGCGCTTGCGGCTTTGCAGCTTCCAGCCGCCGATGACCGCCGCCAGACCCGCGCCTGCCACGGTCAGGTAACGCATTTCCACCGGTACATAAATCCGTTCGGAGGCATAGCGCAAGAGGAACGCCAAGCCGAGGAACAGCACCACGATACCGGTTTTCAACAGCGGATTGCCGCGCAGGAACCAAGTAACAATGGGATTTTCGGAGAATTTGAAATCGAAACCTTCCTCTTTATGGATAACGGTTTCACGAGATTCGGTGTCGATGTTTTCTGATGTATTTTCAGACGACATCGGCACTTCGTTTTCAGACGACGTTTGCAGGACAGGCGCGTCTTGTTTGTGTTCGTCTTCTTGAATAGCGGAAACTTGGGCAGGTGTTTCTACGCTGTCTGCGTACAGAGCAGGTTCGGGCTGCACGGAAGGTTCGGCGGAAACAGGGGGAACAGGTGTAGAAAAAGAGGGGGTGGCAACCGGTTCGATGTGCGGCTCGACAGGCGCATTGTCCGCAGTTGCGACAGGTTCAACCTTCTCATGAAGCGGTGCAGGGGTCGTCTGAATATCGTCGGCATGTTCGGACAAAACAGCGCGCAGTTTCCTAGCCTGCCCGACTTCTGCTTTATCATGAACGGTTTCTTGTTCCAAAGCCGTCAAACGCAGCTTCAGCAACTCGATTTCTTTTTCCAGATTTTGCAGTTTCGCATCATGTTCTTCTTGACGCGGTTTGCCGAGTTCCCGCGCAAACAACCATAAAATAGAGCCGAAAATGACGCCGACGGTCATTTCGTCAAGAAAATAGCCAATGAGGATGGGGATGAGTAGGCAGAAATACTGCATAAAACACCTGTCCGATAACGGTAAAAATATGCCAATTGTAGCATTCTTGTCATGAGAAGGATGTATAGAAGGCGTAACGGTAGGAAAAGCTGTTGTGCGGTAAGCAACATTGTATTTGCAGAATTAATTTGCGGCAAAAGGTCGTCTGAAAAGCGAAATTGGATTTCAGACGACCTTGTCGATGGGTTTTGTCCTGCTGTTTATCATGAATATAGGCTTTATATCGTGAAACCGGGCGCAAGTCCTGTGAACTTGCCATGCTTGATACGGACTATTTATTATAGGCGTTAGCTTCGATAGGGTACGGTTTGTCTAGCCACCAATTCTCAAGGCTTTTTTGATACCCATATTTTTCGAAAGAAAATCTAATGCCTCATTAACCCAACCATGCTTTGGGTTTCCCGCCAATTTTGTCTCCTCTCTTCGTGGGAGAGGAGATTGAGGATGCTGAAACCCAACCATTTTTAGGGATTCGACCAATTTGTTCCCTCTCCTTATTAGGGTTTCGACCAATTTGTTCCCTCTCCCCGTGGGAGAGGGTTAGGGAGAGGGCAGTAAGCCGCAGGCTTACATTCAGGTTCCTAGGTTTCGCAAAAAATCTTCTGAAAGGTTGCCCCGTCAAGAGGCTGCGCACTCTAAAAACGAGTAAAGCGAGTTTCGCCAACACGGAACGCTAAAACCTTTTCAAAAAGGAAAATACGATGAAATTCAATCAAATCCATTTATTGTGTATTGCCGCAGCCTTGGCGCTTGCAGGCTGTAAAAACACAGAAGTTCCGTTAAACAGTCAGGTTGAGTTGCCCGAAACGTTTACGCAGGATGCGGCGGCGAAGGGCGATGCGAACATCGGGGCGTGGTGGCGGCAGTGGAACGATCCGGTGTTAAGCGGATTAATCGAGCAGGGTTTGGCGCAGGGCCATGATGTGAAAATCGCCGTCAGCCGTCTGAACGAAGCCCGTGCCGTGGCTGGGGCGGCGCGTGCCGATTTGGGGCCGACCGTCGGCCTGAGCGGCAAGGTGGGGGCGAATGACAGCAAAATGGATAATCCGCTCAACAGCAATGCCAGGGCGTTGCTCTCGCGTTATCCGCAGGCCTCGACTTTAAACGGCGACACCATCGATTCTCAAGGCACCAGCCTATACGGCGGACTGACCGCTTCGTGGGAGCCGGATATTTTCGGCAAGAAACGCAGCGACGCCGATGCCGCCCGTTATGCCGCACTCGGGCAGCAAGAGCTGGCATATGGCGCGCAAATGCTGGTGGCGGGCGATATTGCCGACAATTATTTCAAAGCGCGTGCGGCACAAGGTCGTCTGAAAACCGCCGATCAAACCGTTGCCACCTTGCGGCGGATGGTGCGCTATATCGAAGGGCGTTTTAAGGCGGGACATGTCAGTGGCTATGAAGTGAACGAGGCGAAAGTGCAACTGACCGCAGCGGAAGCCAAACGCGCCATGATAGGGGCGGAATACGCCGCTTATGTACGCAGTATTGCCGTGTTGACCGGCAACGTGCCGCAGACGTTTACGCTGCCCGAATCGTCTGTCGATGCGTTGGCGCGCCAACCCTCCGCGCCGGGCGGGCAGACGCCGCAAGGCTTGCTGGAACGCCGTCCCGACCTGCGCGCGCAGGCGGCGCAAGTCAATGCCTATGCCGCCAAATTCGCCAGTGCCAAAGCCGATTTGCTGCCGCGCTTCACCATCAGTTTTATGGGGCAGGGCGGACGCATCGGTGTGGACGGCGACCGTTCGCTGACCGGCTGGGCAAGTTTGCTGTCGGTGGGCATACAGACGCCGCTGTTTACCAACGGCCGCATCAAAGCCAATATCAAAGCTGCCGATGCGCGCCTTCAGACGGCATTGCTGGAATACGACAAACGGCTCCTGACCGCGCTGGGCGAAGTTGACAGCGCATATCAAGGCGTGGAATCGCTAAGCCGTCAAACCGAGTTGCTGCAAACCGCCCATAATCAGGCGGCACGCCATGCTGCCGATACGGAAAAAATGTTTCGCAACGGCTACAAAACGCTGGATGTCGCCCTCAAAGCCCATATCACCGAAGGCCAAATGCAGGAAAACCTGATTGCGGCGCGGCTGGCAAGGGCGCAGATGCTGGTGTCGCTGTATAAGGCATTGGGCGGCGGCTGGTCGAAATAAAAAAGCAAAAAGGTCGTCTGAAAAATTTCAGACGACCTGGGTTTATTAGAAGAATGGAAAATTCCTGATATCGGTATAAATAAGGTTGCCAATTAAAAAGGTTAGTGGGTATAAGACTAAATTTGTGTGTGAGGAAGTGGTGATGAATCGATGTGAACTGTATTTAGTTAGTGATGTTGTTGAAAGCGGAAGGATTGGTAAGCTTCATGTAGGGGATGATCAAGAAGATATTTGCCAAGAAATCAAAGGTTTTGTATTAAACCCTATGAGGATTTCTAAAAAATCAAAAATATTTTTAGATAATTATGAAAATATAATGTTCTCGTTAGAAAATAAAAAAATAATAGGTATGCAGATAAATTTTGAGAACACAAATGCCAAATCTGTAGTTTTAAATGATTTGTTTTCAGATTTTTCCGGTATTGATGACTGGATAAATTTTGCTGAAAAGTACAATTGGCTATGTGAGAAGAACTCTTCAATATATGTATTTAGAAAAAATAATGTTTTTATCTATGTGAATGATCAGGGTATGCTTCATTTGATATCTGTTTATTAAATTATTGATTTATATAAATTTTGATTAATGTTTGGTGTGTGGGACACGGGTGCAAGGATGTTGGGATTGGGGAAGCATCCGAAGAAGGATGCTGAAGAAACCAAAGTAGGATTGGTAAACAAAAAAGCCTGAACATTATGTTCAGGCTTTTGAAATTTGGCTCCCCGACCTGGGCTCGAACCAGGGACCTGCGGATTAACAGTCCGTCGCTCTACCGACTGAGCTATCGGGGAATGGGGTGCATTATATCGTCTGAAAAAAAAGTGTCAATATTATTTTTCAGATGGAGCGTAGTAATATTACAAATAGTTGAATGTTAAAAGTATTTATTTTGTGAATAGTTGTGTTTGAAACCAATATAGTACAAATGGCAATAGGCGTAGTTGGCCTGTCAGGATGCTATTTTGTCTAATATTTGGCGTTGACAAGTTTGCCATTGCGGAACTCTTGGTGTTGCATTACGGCGCCGTTATAGGCGTATGTGGTGAGTGAGCCATCGTTTGGTGTGGCGCGGAATTGCATCAGTTGGCTGCGGCTTAAGGTATAGGGGTCTGTCCGCTTCCGGCTGTTGTCGCTGTAAAAATCTTGTACGGTATATTGATCGCCGCGTTTGTTTTTCAATTGACGGTAGTAGCCGCCCTTGACGGCGCTGTTGCTGGGATTGCCGTGTGTATCGAAATAAGTCACGATTTGTTCGTCAATAATATTGATGCCGCCTGTATTGTTTGGAGCGGTTTTATTTTTGTCTAAGGTAATCGGGATGTTGACGGAAGTGCCGAGTCCGACATGGTGTCCGATACCGGTTCCTATGCCTAAACCGATGGACATGCCGGGCGTGCCGGCGGTGCAGGCGCAGAGTGTGGAAGAGAGAAGGATGAGGGGAATTGAGGGTTTCATGGCATTTCCTCGCTATGAGTATGAACCTGATTGCAGACGGTAACAGAAAGGCGTGGTTTTGCCTCGGATGGGCAATGATGTTATGAAACTAAAGCCGAATGTGGCGACTTTCTTATTGAATTATATCGTTTTTATTCGGTTGAGGACGTTAGCTTTGATTAAGGTGGGAGAAAGAAGCATTAAGACTGTATGGATAATAAGGATATCGGCGTATGGCGGTATGAAGTCGGGAAAATCTGCGATATAGCATATATATAGTGTAGAATGCTGTTCAGACGACCCTTCAGACGGATTTTTCTGCAAAGTAAAAAGGTTAAGAATATTTGGATATTCGCTCCCTATTTAATCGATAACGAATTCTGGAAAAAACAATGAAAACCTTGAAATTTACCAAAATGCACGGTTTGGGCAATGATTTTATGGTGGTAAACGGTATCGGGCAGGATTTTGATCCGCTGACTGCGCCGCTTGCCGAATGGTCAGACCGTTTTAGAGGGGTGGGCTTCGATCAGTTGCTGTTGGTAGAAAAACCGTCTTCCGATGCGGTGGATTTCCGTTATCGTATATTCAATGCGGACGGCAGCGAGGTGGAGCAGTGTGGCAATGGCGCGCGCTGTTTTGCCCGATTTGTGGCCGATAAAGGCTTGACCGATAAAAAGGAAATTTTGGTGGAAACGGCTAAGGGTGTGATTATTCCCAAGCTGTTGGATAATGGTTTGGTTACCGTGAATATGGGCAAGCCGCGCTTTACGTCGTCTGAAATTCCGTTTGTACCGGTTCCTGACGAAGCGGATGATGCTTTGACGCATATGGTGATGGTCGGTTTGGAGACGGTGCAGGTCAGTTGTGTGAATATGGGCAATCCTCATGCTGTGATTGTGGTGGAGGATGTTCAGACTGCGCCCGTAGCCCATTGGGGTGAAGCGATTGAGTCACACGAACAGTTTCCGGAACGTGTCAACGTCGGCTTTATGCAGATTGTCGATAGGGAATCTATCCGCCTGCGCGTATTTGAACGCGGCGTGGGTGAAACGCAGGCTTGCGGTACGGGGGCTTGTGCGGCTGTGGTTGCGGGCGTCCGTTTGGGGCTGTTGGCAGAAGGTGTGCCTGTGAAGGTTTCGCTGCCGGGCGGGGATTTGTTTATTACTTGGTCGCATGGTGAGGACGTTTTGATGACCGGGCCTGTTCAAACGGTTTTTGAAGGCGAGTTGCAGTATTCATGATTTGGACGAATTTGGATTTTCTCGCCGTTGTTGCTTATGGACTGGTGTTTTTTGGATTGATTTTCCGCGCTGAAATGTTCCAGTGGTTTTGGGCTTCAGTTGTTTTGTGGCTGGGCGTGTCGATTTTGGGATCGCAGCTTTTGCCGGGAATGTGGGGGATTACCCATGTCGGTCCGTTGTTTGTCCCGCATTTTTATCTGACTTTTGCCAGTGTGTTTTTCTTTGCTTTTCATTGGAAAAAGCAGGCGGATACTGATTTTTGGCAGGCGGATTTGCAGCATCCGTTTTTGAGCGTGTTTGCCGTCAGCAATGTATTGATGACTTTGGCTTTTGTGTCGATTGCCGCGATATTGTATTTTCTGATGCCGGGCCGTTCTTTGGCTTTTGCGTTCCCGGCTTTGTTGAAACTGTACGCGCTCAAGCCTGTTTATTGGTTTGTTTTGCAGCTTGTCATGATGGCGGTTTTTTATCTGCACCGCAGAAGTATTGCCAAGCAGTCGCCGGCGGTGTTCAGTAAAGCGCAACTCAGACTGGGCTGGCTGATGGCTTTGGTCATGCAGACTTTAGTCACGGGGGCGATAGTCGGAGAAATCGGACTTCATTAGGACACATCAAGCCAAACAACCAAAAGTTATAAATAAAGAAACATTCGATATTGGTTTTTCAGACGACCTGTCTTTAATATACAGGTCATATCACATCAAAATCTGGAGTAGAAAATGAAGATTGCAAACAGCATCACCGAGCTGATCGGCAACACCCCGTTGGTCAAATTAAACCGTCTGACTGAAGGTTTGAAAGCCGAAATCGCCGTCAAACTGGAATTTTTCAATCCCGGCAGCAGCGTGAAAGACCGCATCGCCGAAGCGATGGTTGAAGCCGCCGAAAAAGCGGGCAAAATCGGTAAGGATACCGTAATTGTTGAAGCGACCAGCGGCAATACGGGTATCGGTTTGGCAATGGTGTGCGCGGCGCGCGGCTACAAGCTGGCAATCACGATGCCTGAAAGCATGAGTAAAGAACGCAAAATGCTGCTGCGTGCGTTCGGTGCGGAATTGATTTTGACTCCTGCGTCCGAAGGTATGGCAGGGGCGATTGCAAAAGCACAAGCCTTGGTGGACGAGCATCCCGATACTTATTTCATGCCGCGCCAATTCGATAACGAGGCGAATCCGCAAATCCACCGCGAAACGACCGCCGAAGAAATTTGGCGCGATACTGACGGTAAAGTCGATATTTTTGTGGCGGGTGTCGGTACGGGCGGTACGGTTACCGGCGTGGGCGAAGTGTTGAAAAAATACAAACCCGAAGTTAAAGTCGTTGCCGTTGAGCCCGAAGCTTCTCCGGTTTTGAGCGGTGGTGAGAAAGGTCCGCACCCGATTCAAGGTATTGGTGCCGGCTTTATCCCTACCGTGTTGAATACCAAAGTATATGACAGTGTTTCCCAAGTTCCGAACGAAGCGGCATTTGAAACCGCCCGCGCGATGGCGGAAAAAGAAGGTATTTTGGTCGGCATTTCTTCCGGTGCTGCAGTATGGAGCGCGCTGCAGCTTGCCAAACAGCCTGAAAACGAAGGCAAACTGATTGTCGTGCTGCTGCCTTCTTATGGCGAACGCTATCTTTCTACGCCTCTGTTTGCCGATTTGGCATAATAGGGTTGGGAGAAAATAAGTGATGAAAAAGACCGCTTCGGCGGTCTTTTTTGCGGTCTTGCGGCATGGTGTGGCGCAAAAATGGATTTAAACCACCATATCGTGTAAAGATTGGAATGTAAGGCGAAAGTTGTTGTAATTCAGTCAACAGAAAAAGTCAGATTGATATAGAATTTGGTTATCTGGATAATCCTGATTATAATGGTAGACATGAAAAAATATATCCCCATCTTATTTGCGTTGGCGGCACTTGCCGGTTGTGAGACCATTTATGTCCCAAGCTTACAAGAAGTGCCTGTCCGTCCGACTAATGTTAAGCCTAATGTTAAAACGACTAAGGGTGAAAAATCTGCGGCGTTCAGTTTGGCTTCTTCGCATTGGAGTGATGTTTCAAAAATTCGCGATGAGGCGACGCGTTTGAGCTATCAGGTCAGCCAAGGAAAAATGACCAAGGTTCAAGCTGCCCAATATCTGAACAAGTTCCGCATTCAACTTGTCGGCCGTAATGTCGTGGATGACAGCGTATATGAGGTTTATCTGCGTTCTGCCGTTGACAGCCAACGAGGCGAAATCAATACCGAACAATCCAAGCTGTATATCCAAAACGCCCTGCGCGGATGGCAGCAACGCTGGAAAAATATGGGTAACAAACCTTCTAACCCGGCATTTACCAACTTCCTGATGGAAGTCATGAATATGACTCCGTTGAAATAAGTTTCTCATTTCAAACAAAAGGTCGTCTGAAAATTTTCAGACGACCTTTTGTTTTGGATGCTGATATTTATGATGTTTTACGCAGCAGCTTCTCGGTTGCCAGTCTTGCCCGCTCTTTGATGTCTTCCGTCAGATAAGTTTTCATCTGGCTGTACACCAAAGTAATAACGGCAATGTCGTCGCTGAATCCCAAAGGAACCAGCAAATCGGGAATGCTGTCGATAGGGCTGAGGAAGTAAACCAATGCGCCGACGATAATCATCTTGGCGCGTCTGGGGGTGTGAGGGGAGTCCCAAAGATAATACAGTGCATACAACTGGCGTACGATGGGCTCGCCCAACCGGCCTGCAAAACGGGCGAGTTTATTGAGAAAACCTGTTTTATCCAAATTGCGCCTTCTGAATTTGGGGATAAAGTTTTCCGGATCGGAAGACTGGGTATATTGTTTTTCTTCGGAATGTTTCATAACAAGCCTCACAGTAATTGAGTGGGAAGGGTTTGCCGTAATGCGGGCAAAGTATAAAACGGAGTAAGGCAAAGAAATGTCAGTATAGTGCAGTTTTGTGATAGGCGCTGAAGAGGTCGTCTGAAACATACCGATTGCAGGCGTTGAATGTAATGTTTTTGCAGTTCGATTTATATTCGAATTTTGTGGTTATTAGATTATAAAAATAATATTTATTTCTATTTATATATTATAAAAACAAAGATATTAAGATGGTATTTCAGGGCATGAAAGCCATATGGAGGTTGCCGAACGGCAGTTGAAGCGGTATTGGTTCAATTATTAATGGATAGTGTTTTGTTATTGGTACAGTTTATGATGTTTTTTGGTAAAATTTATTAGATTGTTTATAAATTAGACTGTTCAAAATCGGATAAAACAGGTAAATTATAGTTTATGTAACTCGATGTAATTTGAGTTATTGGTTTTGAGCTGATAAAAAAATACAGAGGAACTGGCTATGTCCGTCAAACCGCGTCCTGTCTTTTTGGAGATTCCCAATATACGGTTGCCTATACCGGGAATTGTCTCCATCTTGCACCGCATCAGCGGGGTAGGGTTATTTATAATGCTTCCCGTTTTGCTGTATCTCCTGTCCGGTACGTTGAGCCGCGAGTCGGCGTTTGAAACTTACCGTGCCATCGTTTCCAATCCTTTGGTCAAGTTGATTTTAATCGGCGTGTTATGGGCTTATCTGCACCATTTTCTCGCCGGTATCCGTTTTTTATTTTTGGATGCACACAAAGGCCTTGAGCTGAATACTGCGCGCAATACCGCCAAATTGGTGTTTGCTGCCGCATTGGTGCTGACCGTCGTTTTGGGAGCGTTGTTATGGTAGAGCGTAAATTGACCGGTGCCCATTACGGTTTGCGCGATTGGGCGATGCAGCGTGCGACTGCGGTTATCATGTTGATCTATACCGTCGCGCTTTTAGTGATTCTGTTTACCCTGCCTAAAGAATATTCGGCATGGCAGGCATTTTTCGATCAAGTTTGGGTGAAAGTGTTCACTCAAGTCAGCTTTATCGCCGTATTTTTGCACGCTTGGGTGGGTATCCGCGATTTGTGGATGGACTATATCAAACCCTTCGGCGTGCGTTTGTTTTTGCAGGTTGCCACCATCGTTTGGCTGGTCGGCTGCTTGGTGTATTCAATTAAAGTAATTTGGGGGTAAGTATGGGTTTTCCTGTTCGCAAGTTTGATGCCGTGATTGTCGGCGGTGGTGGTGCAGGTTTACGCGCAGCCCTCCAATTATCCAAATCCGGTCTGAATTGTGCCGTTTTGTCTAAAGTGTTCCCGACCCGTTCGCATACCGTAGCGGCGCAGGGCGGTATTTCCGCTTCGCTGGGTAATGTGCAGGAGGACCGTTGGGACTGGCATATGTACGATACCGTGAAAGGTTCCGACTGGCTGGGCGACCAAGATGCGATTGAGTTTATGTGTCGCGCCGCGCCTGAAGCGGTGATTGAGTTGGAACACATGGGTATGCCTTTTGACCGCGTGGAAAGCGGCAAAATTTATCAGCGTCCTTTTGGCGGTCATACTGCCGAACACGGTAAACGTGCAGTAGAACGTGCCTGCGCGGTTGCTGACCGTACCGGTCATGCAATGCTGCATACCTTGTATCAACAAAACGTCCGTGCTAATACGCAATTCTTTGTGGAATGGACGGCGCAAGATTTGATTCGCGATGAGAACGGCGACGTGGTCGGTGTGACCGCCATGGAAATGGAAACCGGTGAAGTTTATATTTTCCACGCTAAAGCCGTGATGTTTGCTACCGGCGGCGGCGGCCGTATTTATGCGTCTTCCACCAATGCCTATATGAATACCGGCGACGGTTTGGGCATTTGCGCCCGTGCGGGTATTCCGTTGGAAGATATGGAGTTCTGGCAATTCCACCCGACCGGCGTGGCAGGTGCGGGCGTGTTGATTACCGAAGGTGTGCGCGGCGAGGGCGGTATTCTGTTGAATGCTGACGGCGAACGTTTTATGGAACGTTACGCGCCGACCGTAAAAGACTTGGCTTCGCGCGACGTAGTTTCCCGTGCAATGGCGATGGAAATCTACGAAGGTCGCGGCTGCGGCAAAAATAAAGACCATGTATTGCTGAAAATCGACCATATCGGTGCCGAAAAAATTATGGAAAAACTGCCGGGTATCCGCGAGATTTCCATCCAGTTTGCCGGTATCGACCCGATTAAAGACCCGATTCCCGTTGTGCCGACTACCCACTACATGATGGGCGGTATTCCGACCAACTATCACGGCGAAGTTGTTGTGCCGCAAGGCGACGAATATGAAGTGCCGGTGAAAGGTCTGTACGCAGCGGGTGAGTGTGCTTGTGCTTCCGTACACGGTGCGAACCGTTTGGGTACCAACTCCCTGCTTGACTTGGTGGTGTTCGGTAAAGCTGCCGGCGACAGTATGATTAAATTCATCAAAGAGCAAAGCGATTGGAAACCGTTGCCTGCCGATGCTGGCGAGCTGACCCGCCAACGTATCGAACGCTTGGATAACCAAACCGGCGGCGAAAACGTTGATGCATTGCGCCGTGAACTGCAACGCTCTGTCCAACTGCACGCCGGTGTGTTCCGTACCGATGAGATTCTGAGCAAAGGCGTTCGAGAAGTTATGGCGATTGCCGAGCGTGTGAAACGTACTGAAATCAAAGACAAGAGCAAAGTGTGGAATACCGCGCGTATCGAAGCTTTGGAATTGGATAACCTGATTGAAGTAGCGAAAGCGACTTTGGTATCTGCCGAAGCACGTAAAGAATCACGCGGCGCGCATGCTTCAGACGACCATCCTGAGCGCGATGACGAAAACTGGATGAAACACACGCTGTACTATTCAGATACCAACACCTTGTCCTACAAACCGGTACACACCAAGCCTTTGAGCGTGGAATACATCAAACCGGCCAAGCGCGTTTACTGATGCGTTTTCAGACGACCGCCGTATCACAAGGGGTCGTCTGAAAATCAAATACACCACCACACTGAACAGCCTGAACCCATAACATAAAACCATCAGGCGGTTTATGAGAAAAGGAACACTTCTCATGGAAAAAATGAGTTTTGAAATTTACCGTTACAATCCGGACGTTGATGCCAAACCATATATGCAACGTTACGAGTTGGAACTGGAACCTACCGACGTCAAACTTTTGGACGCGCTGGTGCGCCTGAAAGCGCAAGACGATACCCTGTCTTTCCGCCGTTCCTGCCGTGAAGGTATTTGCGGGTCGGACGGTATGAACATCAACGGCAAAAACGGCTTGGCGTGCCTGACCGATTTACGCAGCCTAAAACAGCCTGTCAAAATCCGCCCGCTGCCCGGTCTGCCCGTCATCCGCGACCTGATTGTGGACATGACCCAGTTCTTCAAACAATACCATTCCATCAAGCCTTACGTCGTTAACGACAATCCGATCGATGCCGACAAAGAGCGCTTGCAAACCCAAGAAGAGCGTAAAGAGTTGGACGGTTTGTACGAATGTATTTTGTGTGCCTGCTGCTCAACTGCCTGTCCGTCGTTCTGGTGGAATCCCGACAAATTCGTCGGTCCGTCCGGTTTGCTGAACGCCTACCGCTTCATCGCAGACAGCCGCGATACCATTACCAACGAGCGTTTGGATAATTTGAACGACCCGTATCGCCTGTTCCGCTGCCATACCATCATGAACTGCGTGGACGTATGTCCTAAACACTTGAATCCGACCCGTGCCATCGGTAAGATTAAAGAAATTATGTTGAAACGAGCCGTTTAAGAAATGATGGTTTTTGACGATATTGCCAAACGGAAAATCCGTTTTCAAACCCGCCGGGGATTATTGGAGTTAGATTTGATTTTCGGCAGGTTTATGGAAAAAGAATTCGAGCATTTGAGCGATAAAGAGCTGTCCGAGTTTTCCGAAATCCTTGAGTTTCAAGATCAGGAGCTTCTTGCCCTGATCAACGGACATTCGACGACAGACAAGGAACACCTTATCCCTATGCTTGAAAAAATCAGACGAGCTTGACGTATTGGAAATCCGCCTGCCTTTCGGCGGATTTCTAGGATACGGAGGTCGTCTGAAAATAAAGACCGTGCTGCATAGGCAGCAACGAAAGCCCCAACCTACAAAGGAGCGATAAATATGTCCAAATCAATTAAACTCAACGTACCCAATCAAGAGGATTTAGAACTGCCCGTATTGGAAGCGAGCATCGGTCATGACGTGGTCGATATCCGCGCACTGACGAAAAACACAGGCCTATTCTCATTCGACCCCGGATTCGTTTCAACAGCAAGCTGCGAATCCAAAATCACTTATATCGACGGCGACAAAGGTCTGCTGTATTACCGTGGTTATCCCATCGAACAACTTGCCGAAAAATCCGATTATTTGGAAGTCTGCTACCTGCTGATTTACGGCGAACTGCCGACGCCTGAGCAAAAGGCAGAATTTGACAATACCGTCCGCCGTCATACGATGGTGCATGAACAGCTGACTTGGTTCTTCCGCGGCTTCCGCCGTGACGCGCATCCGATGGCGATGATGGTCGGCGTGGTCGGTGCATTGTCTGCATTCTATCAAGACAGTCTGGACATCACGAATCCCGAACACCGCAAAATCGCGATTTACCGTCTGATTTCCAAAATTCCGACGATTGCGGCAATGTGCTACCGCTATTCCAACGGTCTGCCGTTCAATTATCCGAGAAACAACCTCTCTTATTCCGAAAACTTCATGCACATGATGTTCGCCACACCATGTGAAGACTACAAACCCAATCCTGTATTGGCACGCGCGCTCGACCGCATCTTTATCCTTCATGCCGACCACGAGCAAAACGCATCGACTTCGACCGTCCGTCTGGCAGGTTCTTCAGGCGCGAACCCGTTTGCCTGTATCGCTGCCGGTATTGCCTGTCTGTGGGGTGCGTCCCACGGCGGTGCGAACGAAGCCGTCTTGAAAATGTTGGACGAAATCGGCGATGTGTCCCGTGTTGCCGAATATATGGAAGGCGTGAAACAGCGTAAATACCGCCTGATGGGCTTCGGACACCGCGTGTACCGCAATATGGATCCGCGTGCCAGCATTATGCGCGAGACCTGTTATGAAGTGCTGAAAGAATTGGGCTTGGAAGACAGTCCGAAATTCAAGCTGGCAATGGAATTGGAACAAATTGCCCTGAAAGACCCGTTCTTCGTGGAGCGCAAGCTGTACCCCAACGTCGACTTCTACTCCGGTATTGTTCTGTCCGCGCTGGGCATTCCGACCGAAATGTTTACCGTCATCTTCGCCCTGTCGCGCAGCGTGGGCTGGATTTCGCACTGGCATGAAATGATCGGTGATCCTTCGCTGAAAATCGGCCGTCCGCGCCAACTTTATACCGGTTCGGAACGCCGCGATTATGTGCCGGCGGATAAACGCTGAAAATCAGTATATTAATATGTTGTCGGAACTTCATTTGAGAAAGCCGAATAGTTTTTTTAAATAAGTTTGTCTGCAGCAAACGAAACAGATACAAGTAATTTGGCTGGAAATAGGGTAGAATGAAGTGTCATTTCAAACGGCATGGATTCCGTTGAAACACATGGAATTCTACCCTTTGTTTATATTTTAAAGAAAAGAGCTCGCGTCATGATGGATGAAAAACTCAATTTTTCTTATCTGTTCGGTTCAAATGCTCCCTACATCGAGGAGTTGTATGAGAATTTCCTGGAAAACCCTAATTCGGTCGATGAAAAATGGAAGCAGTATTTCACCGACTTAAGCAAGCAGCCCGGTGCGGCGGATGTTGATATCGCCCATGCGCCGATCCGTGAATCCTTCGCCAATTTGGCAAAAACCAAATCGACAGCGGCTATTGCCGGCGGTATGGACGAAGCCATGATGAAGAAACAGGTCGGCGTACTGCGGTTGATTTCTGCTTACCGTATTCAAGGTGTGGGCGCTGCTCAGCTTGACCCGCTCAAACGTATCCCACCACGCGACATTGAAGCCCTCGATCCCAAATTCCACGGACTGAATGATGCCGATATGGCGGTTCAGTTCAATATGGGCGAGGGCGATTTTTCCGGCCAAAGCAAACTGCCCCTGTCCCAAATCATCAGCAACCTCAAGCAAACCTACTGCGGCCACCTCGCATTGGAATACATCTACATTCCCAATACCGAAGAGCGCCGCTGGTTGCGCAATTATTTCGAGGATGTGCTGTCCACCCCGAGTTACAGTGCCGAACAGAAACGCCGCATCCTGAAAGAAATGACCGCTGCCGAGACTTTGGAGCGTTATCTGCATACCAAATATGTCGGTCAGAAACGCTTCGGCGTAGAAGGCGGCGAGAGCGTGATTGCCGGTCTGAATTACCTGATTCAAAACGCAGGTAAAGACGGCGTCGAAGAAGTCATCATCGGTATGGCACACCGAGGTCGTCTGAATGTCTTGGTCAACATTTTGGGCAAGAAACCGGGCGATTTGTTTGCCGAATTTGAAGGCCGTGCCGAAATCAAGCTGCCCAGCGGTGACGTCAAATACCACATGGGTTTCAGCTCCGACATCGCTACGCCGAACGGTCCGATGCATGTTTCTTTGGCGTTCAATCCGTCGCATTTGGAAATCGTCAATCCTGTCGTTGAAGGTTCTGCACGCGCCAAACAAAAACGTTTGGGTGAAAACGGCCGCGACAAAGTATTGCCCGTATTGATTCACGGCGACTCTGCATTTGTCGGCTTGGGCGTCAATCAAGCAACGTTCAATCTGTCCAAAACGCGCGGCTACACCACCGGCGGTACGGTCCACATCGTCATCAACAACCAAATCGGCTTTACCACCTCCGATACCCGCGACACCCGCTCGACCGTGCATTGTACCGACGTGGCGAAAATGGTTTCCGCTCCGGTCATCCACGTCAACGGCGATGATCCGGAACGCGTTTGCTTCGCCATCCAAGCCGCTTTGGACTACCGTAAGAAATTCAACAAAGACATCGTGATCGATGTCGTCTGCTACCGCAAATGGGGTCACAACGAGGGCGACGATCCGACCCTGACCCAGCCGATGATGTACAAAAAAGTATCGCAACACCCCGGAGCGCGTGCTTTGTACACCGAGCAACTGATCGCAGAAGGCGTGGTAACGCAGGCAGAAGCCGACGGCTATATCCAAGCCTACCGCGATGCTTTGGATAAAGGCGAACACGTTGAGCAAACGACGTTGAGCAACTTCCAACGCACGCAAATCGACTGGAGCAAATACCAAGGTAAAGACTGGCGCGAAGACGTGGAAACCGGCCTGCCCGCTGCCGACATCGAGCGTCTGACCGAGAAATTTACCGCCGTTCCCGAAGGCTTTGCACTGCATCCGACTGCCAAACGCGTGCTCGAAGCGCGTAAAGGTATGGCTGCGGGCAGTCAGCCGATTGACTGGGGTATGGCGGAAACCCTTGCATACGCCAGCCTGGTCACTAAAGGCCACGGCGTGCGCATTTCCGGCGAAGACTCCGGACGCGGTACGTTCTCACACCGCCATGCCGTATTGCACGACCAAAAACGCGAAAAATGGGATGACGGCACTTATGTACCGCTGCGCAATATGGGCGAAGGCGCAGGCGAATTCCTCGTTATCGACTCCATCTTGAATGAAGAAGCGGTCATGGCGTTCGAGTACGGTTTCGCCTGCTCCGCACCCGACAAACTGACCATTTGGGAGGCGCAGTTCGGCGACTTTGCCAACGGCGCTCAAGTGACCATCGACCAATTCCTGTCGTCCGGCGAAACCAAGTGGGGACGTTTGTGCGGTCTGACCACCATCCTGCCGCACGGTTACGACGGTCAAGGTCCGGAACACTCATCCGGCCGCGTAGAACGCTGGTTGCAACTGTGTTCCGAACACAATATGCAAATCATTATGCCGTCTGAAGCGTCGCAAATGTTCCATTTGTTACAACGTCAGGTCTTGGGTTCGTACCGCAAACCGCTGGTGATTTTCATGTCCAAACGCCTGTTGCGTTTCAAAGGTGCGATGAGCCCGCTGGAAAACTTTACCGAAGGTTCGCGCTTCCGTCCCGTTATCGGCGATACCGCCGAGCGAGGCAACAATGAAAGCGTGAAACGCGTGATTCTGTGTGCCGGACAGGTTTACTACGATTTGGAAGCAGGCCGTGCCGAGCGCAAACTGGAAAACGATGTCGCCATCGTCCGCGTCGAGCAGCTTTATCCCTTCCCATACGACGAGGTGCGCGCAGAGCTGGCGAAATATCCGAACGCGAAATCCGTGGTTTGGGCGCAGGAAGAGCCGAAAAACCAAGGCGCGTTCTACCAAATCCGCCACCGCTTGGAAGACGTTATCGGCGAAAGCCAAAAACTGTCTTACGCCGGCCGTCCGAGCAGCGCATCGCCAGCCGTCGGCTATATGAGCAAACACGTCGCCCAGCTGAAACAACTGGTTGAAGACGCCATGACGCTGTAACGCAATACGGTGCGGCGTTCCGAATGAAACACTTCAGACGGAACGCCCGCCAAACAAAAGAGATAACACACAACAGGTCGTCTGAAAACCAACGACCATCCGGAGACACAAAATGATTATTGATGTAAAAGTACCCATGCTGTCCGAAAGCGTATCCGAAGGCACGCTCTTGGAATGGAAGAAAAAAGTCGGCGAAGCCGTAGCGCGCGACGAAATCCTGATTGACATCGAAACCGACAAAGTGGTTTTGGAAGTACCTTCTCCACAAGCCGGCGTATTGGTTGAAATCATTGCTCAAAACGGCGAAACCGTTGCCGCCGAGCAAGTATTGGCACGCATCGACACCGCTGCTACCGCTTCCGCTTCTGCTGAAGCCCCAGCCACCGCTCCTGCGCCTGAAGCCGCTCCCGCCGCTGCGCAAACCAATGCCGCCATGCCTGCCGCCGCCAAACTGGCAGCCGAAACCGGCGTGGATGTGAATGCGCTGCAAGGTTCCGGCCGCGACGGTCGCGTCTTGAAAGAAGACGTACAAAACGCCGCCGCCAAACCTGCTGCTGCACCCGCTGCTGCTCCTGCACCTGTTCCGGCGGGCGTACGTCCGGAGCAACGCGTTCCGATGAGCCGTCTGCGTGCCCGCGTTGCCGAGCGTCTCTTGGCTTCGCAACAAGAAAACGCGATTCTGACCACGTTCAACGAAGTCAACATGAAACCTATCATGGACTTGCGTGCGAAATACAAAGAAAAATTCGAGAAAGAACACGGTACCAAACTCGGCTTCATGTCTTTCTTCGTCAAAGCAGCCGTTGCCGCGCTGAAAAAATATCCGGTGGTCAATGCTTCCGTTGACGGCAACGACATTGTTTATCACGGTTACTTCGACATCGGTATCGCCATCGGTAGCCCGCGCGGTTTGGTTGTGCCGATTCTGCGCGATGCCGACCAAATGAGCATTGCCGACATCGAGCAAGCCATCGTCGATTACGCCAAAAAAGCCAAAGACGGTAAAATCGCGCTGGAAGATTTGATCGGCGGTACGTTCAGCATCACCAACGGCGGTACGTTCGGTTCCATGATGTCCACCCCGATTATCAACCCGCCACAATCCGCCATTTTGGGTATGCACGCGACCAAAGAGCGCGCAGTCGTAGAAAACGGTCAAGTCGTCGTCCGTCCGATGATGTATTTGGCACTCTCTTACGACCACCGCATCATCGACGGTCGCGAAGCCGTGCTGACTTTGGTTGCCATCAAAGACGCGCTGGAAGACCCGGCACGCCTGTTGTTGGATCTGTAAACGCGGTCAAAGGGATATAAAGCGGATAAAAACAAAGCAGTTTGAAATCGGACTGCTTACCGGTTTTCAGACGACCTTAAAACGAAAAAAGGTCGTCTGAAAACAGCGGGATGTTTGAAATCTAAGGGAGAAAGTTTGTTGCTGCCATTTGCCGTGCAGAAGCAAACGGTATGAAAACCCATAGGAGTATATCCATGAAACCCATTTCCCTGTTTCCGCTTTTGGCTGTCGTTTCCCTGCTTGGCGCGTGTGCCGCATTCGAAGGTAAGGAATATTCCGTCAATGCTTATGATGCGCGCGGCAGAATGTTGAACAAGCGTTTTGAAATGGACAGCAACAAAGCAGGCATTCCCGTCGCCCGCAGCGTTTTGTGCAAACGCTATCCGCACGCTACCGTCCGCGTTTACAACAATTTCACCGGACAGGAAGTCAGGGAGTACAGCCCGTATTCCTGCCGCCGCTGATGCGTTCGAACCAATCGGGCTGAAGTTTCAAAAGGTCGTGCCTGCGGGCAGGCTTCGCACTCTGAAAAAGGCAGAATGAGTTTTAACTGCGTTGAAGCCGCGCTTTCAGACGACCTCTTATGCAAAATGTAGTGGATGAACTTTTGCCGAAGGTTTTCCTGCGGCAAAAATGTCAAACAAAGGATTTTTCACATGTCTCAATACGATGTAGTAGTCATCGGCGCAGGCCCCGGCGGATATGTTGCCGCCATCCGCGCCGCCCAACTGGGTTTCAAAACCGCCTGTGTCGATGCGGGCGTCAACAAAGCAGGCGATGCGCCCGCGCTAGGTGGCACCTGCCTGAACGTCGGCTGCATTCCTTCCAAAGCCCTGTTGCAATCCAGCGAACATTTCCACGCTGCGCAGCATGATTTTGCCGAACACGGTATCAGCGTCGGCGACATCAAATTCGACGCGGCGAAAATGATTGCGCGCAAAGACGCCATCGTAACCAAGCTCACCGGCGGCGTGAAATTCCTGTTCCAAAAAAACAAAGTAACCAGCCTGTTCGGTACGGCTTCATTTGCCGGCAAAAACGGCGATGCCTACCAAATCGAAGTCGATAACAAAGGCGAAAAAACCGTTATCGAAGCCAAACACGTCATCGTAGCGACCGGTTCCGTGCCGCGTCCGCTGCCGCAGGTTGCCATCGACAATGTGAACGTATTGGACAACGAAGGCGCATTGAACCTGACCGAAGTGCCCGCCAAACTGGGCGTCATCGGTTCGGGCGTGATCGGCTTGGAAATGGGTTCTGTATGGAACCGTGTCGGTTCGCAAGTTACCATCCTCGAAGCCATGCCGACCTTCCTTGCCGCCGCCGACCAGCAAATCGCCAAAGAAGCCTTCAAATACTTTACCAAAGAGCAGGGCTTGAACATCGAACTGGGCGTGAAAATCGGCGATATCAAATCTGAAGGCAAAGGCGTGTCCGTTGCCTACCAAACTGCCGCAGGCGAAGCCAAAACCGAAGTCTTCGACAAACTCATCGTCGCCATCGGCCGTATTCCGAACACCAAAGGCTTGAACGCAGAAGCCGTCGGCTTGGAAAAAGACGAGCGCGGCTTTATCAAAGTGGACGCCGAATGCCGCACCAACCTGCCTAATGTCTGGGCAATCGGCGACGTGGTTCGCGGCCCGATGCTGGCACACAAAGCCAGCGACGAGGGCGTGGCCGTTGCCGAGCGCATCGCCGGACAGAAACCGCATATCGATTTCAACAACGTACCGTTCGTGATTTACACCGACCCCGAAATCGCTTGGGTCGGTAAAACCGAAGAGCAGCTCAAAGCCGAAGGTGTGGAATACAAAAAAGGCACTTCCGGCTTTGGTGCAAACGGTCGCGCGTTGGCAATGGGCAAGGCAAAAGGTACGGTCAAAGTGTTGGCAGATGCCAAAACCGACCGCATCTTGGGCGTACACATGATCGGCCCGGTTGTCAGCGAATTGGT
>CAUSKT010000036.1:0-23707 GCA_963532335.1 uncultured Neisseria sp. | reverse complement strand
GCACCTTCCAGGCAGTTCGCATCTTTATTAACCGCGAGCTCGAAGAGGTAGAGGCGGTTCTGCCGCAAGTGATGAGTCGTCTGAAACAGGGCGGGCGTTTGGCGGTTATCGCGTTTCATTCGCTTGAAGACCGCATCGTGAAACAGTTTGTCAAAAAATATTCGCAACATCCTCCTTTGCCGCGCTGGGCGGCAGTAAAAGAAGCGGATTTGCCTCTGCCGCCGTTAAAGGCGGTGGGAAAGGCGATAAAGCCGGGTGTTGAGGAAACCGCCTCCAATCCGCGGGCGCGCAGCGCAGTTTTACGCGTGGCAGAGCGGACGGGCGGTGAGATTACAGAATAAGCATTATGTGGGGCAGGTGTCCTCGGAACAAACAGATTGAGGTCGTCTGAAAATAATGAATAAATTAAATATCCTTTTGTTGGTCTTGGTATCGGTATCTGCTTTTGCGGTGGTCACTGTGCAAGACCAATCGCGTTTGCACTTCATCGCTTTGGATAAAGCGCAAAAGCAGGAAATCAAGCTTGATCAGGACTATGCACGCTTGAAATTGGATCAGGCGCGGCTGGCGAACCACAAGCTGATTAAGGTGGCGGCTGAGAAGCAACGCCTCAAACCGCCCGGCGCGGATAATACCGTGATGGTGGAACGAAAAAAATAATATAGCCGGCTTATCCGGCACTGCAAATTGGTGCCGTCGGATAAAGACACGGTTCGGGTGATTATGAATTGAGATGTTAAGATGTTGATTAAAAACGAATATAAACCGAGCATGCTGCCCAAGACAGCCAAAGCTAAAAAACCCATCACTAGTGATGGGCGGATTTCTTTGGTGTTGTGGCTGATTGCGGCTGCGTTTGTCGGACTGCTGGCTCGCGGCATCTATTTGCAAACCACGCAGCATGAATTTTTGAAAAATCAGGGCGATCAGCGTTTTGTCCGTACCCTGACTTTACCTGCGTCGCGCGGCATGATTACGGACCGTAACGGCGCGACTTTGGCGTTGAGTGCACCGACTGAATCTTTGTATGCCATGCCTTCCGGTATGGAAGAAATGCCGACTGCCGAACAGATGGCTAAGTTGGCGGCTATTGTTGAGCTGCCTGTTGAGGCATTGCAGGAAAAATTAGCGAAAAAAGATAAAGATTTTATTTATCTGAAGCGTCAACTCAGCCAAGAAAAAGCGGAAGAAATTAAAGCTTTGGGCATTAAAGGCTTGGCATTCCAAAAAGAGCTGAAACGCCATTATCCGATGGGCAACCTGTTCGCACACGTTATCGGTTTCACCAATATCGACGGCAAAGGACAGGAAGGCTTGGAATTGTCGCGAGAAGACAGTCTGCATGGTGCGGACGGTGCGAAAGTGGTTTTGCGCGACAATAAAGGCAATATCGTCGATAGTTTGGATTCTCCGCGCAACAGCGATCCGAAAAACGGGCAGGACATGGTTTTGTCTTTGGATCAACGTATTCAAACACTTGCCTATGATGAGCTGAATAAAGCAGTGGCTTATCACAAAGCCAAAGCAGGTACGGTGGTAGTATTGGATGCGCAAACCGGCGAAATCTTGGCTTTGGTCAATAGCCCTGCCTACGATCCCAACCAACCGGGCAGCGCCGATAGCGAACAGCGCCGCAATCGAGCCGTTACCGATATGATTGAGCCGGGTTCTGCCATGAAGCCGTTTACGATTGCCAAAGCATTGGATTCCGGCAAAGTCAGTGTGGCTGATCGTTTTAACACCATGCCTTATAAAATCGGTCCCGCTACCGTACGCGATACCCATGTGTATCCTACTTTGGATGTGCGCGGCATTATGCAAAAATCTTCCAACGTCGGTACCAGCAAACTGTCTGCAAAATTCACACCTAAAGAAATGTATGATTTTTATCATGATTTGGGTGTGGGCGTGCGGATGCACTCCGGTTTCCCAGGTGAGACGGCCGGTCTTTTGAGAAGCTGGCGCAGATGGCAGCCGATTGAACAGGCAACCATGTCTTTCGGTTACGGCTTGCAATTGAGCCTGCTGCAATTGGCGCGTGCTTATACCATGTTGACACACGACGGTGAATTGTTGCCGGTCAGCTTTGAGAAACAGGCGGTTGCGCCAAAAGGCAAACGCGTCATTAAAGCTTCGACCGCGCGTGAAGTTCGTGATTTGATGGTTTCTGTAACCGAGCCTGGCGGTACGGGTACAGCAGGTGCGGTAGATGGTTTCGACGTCGGCGCGAAAACCGGTACGGCGCGTAAGTTGGTCAACGGACGTTACGTTGATAACAAACACGTCGCAACTTTCATCGGTTTTGCCCCTGCCAAAAATCCCCGTGTGATTGTGGCGGTAACCATCGACGAACCGACTGCGAACGGTTACTACGGCGGCGTAGTGGCAGGTCCGGTCTTCAAACAAGTCATGGGTGGCAGCCTGAATATCTTGGGCGTTTCCCCCACCAAGCCTCTGACCAATGTTGCAGCCGTCAAAACACCGTCTTAATCCGAGTATCAACGAGATTATTTTATGTTCAGCAAGTTAACCCCTTTAGCTGAAACCAACATTCCGCCTCTGCTGTGTGCAAACGCAGCAGGGCGTTTGTTGCATTCAGACAGCCGTCAAATTAAACAAGGTGATATTTTCGTTGCCTGTCAGGGCGAATATACGGACGGCCGCAGTTATATCCCCGCAGCCATTGCCAACGGCGCGGCTTTTGTTTTTTGGGACGACGACGGCAAATTTGCGTGGAATCCCGAATGGAAAGTCCCTAATCAAGGCATCAAAGATTTGAAACACCGTGCCGGCATGTTGGCGGCGCAAGTTTACGGCAATGTTTCAGACGACCTCAAAGTCTGGGGCGTAACCGGCACCAACGGCAAAACCTCCATCACACAATGGCTGGCACAAGCCGCCGATTTATTGGGCGAAAAAACCGCCATTATCGGTACGGTCGGCAACGGCTTTTGGGGCGAATTGGAAGAAACCACGCACACCACCCCCGCCCCCGTCGATGTCCAAACCCTGCTCTACCGTTTCCGTCAACAGGGCGCAACAGCCGCCGCGATGGAAGTCTCCAGCCACGGCCTTGACCAATCGCGCGTCAACGGCGTGCCATTCCGCAGCGCAATCTTCACCAACCTCACCCGAGACCACCTCGACTATCACGGCACGATGGAAGCCTATGGCGCCATCAAGTCGCGCCTGTTTTACTGGCACGGCTTGAAACACGCCATTATCAACGTGGATGACGAATACGGCGCAGAACTCGCAGGTCGTCTGAAAAAAGACTGTCCCGATTTGGCCGTTTACAGCTACGGCTTCAGCAAACACGCCGACATCCGCATTGTTCATTTCACAGCCTCTTCGGACGGCATGGAAGCCGTATTCCAAACCCCGTGGGGCGAAGGCCGCTGCCGCACGCGCCTGCTCGGACGATTCAACGCGCGAAACCTCGCCGCCTGCATCGCCTTACTTTGTGCCAACGGTTATCCGCTTGATAAAGTATTGGATGTGCTGGCAAAAATCCGTCCCGCCTCAGGGCGCATGGACTGCATCATGAACAGCGGAAAGCCCTTGGTCGTTGTCGATTACGCACACACGCCCGACGCATTGGAAAAAGCACTCTCCACCTTGCAGGAAATCAAACCGCAGGGAGCGGCTTTGTGGTGCGTATTCGGCTGCGGTGGCAACCGCGACCGCGGCAAACGCCCGCTGATGGGCGCAGCAGCCGTACAGGGTGCGGATAAAGTTGTCGTAACCAGCGACAACCCGCGTTTGGAAAATCCGCAAGACATCATCAACGACATCCTGCCTGCCGTGCCCGCGCCCGAATGCGTCGAAGCCGACCGTGCCGCCGCCATCCGTTACGCAGTCGAACGCGCCGTCGTAAACGACATCATCCTGATTGCCGGAAAAGGGCATGAAAACTATCAGGATGTACAAGGCGTGAAGCATCATTTCTCCGATTTTGAAATCGCAGAAAAAGCATTGGCAGAACTCAGGTAAAAATATTTTCCAGATAATTCCTTAAGGTCATTGGCAAATAGGAAATTACACATTACTCCATCTCTCTTTTAATAGGTAAAAATATGCAACGTTATACTCCTTTATTCAATGCCTTGCTTGCAGCCGTCCCTTACTTAACTCGTGAAGATTTACCCAAAGCTCCTCCGGCTGAAAATGAGGATTTGGTATGTCATTGGTTATTTAAGCATTTAGGTTGGTATCACGAATCAGGTGAATGGCATTATGCTGATCATCAATTTATGGAGTATATGGAGTGGAAAGAACCGCATTTAAAATTAGGGAAGTTTTATCCTATACAAAAGCTAGGCATTGAAATAGATGCGACAGGAATTGATGACGAAGTATGCAAACGTACATTAGCAGAATTTTGCGCTCACGAAGGTATTCCCGTGCCAGATGATCAAGGTGAATTGGAAGATCTTTTTGAGAGTGAAGAGATGGAAATGTTTGCAATGTTCAATGATAGTAACTATGTCTTAGAGGCTTACGATGAATTACTTAAGCCTCATGGGCTTCGGCTAATAGACATTGGTTATACCGAAAATGCCTTCCTACTGATGGTAAAAGATGATGATGAGGCAGTGGGAAATGTGGAGCAGGCACTGATCGATTTAGGATATGTCGATATTGAAGAGTAATTTTTGAGTGTATACAGACAGAGTGGAGTCACCGTAGGGTAGAGAGGTTTTGCTGTACTGCGTATTCGACTTATCGATTCCACTATAAATTTGACAACAATGTAATCAATTTTCAGACGGCCCGGCAGCCTTAAGGTCGTCTGAAAACGTTTATCCCCCACAAAATAAAAGCAACACAACCCACGCATTACGGCACGTCAGCCATTAAACCCATCACAGTTGTTTCGGACGACCCTGATTTCAAATCTCAAAGGTCGTCTGAAAAACGAGGAGACCGATTTGATGCTGAAAATGCCGACAAAAACCCTTTTAATCAGTGCAGTCATGATTTTATTTGCAGGCTGTACCACCAAACAACTGCCGCGCCCGAACGCCGAAATTGCCGAACTGAGGGCGAAAGAACCGCCGGCGGCGCAAAGCCTGCCCAATCCTGTTAAAGGCAAGCGTTTTGACGACACTTGGGGCGCAGCGCGCAGTCAGGGGCGCAGACATGAAGGCGTGGATATTTTCGCTAAGAAAAACACGCCGATACGCAGCACAACGCCCGGTATCGTAACCAAAATCGGGCGTAACCGATTGGGTGGCAAAGTCATCGGCATCCAAGGGCCGGGCGCATGGCACTACTATGCCCACCTCAACAAATTCGCCAGCGTCCGCTTGTATGAACGTGTGAAAGAAGGACAGGTCATCGGCTATGTCGGCAAAACCGGCAACGCCAAAACTACGCCGGCCCATTTGCATTACGGCGTGTATCTGCCAAGCGGTGCGATTAATCCGTATCCATTGATTAATCAGGATAAATAGGTCGTCTGAAAAAAGAGTGAAGAGATGAACGCAAAAAAATTGGTCAAGGCAACGAACATCATCGGTATGGTAGCGGTGACACTGCTGGTGTATTGGGTGTTCGCGTTGATATTGATCCAAGTCTTCGGACTCAAGGTGTTCCGTGAACACATTACAGAAATTTTCCTGATGAGTATTTTGGGGATTTTGGCTGTAATGGGTGGTACGTTGATGCTGAACATCATGTTGAATCTGACCCGTATTGCCGAGCGCGGGCAGGAAGAAGAAGTCCGTGGCGGCAGGAAAACCGTATATCTGCTGTTGGCGGTATTTCCTATTTTGGCGGCGTTGCTGTTCGGCGGCAATTACCTGACTATTCGGCAAAAACGCGACATCTTAACCCAATCGTCAGAGCGCATCGTCAAAGACAATCCTGCTCAACTCGATGCCTTGACAGATTACCGTTTCGATTTGGCGTATATTAAAAAATCGTCAGAAATCCTTGATTTGATGGCTAAAGATGATTTGTCGTTCAAATCTGCCATGATTATCGTGCAGGATAAGATCGACAACAAACCGGTTTATCTGGCTTTTTCAGCCGATTCCCGCCTTAACGTGGGTGGCGAAGCTGTACCTGCCGCCAGTCAAAATGAAGCTGTACCTGCTGCCAATCAAAATGTAGAAGGTAATGATAATTTTGTCATGGATCGAAATGGTGAGAAAGTGATGGTCAAGAAAATGGACTATGTCTATTCTCCGAATTTGAAGGAGCGCGAATACCTGCAAAAAGTATTTGCCGGACAAACTCAGGAAATGCGCTATGAAGCGGAAGACGGTCATTACAGCCTCTGCCACCCTTACCGTAAAAACGGTAAAACCATCGTATTGTGTTTCTCCGATTATCAGGAGTACGGAAAAATCGGTAGCTGAGTGTCAAAAAACTGTCTGAAAAAAAACAAACGAAAGAAACCATGAAACCACTAGACCTAAATTTCATCTGCCAAACCCTCAACCTTCCTACGCCGTCTGAAAACAAACCCGTTTCGCGCATCGTAACCGACAGCCGCGACATCCGCGCGGGCGATGTGTTTTTCGCATTGGCGGGCGAGCGGTTTGATGCGCATGATTTTGTTGAAGACGTATTGGCTGCGGGTGCGGCGGCGGTTGTGGTTTCG
This sequence comes from uncultured Neisseria sp., assembly GCA_963532335.1. GTDB lineage: Bacteria > Pseudomonadota > Gammaproteobacteria > Burkholderiales > Neisseriaceae > Neisseria. The sequence goes on along the minus strand of CAUSKT010000036.1, from coordinate 17,097 downwards.
CGCGAAGATTGCGCTGCAATGGACGGCGCGTTGAAAGTCGATGACACGCTTGCCGCGTTGCAAATGCTGGCGAAGGCGTGGCGCGATAATGTGAACCCGTTTGTGTTCGGCATTACCGGCTCGGGCGGCAAGACGACGGTGAAGGAAATGCTGGCTGCGGTATTGCGCCGCCGTTTCGGCGATGATGCCGTTTTGGCGACGGCAGGTAACTTCAACAACCACATCGGCCTTCCGCTGACTTTGTTGAAATTAAACGAAAAACACCGCTATGCCGTGATCGAAATGGGCATGAACCATTTTGGCGAACTGGCGGTTTTGACGCAAATCGCCAAACCCGATGCCGCTTTAGTCAACAATGCTTTGCGCGCCCATGTCGGCTGTGGTTTTGACGGCACGAACGATATTGCCAAGGCGAAAAGTGAGATTTATCAAGGTTTGGGCGAAGACGGATTGGCTTTGATTCCGTGCGAAGACGAACATGCCGCCGTGTTTCAGACGACCTCTCAAGGTCATCAGCAGCGGACTTTCGGCGTCGATAGCGGCAATGTCCACGCGGAAAATATCGTGTTGAAACCTTTGTCGTGCGAATTTGATTTGGTGTGCGGCAACGAGCGCGCCGCCGTGGTGCTGCCTGTTCCCGGCCGCCACAATGTCCACAACGCCGCCGCTGCCGCCGCGTTGGCTTTGGCTGCGGGTTTGAGTTTGAACGATGTGGCGGAAGGTTTGAAAGGCTTCAGCAACATTAAAGGTCGTCTGAACGTCAAGTCCGGCATCAAAGGCGCGACCCTGATTGACGATACGTACAACGCGAACCCCGACAGCATGAAAGCTGCGATTGACGTGTTGGCGCGTATGCCTGCGCCGCGTATTTTTGTGATGGGCGATATGGGCGAACTGGGCGAGGACGAAGCCGCCGCCATGCACGCCGAAGTCGGCGCGTACGCCCGCGACCAAGGCATCGAAGCGGCTTATTTTGTCGGCGACAACAGCGTCGAAGCGGCAGAAACGTTTGGCGCGGACGGTTTGTGGTTCGCCGCCAAAGACCCGTTGATTCAAGTGTTGAGCCACGATTTGCCCGAACGCGCCACCGTGTTGGTGAAAGGTTCGCGCTTTATGAAGATGGAAGAAGTGGTCGAGGCATTGACGGACAAAGAGGTCGTCTGAAAATAAAAAGCCTTATTGCTGATTGGTACGAAATTATCCGATTTGCGTGATTGAGAAAGACGCTAACGCCGCCACTACTCAATAATGCTGCCGTCTCTCTAAACAACGGAAACGGGTTCGCTAGAAACCTGCATAGAGAGTGAACTTCAGCAGGCGCTGACTGTCATAAGCAGCTTGATAATCAACAAAGGTCGTCTGAAATTTTTTCAGACGACCTCAAAACCAAAATTTAAAACGGGCGATAAGCCCAATGTAACAACAAAAACAAAAGGAAGCCCCATGTTTTTATGGCTTGCACATTTCAGTAACTGGTTGACCGGTCTGAATGTCTTTCAATACACCACATTCCGCGCCGTCATGGCAGCTTTGACCGCCCTGGCGTTTTCCCTGCTGCTCGGTCCGTGGACCATCCGCAAACTGACTCAGTTGAAAGTCGGGCAGGCGGTACGCACTGACGGGCCGCAAACCCACCTCATCAAAAACGGCACGCCGACGATGGGCGGTTCGCTGATTCTGACCGCCATCACCGTGTCCACGCTGTTGTGGGGCAACTGGGCAAACCCGTATATTTGGATTCTCTTGGGCGTATTGCTTGCCACGGGCGCACTTGGTTTTTACGATGACTGGCGCAAAGTCGTCTATAAAGACCCCAACGGTGTTTCCGCCAAATTCAAAATGGTGTGGCAGTCGAGCGTCGCCATCGTTGCCGCGCTTGCCCTGTTCTTCCTTGCTGAAAACTCCTCCAATAACATCCTCATCGTTCCCTTCTTCAAACAAGTCGCCTTGCCGCTGGGCGTGGTCGGCTTCGTCGTCCTGACCTATCTGACCATCGTCGGCACTTCCAACGCCGTCAACCTCACCGACGGCCTTGACGGACTTGCCGCCTTTCCCGTCGTCCTCGTTGCCGCCGGCCTCGCCATCTTCGCCTACGCCAGCGGCCATGCCCAATTTGCCCAATATCTGCAACTGCCTTATGTCGCAGGCGCGAACGAAGTTGTGATTTTCTGTACCGCCATGTGTGGCGCGTGTCTTGGATTTTTGTGGTTCAACGCCTATCCTGCGCAAGTTTTCATGGGTGACGTCGGCGCGCTGGCATTGGGTGCGGCACTCGGTACCGTTGCCGTCATCGTCCGCCAAGAGTTCGTCCTTGTCATCATGGGCGGTCTGTTCGTCGTCGAAGCCGTGTCCGTTATGCTTCAGGTCGGCTGGTATAAGAGAACCAAAAAACGCATCTTCCTGATGGCGCCCATCCACCATCACTACGAACAAAAAGGCTGGAAAGAAACCCAAGTCGTCGTCCGTTTCTGGATTATTACCATCGTCTTGGTGTTAATCGGATTGAGTACGCTGAAAATCCGCTAAGTCGCTTTCCTTTTCCCGACGTTCACATTTTCAGACGACCTGATGAGATTCATCGGGTCGTCTGAATTTTTAAGAGGGCAGGGCAGATGGATTGCCGTCACATATTCTTGCGATGTTGGGACAATGGTGCGTCAAACCCGCCACATTCATTTTCAGACGGCCCCTCGCCATATCAAGCTGATATAATCCCCGCCAATCATATTTACACGGAGTCATCATGCAGTTCTCGGCATTCGGCGAAAAATTCACGCAACACAGCGGCATCCTGCAACTTATGGACGACCTCGGCGACGCGCTCAAAAGCGACAAGCCCGTCAACATGCTCGGCGGCGGTAATCCGGCGCGGATTGCCGAAGTCAACGCCGTGTTCGCCGACGTATTTTCCAAACTGGCGGCGGAACACGCCGTCGAGAACATCGGCAATTACTCCAATCCCCAAGGCGATGCCGCGCTGATTGACGCGTTGACCGCCTTCCTCAACCGCGAATACGGCTGGAACTTGACCGCCGACAATATCGCGCTGACTAACGGTTCGCAGAACGCGTTTTTCTATCTTTTCAACCTTTTCGGCGGCAAATTCAAGGTTTCAGACGACCTTTCCGTAGAGAAAGCCATCCTGCTGCCGCTCGCGCCCGAATACATCGGCTATGCCGACGTGCATGTCGAAGGGCAGCACTTCGTTTCCGTCAAACCCAAAATCGAAGCTGTCGAACACGAAGGCGAAGCAGGCTTCTTCAAATACCGCGTGGACTTTGACGCGCTGGAAAGCCTGCCCGAACTCAAAGCGGGCAAAATCGGTGCGATTTGCTGTTCGCGTCCGACCAACCCGACCGGCAACGTGCTGACCGACGGCGAAATGGCGCGGCTGGACGCTTTGGCGCAAGCACACGGCATTCCGCTGATTATCGACAACGCCTACGGAATGCCGTTCCCCAACATCATTTACAGCGATGTGACGCTGAATTGGCACGAAAACATCATCCTCTGCTTCAGCCTTTCCAAAGTCGGCCTGCCGGGCGTGCGCACCGGCATCATCGTCGCCGCGCCCGAAGTCGTCAAAGCCGTCAGCAGCCTGAACGCGATTGTGAACCTGTCGCCCACCCGCTTTGGCGCAGCCATCGCAACGCCGCTGTTGCAGGACGGCCGTCTGAAACAGCTTTCAGACGACGTCATCCGGCCGTTTTACCGCAATCAGGCGCAAACCGCCGTCTCGCTGCTCAAGCGCGAGCTGGGCGCGTATCCGCTGAAAATCCATAAGCCCGAAGGCGCGATTTTCCTGTGGCTCTGGTTTGAAAACCTGCCCGTTTCATCGCAAACCCTGTACGAAATGCTCAAAGCCGAAGGCACGCTGATTATTCCGGGCGAACATTTCTTCGTCGGCATCGATACGCAGGATTACCCGCACGCGAGCGAGTGCATCCGCATGAGCATCGCGCAGGACGCGGAAACGCTGGAAAAAGGCATTGCCGCCATCGGCAGGGTGGTGCGCGGTTTGTACGATGTGGTGTAAACGGTAAAGTTGACAGCCATTCAGTCAAAAGGTCGTCTGAAAACAGTTTCAGACGACCTTTTTCTATTTCATGCATTAATCAATAATAAAAACCTAATAAAAATCAAATTTCAATTAATAATAACAATATTAAATTGAAGTCATAGTTCCAATAGTCAAAACCTTTCTGTATAGTCCTATTCATAGCTTAAACAAAAGGAAAAATAAATGTCGATACAAGAAATTTATGAATGCCAAGAAACCGGCTACGAATATGCTTTTCGGCAAATCGTTTTATAAACCACTGACCATTTCACAAAGGAAATTATTATGACTGTCTCTAAATGTCCTGTAACCCACCTGACCATGAACAATGGCGCGCCCGTTGCCGACAATCAAAACAGCCTGACCGCCGGTCCGCGCGGCCCGTTGCTGGCGCAGGATTTGTGGCTGAATGAAAAACTTGCCGACTTCGTGCGCGAAGTCATCCCCGAACGCCGTATGCACGCCAAAGGTTCGGGCGCGTTCGGTACGTTTACCGTGACGCACGACATCACGAAATACACCCGCGCCAAAATCTTCAGCGAAGTCGGCAAGCAAACTGAGATGTTCGCCCGTTTCACCACCGTGGCAGGCGAGCGCGGCGCAGCCGATGCGGAACGCGACATCCGCGGCTTTGCGTTGAAGTTCTATACCGAAGAAGGCAACTGGGATATGGTCGGCAACAACACGCCCGTGTTCTTCCTGCGCGACCCGCGCAAATTCCCCGACCTGAACAAGGCGGTCAAACGCGACCCGCGCACCAATATGCGCTCCGCCACGAACAACTGGGACTTCTGGACGCTGCTGCCCGAAGCCCTGCACCAAGTCACCATCGTCATGAGCGACCGCGGCATCCCCGCCAGCTACCGCCATATGCACGGCTTCGGTTCGCATACTTACAGCTTCTGGAACGAAGCGGGCGAGCGTTTTTGGGTGAAATTCCATTTCCGCAGCCAGCAAGGGATTAAAAACCTGACCAACGAAGAGGCCGCCAAAATCATCGCCGACGACCGCGAAAGCCACCAGCGCGACCTGTATGAAGCCATCGAGCGCGGCGAGTTTCCGAAATGGACGATGTACATCCAAGTCATGCCTGAAGCAGATGCGGAAAAAGTGCCGTATCATCCGTTTGACTTGACCAAAGTTTGGCCGAAAAAAGACTATCCGCTGATCGAAGTGGGCGAATTCGAGTTGAACCGCAATCCCGAAAACTTCTTCGCCGATGTGGAACAATCCGCCTTCGCACCGAGCAACCTTGTGCCCGGTATCGGCGCCAGTCCCGACAAAATGCTGCAAGCCCGTTTGTTCAATTACGCCGACGCGCAACGCTACCGCCTGGGGGTGAACTTCCGCCAAATCCCCGTCAACCGCCCGCGTTGCCCCGTCCACAGCAACCAGCGCGACGGGCAAGGCCGCGCCGACGGCAACTACGGCAGCCTGCCGCACTACGAACCCAACAGCTTCGGCCAATGGCAGCAACAGCCCGACTTCGCCGAACCGCCTTTGAAAATCAACGGCGACGCGGCGCACTGGGACTACCGCCAAGACGATGACGACTACTTCAGCCAACCGCGCGCCTTGTTTAACCTGATGAACGACGCGCAGAAACAGGCTTTGTTCGACAACACCGCCGCAGCCATGGGCGACGCGCCCGACTTCATCAAATACCGCCACATCCGCAACTGCCACCGTTGCGACCCCGCCTACGGCGAAGGCGTGGCGAAAGCTTTGGGGCTGACCGTTGAAGACGCACAAGCCGCCCGCGCGACCGACCCCGCATTGGGTCAGCCTGGTTTGCTGTAAATAGGAGGAGCCATGTGGATAGAGATTGAAGAATGGTTATCCCACGCAATCCGATACCGTAAACCGTAAATCATTGATATCGGAGAGATACGCAAAACAAAAAGGTCGTCTGAAAATTTTCAGACGACCTTTTATTTCAAATCTTCAAAAGATTATTTTTTGTTCAGAGAGTCGCGGATTTCGCGCAACAGCAATACTTCTTCGCTAGGCTCTGCAGGTGCTTCTTCGGCAGGTGCTTCGGCTTTTTTCATGGAGTTCAACGCTTTGATAACGGCAAAAATCGCAGCAGCAATGATCAGGAAGCTGATAACGGAGTTAATGAATAGGCCGAGGTTCAGGGTAACAGCACCGGCTGCCTGGGCTGCTGCCAAGCTGGCATAGCCGCCTTCCGGAGCAGCTTGCGCGCCGTCTTTCAGGGTAATGAACAGGTTGGAGAAGTCAACGCCGCCGATCAACAGACCGATAGGGGGCATGATTACGTCGTCAACCAAAGATTTAACGATGCCGCTGAACGCAGTACCGACGACCATACCGACTGCCAAGTCGATAACGTTGCCGCGCATAATAAACTGTTTAAATTCTGAAGCAATAGACATAAATGTCCTCCTGTATGTTTGTGGATAATAAAGTGAAATTTTAAAAAAAGCGCATCCGAAACGACGGACGGGCTTTTCCAAACCGGCAGGCATGGTATCGTGTTATTCGTTAAACAAAATTTATAAAAGTTAAAATTTGTATATATGACAAAATTCCCGAAATATGCCGCCTTTTATATGAAAAAAGAACCGTCTGAAATCGAAGTGTAACTTTTTTACACCACTTATTCAGACGGATTTTTGCGTAATAAGTTGTCTTTTTCTACGAAATATTACAAATAATTACGCCTCTTCATCGTTCAGGGCGTTGATGCTGTAACCGCCATCAACGTAAGTGATTTCGCCGGTAATGCCTGAAGAAAGTTCGGAGAGCAGGAAGGCGGCAGTGTTGCCGACTTCGTCGATGGTTACGTTGCGGCCGAGCGGGTTGTGGGAAGCGACGTGTCCCAAGAGTTTGCTGAAATCGGCAATGCCGGAAGCAGCGAGGGTTTTGATCGGACCGGCGGAAATGCCGTTGCAACGGATGCCTTCTTTGCCCAAGCAGGCGGCGGTAAAGCGGATGCCTGCTTCGAGGCTGGCTTTTGCCATGCCCATGACGTTGTAGTTGGGAATCGCACGAACCGCGCCCAAGTAGCTCAGGGCGACGATGGCGGAGTTTCTGCCGCGCATCATCGGACGGGCGGCTTTTGCCAATGCGGGCAGGCTGTATGCGGAAATTTCGTGTGCGGTGTTAAACGCTTCGCGGCTGATGCTGTCGAGGAAGTCGCCGCTCAAAGCTTCTTTCGGAGCAAACGCGATGGCGTGCACCAAACCGTCGAGGCCGTCCCAATGTTTGCCCAAGTCAACGAAAACTTGGTTGATTTCGTCGTCGCTGGCAACGTCGCAGCGGAACACGAGTTCGGAACCCAATTCGGCGGCCATTTTGCGGACGCGCTCTTCCAGTTTGTCAACAACGTAAGTAAATGCCAAATCCGCACCTTGTTCGCGGCAGGCTTTGGCAATGCCGTAAGCGATGGAACGCTCGGAAATCATGCCGGTGATCAGGATTTTTTTACCTTGCAGAAAACCCATTTTTTGTCCTTTAAAGTGTGGTATTGCGGTTTGATGAAACTGGGCATTATAGCAAACTGGGGCGGTTTCGGTATAGAAAACAAGAGATAACCTGTCGTCCTGACGTTTTTTGCATTTTTTCAGACGACCTCTTTGTGCTGTTTGCGGCTTCTTTCAAATGCCCGTTTAGTACCTTATGTTCAAACTTGTTTGTCCGGTTCGTGATGTTTCAGGCGCATGGCGAAAAACACCATTACCGCGCCCAACACCAGCGCGCTGCCCATCGCCAGATGGATGCCGTCAAGCATGGCTTGTTGCGGCGAGGCGGCAGAGGACAGTTTCTCGCCGATATTGGTCGCGCCGACGAAAAATGCCGCACCGACCGCGCCGGCAATCGGGTTGATGGTGGTCAGAATCGCCGCGCCGTGGGGGTTGAGTTTTTTCGGCAGTGCGTTCAAGCCGTGGGTTTCGCCCGTTACGCAGGCGGATACGGACACCGCCATCAGCGTGAACATGGCGGTCAGCATCATGACTTGCGTGTCAATCCGCAAAAACAGCCACAACACCGCCAGCGACACCGTCAGCATCACCGTGGCGGGCAACACGACAAACCGTCCGCCCTTCTTGTCCAGCAGTTTGCCGAACAAAGGCGCGGCAACCGCCTGGGCGATGCTCGCGGGCATCAGAATCAGCCCCGTCGCCGTACCCGTCAGCATCAGTACCTGCTGCGTGTACATCGGCATCATCAGTTCCAAACCCAAAAACAGGAACACAGCGCCCGCCAGAATCACGACGCAGTGGCGGAACTGCTTATACTCAAACGCCCGAAGGTTCAGCAGCGGCGTCGCCAAGCGGGACTGACGGTATGCAAACCAGCCCACCAGCGCGACGGAAGCGGCAAACAGCAGGATAAATTCCGCCAGCGGCAGACGGGCGAAATTACTGCTCGCATACACCAGCCCGCCGAAGCCCGCAATCGACAGCACGGCCGACAAAATATCAATCTTCGGACGGCTGATGTTGCTCAAATTGACCGTCAGATACTTGCCCACCAACACCATTGCCGCCAGCATAAACGGCGCGGTAAAGCCGAACAGCACGCGCCAATGCGTGTGGTCGATGATGATGCCCGACAGCGTCGGCCCTATCGCAGGCGCGGCGGTGAACATCATGGTAATCACGCCCATCGCCGTTCCGCGTTTGTTCGGCGGGTAAATCGACAAAATGCCGTTAAACAGAAGCGGCACGAAAAACGCGGCAGACACCGCCTGCACCATCCGCCCCGCGACCAGAATCCCGAAAGTCGGTGCAAACGCGCAAATCAGCGAACCCGCCAGAAACGTCGCCTGCGTAAACAACACCATCTTGCGCGTTTCAAACCATTGAATCACGCCCGCCGTAATCGGCGTGAACGCGCCCATCACCAGTAAAAAGCCCGTCGTCAGCCATTGGACGGTGGTCTTATCGACCCCGAAATCCTTCATAATCGGCGTGAGCGCGACATTTAAAAGCGTGTCGTTGAGATAGCCGAAAAACGCGCCGATAAACAGCGTCGCCACAACGGTTTTGGCAGGAAAATCGGGATTGTCGGCGTGGTATTCGTGAGCCGTATCGTCTGTGTCAATATCGGAAGTATGCATAGCATCATATTGAAATATTTGAGAAACGCGGATTTTAACATGGGATATGTAAAAAAATGTTTATTTGGTTTTCCGCAAAACTTTTATATTCCGATATAATGACGTCTTCAAAAAATCATATTTCAAATAATTACGTTACGGACAAACATTATGGAAAATACTCAACATGTTTCGCGATGGCGTTTCGCCGTGAAAAGCGCCTCGCTGCATCTGCTTGTCAGTCTGGTTTTGGCGGGCTTGGCGGCGCTGCTTGTTTTTGAAGTCTGGTATCCCTTTCCCTATGCCGAACTGACCGGCGGTTTGGATTTGTATAAGTTGGTCGTATCGGTGGATATCGTGTGCGGTCCGCTGTTGACCCTGATTCTTGCTAGCCCCAAGAAAAAAATGCGCGAGCGCGTGGTCGATTTTTCCTTAATCGGCGCGATCCAGCTTGCCGCTTTGATTTACGGGTTGTACAGCGTATCCCTTGCCCGTCCTGTTGCCGCAGCTTTTGAGCGTGACCGTATCAATATTGTGACTGCCACCGAAATCGATAAGGCGGATTTGGCAAAAGCCAAAGATGGCTTCAAAACCCTGCCTTGGTTTGGTATAGAGCGCGTAGGCGTACGCGAGGCTGCCAATGTCGATGAAGGCAATGAAAGCCTGAGCTTGTCGCTGACGGGTATCGAACCGAGTATGCGTCCGAATTGGTGGCTGCCCGATGGCCCTGCCGAGCGCGAAAAAATCCGCCGCGTGATGAAGCCGTTGTCCGAATTGGCTGCCGCCCGCAATATGTCTGAAGCGGATATCGTCAAATCAGCCAAAGTATCTGCATCCGGCAAACCTTTGTTCTTCCTGCCCCTGACCAGCGGGCGCACGAAAGATTGGGTAGTCATCATGGATGAAAACGCAGATTTTGTGGGTTATGCGCCGATAGACGGTTTTATGACGAAGAAAGCCGCGGAGACCAAAACCAAAGAGCAGGTTATTTAAGCGGTTTGGCAGGTCGTCTGAAAACGCAAATTCCAGTTTTCAGACGACCTTTTGCCATCTGCCTTCCAAGCTGCTAAACTATTTACATTATTTTTACTTGAGACATACGCACACATGAAAGACCCAGAGCAGAGCAGCATGACCGCCCGCCGTTTTTCGTGCGTATCGATATGAATCAGGCAGCTTGAGCGTTTCAGGCTGCCTTTTCGCGTTTGAACACAAAGGAATACAAAAATCATGGATTTCAGTTGGTTGGCAGAGCCGCATACTTGGATAGGCTTTGTCACGCTTCTGGTACTCGAAGTTGTCTTGGGGATAGACAACCTCGTTTTCGTCGCCATTTTGGCGAACAAAGTCAAACCCGCCCAGCGTGACCGCGCGCGCATTACCGGTTTGGGGCTTGCGGTCGTTATCCGCATCATCATGCTCGGCTTCATGGCACACATCATGACCCTGACGCGCCCGCTGTTCCACATCAGCGGGTTGGACGTTTCCGGCAAAGACATGATTATGCTCGCGGGCGGTATCTTCCTGCTCTACAAAGCCACCACCGAGCTCCACGAACGCCTCGAAGGGCATAACCAATTTGCCGTTGCCGACAGTCAGAAAAAACACGCGCGATTTTGGAGCGTGGTTGCCCAAATCCTGATTCTTGACGCGGTATTTTCCATCGATTCCGTCATCACTGCCGTTGCGATGGTCGATCACATCGTCGTCGCCATGGGTGCCGTTGCCGTTGCCATGACCGTCATGATTTCCGCCAGCAAACCGCTGACCGAATTTGTGGACAGGCATCCTACCGTCGTCATGCTCTGTTTGGGTTTCCTGCTGATGATCGGTTTCAGCCTCATTGCCGAAGCCTTCCATTTCCACATCCCGAAAGGCTACCTCTACGCCGCTATCGGCTTCTCCATCCTGATTGAAGCATTCAACCAAATTTCGCAGCGCAACAGCCGCAAAAACGACTACATCAGCAGCTCATGGCGCAAACGAACCGCCGAGAACGTCTTGGGCATGATGGGCATACGCGAAAGCGTGCTTGCCAAAGCAGGCGACGAAGCAGAGGACGACGGACATTTCGAAGAAAACGAAAAATCCATGATACGCAGCGTCCTCACGCTTGCCGAACGTCCCATCCTCGGCGTGATGATTCCCCGCCGCGACATTGAGCGTTTGGACATCTCCCAAAGCCGCGAAGAGCAACACGCCCAACTGCAAAACACTCCGTACAGCCGCCTGCTCGTCGTTGGTAAAGCCGGTGTGGACGAACCGTTGGGCTACATCAACAAAAAAGACCTGCTCGCCCAACTGCTCGAAACCGGCGAACTCAATATTCAAGCCGTCCTGCGCCAGCCGCTCGTCCTGCCGGACAGTACGACCGCGTTGGGCGCGATTGAATTGTTCCGCCAAAGCAGCGCGGATTATGCTTTGGTGGTCGATGAATTCGGCGCGGTTTTGGGCATGGTTACCATGAAAGACCTGCTGGAAACCATCGCCGGTGAATTCCCCGAAGAGTTTGAACGCCAAGAAGAACCCGCCGTTCAAGAAAATGCCGATGAAAGCCTGACCGTGGACGGTTCGCTCGAATACGTCGAACTCGCGCCGCAACTCAACCTCCCGCCGCAGGAAGAAGATGCCGACTTCCACACTGTCGCCGGACTGATTATGGAAGAGCTGCAAAGCATTCCCGATGTCGGCGACTTTGCCGACTTCCACGGCTGGCGTTTCCAAGTCGTTGAAAAAGACGGTCAACGCATCGAGCGGGTAAAAATCACCAAGCTGCCTGAAGAAGGCTAAATCGGGATAGGAAGTAAAAAGGTCGTCTGAAAACCTGAGATTTGGGTTTTCAGACGACCTTTTGATATTGAAGTCGGATTGATTTGATGCTGTAACACCATGTTTCAAGAAAGCATTAATCTTGTCCGTGCATTTTCAGTTCGTTCAAGCCGGGGAGGTCGGCGAAGCTGCGTTCGCGGACGATTTGGCAGAAGTTGTCGAGATAGCTTTTGTCGGCGTCTTCGGTGCGTGTGGCGGCGTAGAGTTCGCTTTGCAGGCCGTTGGCGGTGATTTGGCGGTGGACGACGTAGCCTTTTTCGAGATAGGGCATGACGGTCCAGTAGGGCAGGGCGGCGATGCCGCGTTTGCTGGCGACGAGTTGGATGATGGCGATGGTCAGTTCGCTGCGGCGGCGCGGTGGGTTGATGCCTTTGGGTAACAATATTTTTTTGGGCAGGTCGAGCATTTCGTCGGGAACGGGATAGGTAATGAGGGTTTCGCCGATGAAGTCTTCTGCCTCCCAAACGGTTTTGGCGGCAAGCGGGTGGTCTTGGGCGCAGATGCCGACCATTTCGTAGGCGAACAGGGGGCGGAAGCTGATGCCGTTTTGTTTTTCGGCTTCGGATACGATGGCGAGATCGGCGCGGTGTTGCAGCAGGAGTCCGACCGGATCTGCCTGAAAGCCGGAAACGATGTCCAATTCGACTTGCGGCCACATGGGGCGGAATTCGCCCATCGCGGGCATGAGCCAGTCGAAACAGGTGTGGCATTCGACTGCCAGCCGCAATTCGCCTGCTTCGCCTTCGATGATGCGGGCGAGGTCGCGCTCGGCGGCGGAAACTTGCGGGAGGAGTTCGCGTGCGAGCCTCAACAGACGTTCGCCGGCGGGCGTGAAGCGCAAGGGTGTGGATTTGCGCTCGAACAGGGGGGTGTCGTAATAGTTTTCAAGCGCGCGGATTTGGTGCGAAAGGGCGGATTGGGTCAGGAAGACGCGCTTGGCGGCAAGGGATACGCTGCCGGTTTCTTCGAGTGCCAGCAGGGTTTTAAGATGGCGCAGTTCGATGATGGAATCCATTGGTTTTTACGCTTTCAGACGACCTCTTGAAACGGGCAATATTAAAATACTTCATGCCGGGGTGTAAATGCGGGCGCGTGTTGAACGGTGTGGGGATTGGGACGCGTCAGGGTTTGCGGTTAGAATGTGGGTCCGATTTTGTATGAATATGGTGAATTGACTTGAAACGGAGATGGCGTTGTTTCGTCTTGTCCTGTGAAATTCAATCCGCTATGTGTTGAAAGGAATAATATGGCGAAACGCAACGATATTTTGGCGTGGTGCGACGAGGTGTTGCAGGTCGGCATGTTCAAAGACTATGCGCCCAACGGTTTGCAGGTCGAGGGCAGGGCAGAAGTCGGCAAAATAGCGACATCGGTAACGGCAAGCAAGGCGGCGGTCGATTTTGCGGCAGAACAAGGCGCGGATATGCTTTTGGTGCACCACGGGATGTTTTGGAAAAGTGAGCCGGTAACGATTACGGGCTGGAAAAAAGCGCGCATCGAAACATTATTGCAACACCAAATCAATATGGCGGGCTACCACCTGCCGCTGGATGCGCACCCTGTGTTGGGCAACAACGCGCAGCTTGCCGATAAGTTGGGTTGGGAAGTCGAAAGGCAGTTCGGCGAACAGAACCTGTTGAATATAGGTCGTCTGAAAACGCCGCAGACTTTGGCTGAATGGTTGCAACACATTGCTGCAACGCTGGGACGGCAGCCCGTAGCCGTCGGCGATATGTCTCGCGAAATCAAACGTATCGCATGGTGTACCGGCGGTGCGCAGGGATTTTTTCAGACAACCATAGACGAAGGCGTCGATGCTTATCTGACCGGAGAAATCTCGGAAGCCCAGTTTCACCTTGCCAATGAAACAGGCGTTGCGTTTGTCAGCGCGGGACACCATGCGACGGAACGTTACGGCATCCGCGCCCTGGGCGAAGCCGTGGCACAGCATTTTGAGTTGGAAGTCTGTCATTTCGACGAAGATAATCCTGCTTAAGCCTTGATAATCGTCATGAAAATTTACCTTAATTTAAATAATGCTTTGAGTATCACGGTAAACTAGGTAGAATTACATCGTTTAATGGCTCGGTATTCCCAAAATTTTAGGACGACTGAATAATGGATAATCAAGAAATCAATAGCGGTCGCCGCCGCTTTCTGACGCTGGCTACGTGCGGCGCGGGCGGTGTGGCGGCTTTGGGCGTAGCTACGCCTTTCGTGGCAAGCTTTTTCCCGTCGGAAAAAGCCAAGGCCGCAGGTGCTGCCGTCGAAATAGATGTCAGCAAAATCGAATCCGGACAAATGTTGACTGCCGAATGGCAAGGTAAGCCGATTTGGGTGGTTAACCGTACCGAACAGCAGCTCAAAGACCTGAAAAGTTTGAACGGCGCGGTTGCTGATCCCGATTCCAAGGCAGATCAACAGCCCGAATACGCAAAAAACGAGACCCGTTCGATTAAGCCGAACATCCTTGTAGCCATCGGTATCTGTACCCACTTGGGCTGTTCGCCGACCTACCGTCCCGACGTTGCCCCCGCGGATTTGGGTGCAGACTGGAAAGGCGGTTTCTTCTGCCCTTGCCACGGTTCGAAATTCGACATGGCAGGCCGCGTATATAAAGGTGTTCCTGCACCGACCAACCTGGTTGTTCCGCCCTACAAATATCTGAGCGATACGACAGTCTTGGTAGGCGAAGACTAAAAATAAGGAACGATAATTATGGCAAACCAAACCAATAGCAAAGCAAAAGCATTGTTAGACTGGATGGACGCTCGCTTCCCTCTGTCTAAAATGTGGAATGAGCATTTGGCTCAATACTACGCGCCGAAGAACTTCAACTTCTGGTATTACTTCGGCTCTTTGGCCCTGCTCGTCCTCGTAATTCAAATCGTCAGCGGTATTTTCCTGACCATGAACTACAAACCGGACGGCAACCTGAACGCCTACCATCTGCCTGCTGCCTTTACCGCAGTAGAGTACATCATGCGCGACGTGTCCGGCGGCTGGATTATCCGCTATATGCACTCCACAGGCGCATCTTTCTTCTTCATCGTCGTATACCTGCACATGTTCCGCGGCCTGATTTACGGTTCGTATAAAAAACCGCGCGAATTGGTGTGGATTTTCGGTTCCCTGATTTTCTTGGCATTGATGGCCGAAGCCTTTATGGGCTACCTGCTGCCTTGGGGGCAAATGTCCTTCTGGGGCGCGCAGGTGATTATTAACCTGTTCTCCGCCATTCCTGTCATCGGTCCTGACTTGTCTACTTGGATTCGCGGCGACTTCAACGTTTCCGACGTTACCCTGAACCGCTTCTTCGCGTTACACGTTATCGCTGTGCCGATAGTGTTGCTCGGTTTGGTCGTGGCGCACATCATCGCCTTGCACGAAGTCGGCTCGAACAACCCTGATGGTGTGGAAATCAAGAAACTCAAAGATGAAAACGGAGTTCCGCTCGACGGCATTCCTTTCCATCCGTACTACACCGTCAAAGACATCTTGGGCGTTGTCGTATTCCTGATTGTTTTCTGCTCCGTATTGTTCTTTGCTCCCGAAGGCGGTGGCTACTTCCTTGAAGCCCCGAACTTTGACGCGGCAAATGCGCTGAAAACACCGCCGCACATTGCGCCGGTATGGTATTTCACCCCGTTCTACGCTATTTTGCGTGCGATTCCTTCGATGGCAGGTACTCAGGTATGGGGTGTAATCGGCATGGGTGCAGCAGTTGTATTGATTGCCCTGTTGCCTTGGTTGGATAAGTCACCTGTAAAATCTGTTCGTTACCGCAACAACTCTTTCAAAGTAATGTTGGCGTTGTTTGTTGTATCTTTTATCGGCTTGGGAATTCTGGGTGCATTGGTAGCAGATGATACTCGTACAGCTTTTGCTCGTGCATTCAGTGCATTCTATTTCTTGTTCTTCATCGGTATGCCGTTGCATACAAATCCTAAATGGTTGGCTGAAAAAGCTGGTGGTATTAAATATTTAATCAGTCTGTTTGTTTATGCAGCTTTAATTATTTATAACCTGTATTTAGTTGCAGTCTTGCCAAATAACATCGTTAAGGCATTCGTTCTGGCTTACACAGTTTTCTTTGCAGCTATTCCATTCCTGAATGCGTTTAATAGCGAAAAAGCTACGCCTGAGCGTGTAACCATGAGCACCACTAAACAAAAAATCATGTTCTTTGTTTATATCGGTATTACCGTCATCGGTGCTTACCTGTTTGCAACCAATATCTGATGAGGGCAGCGAAAATGAAACATACCCTGAAAAACTGGTTTGCTGCCTTGTTGTTGGCAGTGCCTATGAGTGCCGCCGTCGCCAGCGGTGGCGGACACTACGAAAAAGTCGAGATTGACCTGCGCGACCAAGTTAGCTTGCAGCGCGGTGCTCAAATTTTCACCAACTACTGCTTATCCTGCCACTCGGCAAGCGGTATGCGCTTCAACCGTCTGAAAGACATCGGTTTGACTGATGAAGAAATCAAGAAAAACCTGATGTTTACGACAGACAACGTCGGTGATGTCATGTTGGCGGCGATGAATCCTAAAGATGCTGCCAAATGGTTTGGTGCGGCTCCTCCGGATCTGACACTGATTGCCCGCTCTAAAGGCGCGGATTATCTGTATGCCTATATGCGCGGCTTCTATAAAGACCCGACCCGTCCGAACGGCTGGAACAATGTCGTATTCGACAAAGTCGGCATGCCTCATCCCTTGTGGGAGCAACAAGGCGTTCAAGCGGTTGAGCTGGATGCAAAAGGTCAGCCGGTCATGGTGAAAGACGAACATGGCGAATTGAAACCCAAGCTCTATTGGGAATCTACCGGCGCGCACAGCCGTCGTTTGCCAAACGGCAAAGTCGTCCAAACAGAGTACGATGCTTATGTACGCGATTTGGTGAACTATTTGGTTTACATGGGTGAACCGGCGCAACTCCAGCGCAAACGTACAGGCTATATCGTGTTGATGTTCTTGCTTGCAGTGATGCTGCCTCTGGCATACTTCCTGAAAAAAGAATATTGGAAAGACGTTCATTAAGTCTTGTAATAAAAAAGGCAAACCTAATCGGGTTTGCCTTTTTTATATGGATTAACTTTAAACCAGTACGGCGTTGCCTCGCCTTAGCTCAAAGAGAACGA
>CAUSKT010000035.1:0-23784 GCA_963532335.1 uncultured Neisseria sp. | reverse complement strand
CGCCCTGCGCCGCACCGAAACCGCCGGTTTCACCATCCGCGAAAGCCACACGCTCAAAGCCTTGGCAGAATTAAACGAAGCCGAACGCGACGCCCTGCTCCTGCCCTGCGAAGTTTTAGTGCGACACCTCCCCAAAATCGAACTGAACGACCGCGCCGTAGCCATGCTCAAATGCGGTCAACGCCCTCAGTTTACCGAAGACATTTCCGCCGACCAACCCATCCGCGTTTACGACAGAAGCGGAACATTTATCGGCTTGGTTGAATACCAAAAGGAAATCGGCCGCCTCAAAGCCCTGCGGCTGATGAACACGGCGAAAGACTGAATGGTTTGATGATTCAGTGAAAATATGGAAAAGGTCGTCTGAAAACACGAAAACCGATTTTTCAGACGACCTTTTTTGCAAACTATGTTTTGGTTGCCAGCCGATCTAGGAAAGAGAACGCAATGTAGCGTGGGCTTTGCCCACGAAGATGATATAGTGGATTAAAATAAAAATGAGACAAGGCGACAACGCCCGCCGTGTACGGGTAGTACATAAGGGCGTTGGCAACGCCGTATCATTGCAATTTTAATCCACTATAAGTAAAAAAGACTGTTGAAATTTTCTCTATTATCCGCGGACAAAGCCCGCGCTACGGTTTTAACCGACCATAGTGCAATGAATGCAAAACAGGTCGTCTGAAAACGTACAACTTCTGTTTCAGACGACCCCTTAGCCATAAAAAACCGCAGGGATAAACCTGCGGTTTGCTGTTTTACAGTTTGCTGTCTTCGCTGTCGAGGAAGCTTCTGAGGCGGTCGCTGCGGGTCGGATGGCGCAGTTTGCGCAGGGCTTTGGCTTCGATTTGACGGATACGTTCGCGGGTTACGTCAAACTGTTTGCCGACTTCTTCGAGCGTGTGGTCGGTATTCATGTCGATACCGAAGCGCATACGCAGGACTTTGGCTTCGCGCGGGGTCAGGCTTTCGAGGATTTCTTTGGTGACTTCGTGCAGGCTGGTGTACATCGCGGCGTCTGCAGGGGCAACGTTGTTGGCGTCCTCGATGAAGTCGCCCAAGTGCGAATCATCGTCGTCACCGATCGGGGTTTCCATCGAAATCGGCTCTTTGGCGATTTTCATGATTTTGCGGATTTTGTCTTCCGGCATTTCCATCAACTCGGCAAGTTTGGCGGAATCGGGCTCTTCGCCGGTTTCTTGCAGATACTGGCGGGAGATGCGGTTCATCTTGTTGATGGTTTCGATCATGTGCACCGGAATACGGATAGTGCGCGCCTGGTCTGCAATCGAGCGGGTAATCGCCTGGCGGATCCACCATGTTGCGTAGGTGGAGAATTTGTAGCCGCGGCGGTATTCGAACTTGTCGACCGCCTTCATCAAGCCGATGTTGCCTTCTTGAATCAAATCAAGGAACTGCAAACCGCGGTTGGTGTATTTTTTGGCGATGGAAATCACCAGGCGCAAGTTTGCCTGAATCATTTCCTGCTTGGCGGCTGCGGTTTCTTTTTCGCTCGACACCATGTTTTTGTTGATGTCTTTCAGCTCTTCGATGGAAATGCGGGTTTCTTTTTCCATGTTTGCCAACTCGGTTTGTTTTTCGAGGATGGCGTGGCGGAAGCGGTCGAGCGCGTCGCTCCAGACTCTGCCTTTGGCGACTTCTTCTTCCACCCATTTCAGGTTGGTGATTTCGGGCAGGAAGTTTTGGATGAAGTAGTCGCGTTCCATATGGGCGCGGTCAAGGCAGATGTCGCGGATTTCGCGTTCGAGCTTGCGGATGTTTTCGACACGGCTGCGCAGGTTGCCGCTGAGGCTTTCGATTTGACGGGTGGCGAAGCGGACTTCCAAGAGCTTGTTGGCGATGGCGTCGCGGTGTGCCAAATAATCCGGGTGGCGGCTGTCGTGTTTTTCCAGCTTTTTGATCATCTTGCCGTATTCGCTTTCGATGAAAGCGAAGTGATCCAGCACTTTTTGCTTCAATTCGGCAAGATGGGCGGCAGACATGGCTTCGGCATCGCTGCCGGAATCGTCATCATCTTCGTCTTCATCCTCTTCATCTTCATCGCTGCTGCCTGAATCGTCGTCGTTTGACGCGCTCTCCAAGTGTCCCAAGCCCAATTCGTTGAGCAACACTTCGTTCGGGTCGATGATGGCTTCAACCACTTCGTCCACACGGATTTCATCCTTGCGGATTTGCTCGATCAGCTCGAGGATTTCAGCGATAGAACCCGGACAGGCGGAAATCGCCTGCACCATGTTTTTCAGGGCGTTTTCGATTTTTTTGGCGATGATGATTTCGTCTTCACGGGTCAGCAGGTCAACCTGCCCCATTTCGCGCATATACATACGCACGGGGTCGGTGGTTCTGCCGAACTCGGAATCCGCGCTGGACAAGGCGGCTTCTGCTTCGGCAACAGCATCGTCGTCGGTTACGGCGGCGGCGTTGTCGCTCAACAAAATGTCTTCCGCATCAGGCGCCTGCTCGGTCACTTGAATACCCAAGCCTGAAATCATGCTGACGATGTTGTCGATTTGATCCGCATCGGACATATCGTCGGGCAAGGCGTCGTTGATTTCGGAATAAGTGATGTAGCCGCGTTCCTTACCCATGATGATGAGCTGGCGCAGGCGGGCGCGCTGCTCTTCGAGGGTCAGCGGACGGTTGTCGTCCTGTTCTTGATAGTCTTCGTGATTTTGGTCTTTAGACATGGATTACTTTCTTGATCTGATGGTGTGCCGACGGTTTGCATGATGCACCTGAAGGCGGAACAGAGTGATAACCGATTTAAAGTCAATCTATTGGGTTATCACTCTGAGGTCGTCTGAAAGCTCTTTGGAACGGGTGTTCTGCGGGATCATCATGTTCGCAGCTTGGGACAATGCTTTTCTGACGGCCTGAAGGTTGCTGGATTCGGCTGGGATTGCCGTTCGTTCAATTTTGCTTTGCGGTCAAAAGCGACAGCAAGAGTTTTTTTTCATTTTCATTCAAACCCGATTGCAGGCTTTTCTGCTTGAGGGTTTCGATTTGTTTGTATTTTAACTCGTTAAGGAGTTTCTTCATGCCGATTTGGAAGTTTTCGCGGTCTTCTTCGCCTCCGCCTTCCATTTCTTCAGAATAGAGTGTCGATTGGAAGATTTGGTTCACGGTTTCTTCGTAAGGAGAACCGCGCATATACTCTAAAACCTGCGCGGTAGCAGGTACGGCGGCATGGCTTTTAATGGTTTCGGCGAGATTGGCAAGGCAGGCGAAATCGCCGTCCAACGCCAAATAATCGGGCAGGTCTATATATGCAGCCCAATCCGGATTTATCAAGAGGCTGCGGATTTGCCGTTGCACCAGCGTCAGCATGACCGGCTGTTTGACGGAAATCGGAGGCAGTTTGTAGCTTTTTTGTTTGACGTGCCGCTTAGGAGCTTCCTGCCCCAGCAGTTGGGCGAGATTGTCGGGGTCGATGCCGACCAGCTCGCTAAGTCGTTGTTTCAACAGATAAGCCAATGCCGGCGCGGTAATTTGCGCCAAAAGCGGCGAACTGGTTTTCACCAATTCCGCCTTACCTTCCTGCGTATTGAGATTGAGGTCGTCTGAAAGATGTTCCCAGAAATACTCCGACAAAGGCTTGCTTTGATTCAACAGCGCGTCTTCAAATTGCGCTTTTCCGTAAGCGCGGATGTAGCTGTCGGGGTCGTGTTCTTCCGGTAAGAACAAAAAATGTAGCGATTTATCGTCTTTCAACTGCGGCAACGCGTTTTCCAGCGCGCGCCACGCCGCCTTCCGCCCCGCGCTGTCGCCGTCGAAACAGAAATAAATACTGTCCGCCTGACGCATCAGGATTTTGACGTGTTCCGCCGTCGTCGCCGTGCCTAAAGCCGCCACGCCATAGCCCACGCCGAATTGCGCCAGCGCGACCACGTCCATATAGCCTTCGACCACCAAAATCCGCCCTGCTTCTTTGACCGCAGCACGTCCTTCATACAAACCGTAAAGGTTTTTCCCCTTATCAAACAGAGGAGTATCAGGCGAATTCAAATATTTCGGCTTCGAGTCGTCCAACACCCTGCCGCCGAAACCGATTACCTGCCCGCGCGGATTGCGGATGGGGAACATAATCCGATGACGGAATCGGTCATAATGCCGCCCCTCATTGTCAATCACCATACCCGTATCCACCAACGCGGTATTCGGGTACGGTTGGAACACTTGCGCCAAAGGCTGCCAGCCGTCGGGCGCGTAGCCCAAACCATAGTGCGCGATGACTTCCGCACTCAAACCGCGCTTGTCCAAATAAGCCTTCGCCGCCGGATTGAATTTCAATTGTTGCGCATAAAAATCCGCCGCCGCAGCCGTCGTTTCCTCCAGCGTCTGCTGTTTTTTCTTACGTTCGGCGCGGACTTCAGGATTATCGTTTTGCCCGCGCACTTTAGGCACGACCATGCCCACGCGGTCGGCAAGAAACTGCACCGCCTCCGGAAACGACAGCCCCTGATGCTCCATCACAAAACCAATCGCCGAACCATGCGCCCCGCAACTGAAACAATGATAAAACTGCTTGGTCGGACTGACCGAAAACGACGGCGTCTTTTCCTTGTGGAACGGACAACAAGCCATATAGTTCGCCCCGCCCTTCTTCAGCGGAACCTGCTCGTCGATAATATCGACAATATCGACTTTGGCCAGAAGCTCGTCAATGAAATCGGATGGAATCATAGTTCGGCGGATGCGTATGGACGGGACAAACGTTTTCAGACGACCTTTTATCTTAAAGGTCGTCTGAAAACAGGATCTCGAATCGGTTTGAAAACAAGGTTCGTATTATAACGTGTATTCGGGATAAAAATAGCACTCTTACAAAACCGACTCCTTAGCTGACAGCTTATGCAACAGAACCCCTCGAGGTCGTCTGAAAATTTGTTTTCAGACGACCTCGGGAGCTTAAAACCTGTATTCTGCTTTGACGGTAAATTCGTTGCGTTTGTAGCGGTTCAGCCAGGACGAGCTTTTGTTGTCGGTGTGTTTGATACTGAAAACGGGCGTGATGCCGCGGAAGGACGGACGGTCAAATTTGATGTCCAACTGATAGGTGCGTTCGAAATCACGGCGGCGGGTTTCCAGCCAGGCATGGTAGTCCTGATAGGCTGTTTTGCGCCAGATTGCCTGAAAGGTGGCGTCGATGCCGGATTCGAAACGTTTGTTGACGCCCGCGCGCAGGCCGTGCCGGCGGTAGGAATCCACTTTTTCGCGGCTGTTTTTGCGCAGGTAGTCGTAGCCGCCGAATACCAGCCAGTCTTTCGGCAGGGCGTAGATGGCGGTGGTGAACAGAAGCGTTTGCGGGCCGTTGAAATGTTTTAATTCGCCGCGGTAGCGGTCGTATTTGTGGTCGAGCTGCACGCCCAGCGAGGCTTGGTCGGAAAAGGTACGGCTGTATGCCGTGCTGATGCCGGCGCTGCTGTCGCGCAGTTTCCCGCCCGACCATTCGTATTGCACCTGCGGGCCGATACTGAAGGAATGGTCTTTGCTCTGAAAATTGTAAGCTGGGCTGACGTTGATATTGTGTTCGCCGTATTCCTTGTTGCCGGGATAGAGCCGGCCCCATGCGTAACCGCCCAGTTGCAGACCGTGGTGGCCGTTGAGCGAAATGCGTCTGCTCAAGTTGGCGTCATATACCCACATCCGGTTTTTCAACGCATCGGGCGCGTAGGCGTCAAGCCGTTCGTTGCGGCAGGACAGCATTCCGTCGCCGTCCAGAATCGGCTGCCCGTTCGAATCGAAACCGCAGCTTGTTTGATTGCGGACAACCGTCGCGCCCGACGACTGGTTTAAGTTGGTGTCGTAACCCGCGCCGAACGAAACCGAGCCGCTCCACGCATCGCGTTTCTTCAAAGCGTCGGCAAACACTTTGATTTTCTCATTGACGGCGGGCACTTCGGGAATATCGATGCCGTCGAACAATGCCGCCGATTCTTTGTTTTGTTTGTCTATAAACAGCAGCCGCGCCAAATCCAGGCGGCCGCGCAGAAATTCGGGATTTTTGCGGTAAAGCTCGCGGTATTTCGCCAGCGCGGCCTTCAAATCGTCACGGAACACCGCCTGATTGGCCTCGGCAAACAGCACTATATCGGGGTCGTAATCATCCTGACGGCGGTAAATGTTCAACAGCCGCGCCGTTTCTTCCTCGTTTTGCGCGTTAACCGCCTTCATCAGCGACAACGCCAAATCTTCGCCGTCCTGCATTTCTCCCGCGCCGAATTCGATCGCCGTATTGTCCGCTTCGTTCCTTTCCTGCTGAGCGCGGCGGAGTTCCGTTCCCTGTTTGAGCTGCATGAAGCGGTCTTCCCTGTCGTCGGCAAACGCGTGGGGCAGCAGGCTGATAAAAAAAGGAAGGAGCAAAAGGCGTTTCATAAAATTCTTTCCTGTGTATCGGGCGGCTTTGTTTTTCAGACGACCTTTTCAAAGAAAAACTGACATTTCATCTTTACCGGGCAAGAGCATTGTTTATTTGCATGAAAGCCCCTGCCGGGTCGTCTGAAAAATGGGCTTCTCAAGCCCATCGAAACAGCACGCCTTCAAACTCACGGACCGTTCGGAAAATACCGGCTTAAACGCATTGCGAAGCCCGATATTTCCGAACGGCCCTGTACGATGTGCATTGTGTGTCGGATGATTTGTGTTTTATAGGCGGACGGAATGGGAAACGACAAAAACCGTCCGCCTTATCGCATTATGATTCATTATTTGCCGGTTTTCGTACCGCCAAAGGCAGTGTTGAGTTCACTATTTCGACCAAAATCAGCCACGCCCGCAATCGCCGCGCCTTGGTTGCCGAAGAAATGACCACGAGTCGTACCGGCCACTTTGTTTGCCGTAGCTTTACCTTCAAATGAAGCCCGAGCCGTATTGATGGCGGCATTGTTAACAGCAACTGTCAGACCCGTACGTTTCATTTCGCCGTTCAGCGTCCGTTTACCGAAATCGGCTTTCAGCGTACCGTTTAAGAGGGCTGTATTTTGCGTATGATATTGGTTGATACCCTTAACCGTATAAGTGGCAGTACCCGTAGTCGGCAGATTGGTGGTTCGGCCCGTGCCGCTGTAGAAGGCGGTGTAATTCGTACCTTTTGTACCGACAGCCGCACCGGAAGGAACGGCAGACCAGTCGCCGAAGTAAACGTCCATATTACCGACTTTGGAATAAGATAAACGGCCTAAATGGGAATGGTCGGGCATTCTTGGAATATTGTCCCAAACAATACCTTTCATACGGTACAGATTCGCAACAGTAACGCCGTTTTTGTCTTTACCCAAAATGCCGTGAGCGAACGTTTTGACAAAAAATCGATTTGCCGTCGCATCAATTTTGGCAAAAGAAACAGGCTGATTGTTGGCAAGACCATTTTTATTTGTCGGTTTTACATTTAAGTCAACCACATTAATGGCAGCCTTACCGAAATTCACGTCGTTTCGGTTAGTCTCCACTGTCGGGACAATATGTTTAACCCCTTTTACATTGTTATTTGAAGAGAGGCCTGAAGCCGGATTGGCAGCAAACGCAGAAGAAGCGGCAAACGCAACACTCAATACCGCAACGGTTTTTACGAGTTTCATAATTCACTCCAAAATAAAAATTTACAAAATCAACGAACTTTCTCAAGAAGAATCTGAATCAAACTTACAAATCTGCCCTCTTGGAAAAGTAAGGTAAGTATATTCCTATTTTTAGGAAATAGAAACATGAATTATTATCATTTCTGAAAATTTACATTTTGCTAATATCAGAATTTCGATAATTGAATCTAGAAACTATTTTAGAACTTGCCCGTAATCCCTATCCTGATGGTTCTACCCGGTGCGGGCAGATAGGAGCGGCTCATCGGGTCGAGGTAGTAGCGGTTGGTCAGATTGCTGCCTACCAGCTCGGCAGTCAGGTTTTTGCCGATTTTGTAGCGCAGGTAGGCATCCCATACCGCAACAGGCTGCCAGCGCATATCGTTATATTGGGGTTTATGATTAGTTCCCCTATATTGATTGAATATGTTGTAGTTAGGCTGCCACGCATCATTGCGGTTTTCATAGACGCGGCTGTGGTAATGAAGGCGCACGCCTGTTTCCAGTCTGTTGGCAAGAAAGCGGCTGCCCAATTCGGCATCAATCGACCAGCGTGGCTGAAGCGCGCTTGCCAGATAGCCCGAATCGCTCAAACCTCCGTGATTGCAGACGGGGCGACTCATGGTTTTGCCGGTTTCGGCAAAATATGTTGCATCGACATCTCCCGCAGTCACAGTCGACCATTGGAAGGTTTCGTCGCACATTTTGTTTTTCAGGCTGCGGAATACGTTCAGGCTGCCGAAGACGCGTCCGGTATCGAAGCGGGTGGACAGCTCGGCACCACTGCGGATTTGTCTGTCGAATTGTTCGAATTCGAGATTGCTGTCCCTATCGATAACGTTTTTGGTCTTGTTATGGAAGTAGTTGATGCGGAAATCCGCTTTTTTCATTTTCGGTAACAGTCCCGTCAAATCATGGATGTAGCCGACTTCCCAGTTTTTGGCGTGTTCGGGCCGCCAGCCATAGCCCATGCGGTTGAATGAGCCGGCGGCAGTAGAAAAGCCGTAAGTCCCTTCAAAAATGCTGGGGTAGCGCAGGGTTTCGGTATAGCGCAAATAGGCGCGGCTGTAATCAGTAAAATTGACAGTGGCAGAAAATGCGGGCACCCAACCGCTGCCTTTCTGCTTCATTGCTCTCTGTTTTTCGGCTTCGGTCATTGGAGTCGTATATACGCTTGCATCAACGTTATAATACTTAGGCACAAACTGCGGACTGTCTGGAATAGATGGGTCATATACAGGATTAGGGACTTTAGTGTGCAAATCAGGAATGCTGCCGTTGGTAAGGGGGTGATCCTTCATATTCAGACGACCTTCATTGTCTTTCAGCCAATAGAAATCCACCTTTTCATTAGGATTGACCCATGTTTCGCGATCATCTGTCAAAGTCGGAATATATTGCGAATTGACTTGAAACGAAGTCAGGCTAATTTGTTTATGTTTTTTTCTTTGTTCTGCGTATTCCTCTGTCTCATATAAAATCCCATAATCAAGACTGCCATTTGCCAAAGCATCGTCAATTGCCTTGTAATCCGCGTATTCTTGCGGCGTGGCAACCCTGCCGATCGAATATTTTATCCCCCTGTTCATTTCTAACGGATAGCCGGTCTTATACGTACCGCTTTCCAAACGTTTGCTTTTATCCTGAAGCTGGAAATTGGTGTATCGCCCGCCTGCCGTCAACGTCAGCCAGCGGAACGGCTCATAGCGGAAATTGAAGCCCAGATTGTATTCTCGCCGTTTGCCATTGCGCGGTACGCCGTATTGGTTCAATTCATAATTTGCCCTGATGGTGCTGTTTTCGAGTTCTTCCCGATATTTGTCGTATCCTCCCCGCTCCAGCTCGTCTGAAAAATCATTGCGCGATGTCAGTTTTTCGTTTTGAAAATCGCCCATCAAGGTCAGCGACAGTTTGTCGCTCAATTTCATACGGTTGGAGAATTGAAAGCCTGTACGGTTGTTACGGGCGTAATAGGCGTTGCCTTCAATGGTGTTGAAGCGTCCGTTGGTATTGGGCGTTTCGGGTTTGGGCGGTTTGGGGGCTTCTATTCCTGCATCCAGCAATTCCTGCCGCTCTGCGGGGGTGTATTTCTGCCATCTGTCGTATTCGTCCCATGCTATTTGAAATTTGTTGTCCTCATAAACGGTATCGCCGGGCGAGCCGCCTGCGGTATTGGTTTTGGATTTGGTACGCGTTGTCCAAAGCGTGGCATCGAAATCTATCCAACGGCTGCCCTCGGGTTTCCACGAATAGTCGATATTGTAGGAACGCTGTTTTACCCATGCCTGCGGCCATTCGGCAATTTTGTTGAGGACGGAAGCATCCCAACTGATGGGGCCGATAATACGCGAAGGCATGATTTCGCCGAACGTGGAATCGGTATGGCGCAAGCCGAATTTGAGCGTTTGGCGGTTCGGCAGACGGAAGGTGGTTTTACCTACCCATGATTTGGTTTCAAGCGAAGTATTGCTAACTTCTCCGCCCGGATGGTAGAAAAGTCCGATTTTTGAAATATCGGGTGCGCCCAGCATGTTTTCACTGCCGTAAAATTTCTCGCCCTTGGCAGCGGCTTCTTCTTGACGACGTTTTAATTCGTCTAAAGTTTCTTGTGTCCAAGGACCGATATAGCCGTAACGTTCCGCCCCTTTTTTGCCGGAAAAATAATTGCCTTTACTGCGGTAGGCATAGGCGAGCATGGCATCGAAATTGTCCTGCTTGGTGGCAGCGGCAATGCGGTAGGCTTTATCCTCACCAAATTTATTGCGTCCGTTGAAACGCTGGTCGATTCGGTCGGTATCGTCAAAAAACGAACGCCAAATACCGCCTGTTGCTACTGCGGGAACAGGCAAGGTTCGATAATCGACTGAATGTTCATAAGCATTCTCACGCCTTTTGATGGAATTGTTGGCAGCTTCCGCCTTCACTTCAAATCCATATTTCTGCCCTTCGGGGACAATATCGTCGGCATCGATGGTTTTCAGGGCGACGGAGCCGCCTATGCCGCTTTTCATATCGCGGCTGAACGAGGGGCCTTTTTCGATGGAAACGCTGCTGATGATGTTGGGGTCGACGTAGTTGCGGTTGTTTGCGCCTGCGTAGCCGCGCCAAACGGTAATTGCCTGCTCAGTGCCGTCGATGGTAACGGGAATCCGTCCCTGTCCCTGTACGCCGCGTATATTTGGGTCCAGCGCGCCGCTGTTGCGCGCGTCGCCGCTGTACACGCCGGACATACCGCTCAAAAGGTCGGACACGGTGTTGCCCTTGAAGGTTTCGACATCTTCCTTGCCTTTGTAGAGGTTGACGATTTCGCGGGTATAGACGCGGTTTTTACCGATTTCGTCTTTATTGCGCGTACCTTTGACGGTAACGGTATCGAGAATGACGGTCGGCGTATTATCGGCAGCATAAATGATGGGAGAAAAACCGATGGCTGCGATGCAGGCGGCAAGGGTGTTGACTTTGACTGGCTTCATAACAGATTCCTTGTGTGGCGGAATGTCAGACAGCGTCGTCTGAAGATTTTCAGACGACCTCGGGAAGGTTTTGCCGCAAATCAATTGAAAGATGGGTTTAATGATTTTGATTATTATTTGTATAATTTTTGATGATTTTAACAAGCTTTTAATAATATGGAAACATTTATTCGATATATTCACATTCAACAGCTAAAATATTTTTAAAACCTATTCTATTGTTCTAACATAGAAATATTTAATTTCTATATAAATAATCCAAATAAAAAAAGTCGCCTGAATATGTCTTATCAGTCGGTTAAAACAATTTCTCACAATTCAAATGGGAAAGTCCTAACCAAGCCTGTAAGGTATTTTCAGACAACCTTTTAGTTGCCTGCTTCCATTCAGTGCCTCGGCTCTTCTTTCTCCTTTTGCACAAACTGCTCAATCAGTTTGCGCTTTTCACCTATGAAGAGAATAATGACTTTCATCCATCATCTATACATACGAGGGCAGGCATGAATTCTTTTGCATCATTGTTAAACCATCCTGATATTTCTTTTCTTCCGATTCCAGACAGCATCAAAGTCGATAATCCGGCAACGGGCGAGACTTTGGCGTTTGTCCGCGCAACCCGTTCAGACGACCTCAAGCTACTGATTCAAAAAGCGGAGGCCGCACAAAAATTATGGGCGGCAAAAACCGCGTTGGAACGCGCCGATGTGTTGTGGCGTTGGTATTTTCTGATAAAGGAAAACAAAGAAGAGCTGGCACGCATCATGACGATGGAACAGGGCAAAAGCCTGACCGAGGCACGCGGTGAGATGGATTATGCGGCTTCGTTTGTGCGCTGGTTTGCCGAAGAGGCGCGGCGGATTGACGGCGATGTGCTGACGAGTGTGAAAGCATCGCAAAAACTGGTCGTGTTGAAACAGCCCGTCGGCGTTACCGCCGCGATTACGCCGTGGAACTTTCCGTCCGCGATGATTGCGCGCAAGGCTGCGCCTGCTTTGGCGGTTGGCTGCGCGATGATAGTCAAACCTGCGTCGCTCACGCCCCTGAGTGCGTATGCGCTGGCGCTGCTGGCTTACGAAGCGGGCGTGCCGCAGGATTTGCTTCCCGTCGTCAGCGGCCGCGCTTCGGAAATCAGCCATGAATTTGCCACAAACCCGACCGTGCGCAAAATCAGCTTTACCGGTTCTACCGAAGTCGGTGCGAAAATTTTTGCCGACAGCGCGGCGGACATTAAAAAACTCAGTTTGGAACTGGGCGGCAACGCGCCATTTATCGTGTTTGACGATGCCGATTTGGACAAAGCCGTCGAAGGCGCGATCGCCAGTAAGTTTCGCAACAGCGGTCAGACCTGCGTCTGCACCAACCGCGTTTACGCCCAATCCGGCATTTACGACGAATTTTGCCGCAAATTAAGTGAAAAAGTAGCCGCACTCAAATTGGGCAACGGCTTGGATGAAGGCGTCAACCAAGGGCCGCTGATTGAGGAAAAAGCGGTGGAAAAAGTCGAGCAGCACATCGCCGACGCGCTATCCAAAGGCGCGGTTTGCCTGACCGGCGGTATACGCAGCGCGTTGGGCGGAACGTTTTTCGAACCGACTGTCTTAAGCGGCGTAACGGCGCAAATGGCGGTGGCGCGCGAAGAAACCTTCGGGCCTTTGTGTCCCGTGTTCCGCTTTGAAACCGAAGCCGAAGTCATCACAGCAGCCAACGATACGGAATACGGTTTGGCAGCCTACCTCTTCACTTCCAATACCGCCCGCCAATGGCGCGTCGGCGAAGCTTTGGAATATGGCATGGTCGGCATCAATACCGGCCTAATCAGCAATGAAGCGGCACCGTTCGGCGGCGTGAAACGCAGCGGGCTGGGACGCGAAGGCAGCAAATACGGTGCGGATGAATATTTGGAATTGAAATATTTGTGTATTGATGTGGCGGATTGAGTTTAGTCTCAGGAGGTCGTCTGAAAACGTAACTTCAATAAGATAATCTCCCCCTATCTTTGTAGCAGCACTCTGAAAAAATTGGCGGAAATCAACAAATACGCGATACAAGGCTAGCGTGTCGTGCAACTGATAAGTTCGCCAAATATTTTGCTGGGGCAACGACACCAAACTTTAAGGCTCACTGGATAGTATGGGAAAGTCTTTTATGTAGCCCGCGAATGGGCAGGATAATTAACCAATACAACAAGTTAAAAGAAATAGTAAATTTAAAATCTGTTTACTTAGAGAAAATAAACGTGAATTGAAAATCTAACTTTCAAAAAGGTCGTCTGAAAAATTTCTAAAAGCCAGCTTTGGAGCAATTGATTTTATAATTTTGTGAAATATCAGTAAATTATGGAGATTATTTTAAGTATGATAAGGAAAGTATTTATCTTTTCGGCTGTGATAGCATTATCCGGTTGTTTTGCCGGTAAACATAAAGTTCAGGTATTACCGGATGCAGAATTAAATAAGCCATATTTCACAGAATTAAATGTAACTAAATATGCTGCTTATCCCGATAATTTCAGGGTGAAAATGGATCCTCTAAATTCAGGGTTGACTGTAAAACCCACCGATGAGTGGTATGATACGGTTCATATTTCTGGAACTCCACAGACCAAGCAGGATATTACGATTGAAATATCTTATTATGTAAGAGGTGAAGTAGGATGGTTTGAAAGTAAGGCTCAGAAGAAATTTTATCAGATAAAAGTTAAAGAATAAGTTAAGGTTATCTGAAGGTTTAGTTTAGACAGCTTTCCCCTAAGAAAGGATTGTTCATATTTCAAGAAAGCACCGCGTTGTTTACATAACAGGCGTAGTTTGAATTGGACACCTAACTTTCTCAAAGGTCGTCTGAAAAATTTCCCAAAGCCAGCTTTGGAGCAATCGATTTTAGAATTTTGTGAAATATCAGTAAATTATGGAGCTTATTTTAAGTATGATAAGGAAAGTATTTATCTTTTCGGCTGTAATAGCATTATCCGGTTGTTTTGCCGGTAAACATAAAGTTCAGGCATTACCGGATGCAGAATTAAATAAGCCATATTTCATAGAATTTAATGTGGCTAACCAAGCTACTTATCCTGATTATTTCAAGGTAAAAATGAATCCTCTGAATTCGGGGTTGACTGTAAAGCCCATCGATAAGTGGTATGATACGGTTCATATTTCTGGAACTCCACAAACCAAACAGGATATTACGATTGAAATCTCTTATTATATAAGAGGGCCAGGAGGATTTTTGGGATTGGGAAAGAAGGATCATAAGAAATTTTATCAGATAAAAGTTAAAGAATGAGTTAAGGTTATCTGAAAGTTTAGTTTAGATAGCTTTCCCCTAAGAAAGGATTGTTCATATTTCAAGAAAACATCGCGTTGTTTACATAACAGGCGTAGGTTGAATTGGACGCCTAACTTTCTCAAAGGTCGTCTGAAAGTTTTCAGACGACCTTTTTACTAATGGCAGTCGTCCTGTTTGATTGTTCATGCAACAGAAGAAACGGAAGATGATATAGTGGATTAACTTTAAACCAGTACGACGTTGCCTCGCCTTAGCTCAAAGAGAACGATTCTCTAAGGTGCTGAAGCACCAAGTGAATCGGTTCCGTACTATCTGTACTGTCTGCGGCTTCGTCGCCTTGTCCTGATTTAAAGTTAATCCACTATATATCGAGTATAAACTCTGGAAAAACAATTTCCTGAAGCCGCGACCGGCTTCGTATCACTTGCGTTTTCTTCGGCTGACAAATTGGCATAAAAATATATTGTTAAACTTTTCGTCATCAATAAAAAAACCAACCTTTCAAAGGTCGGTTTTTTTATTTTTCGCAGAAATACGAAATGGCGATTATGAATGCGCTTCCAAATCTGCCAAAATTTGATTCAGGCTATCCCTAACCTCTTCTGCCTTTGCAGCAGGATGACCGTTTGCATCCAAAGAATCACGGCTGAAGCGGTCGACATAAGGCGCAAAGGTATCTTTCAGCTTCAAAAGCTTCACCACATCGGAACGGGTGTAACGATCGCCGCCGTAACCGACAACGATACCGTTCTCATGTTGCCACTGGGCAAATTGTGATGGGCTGATTTGCACCAGTTCGCACATTTCGTCCAGCGAGAAATAACGT
Source organism: uncultured Neisseria sp. (assembly GCA_963532335.1). Classification (GTDB taxonomy): domain Bacteria; phylum Pseudomonadota; class Gammaproteobacteria; order Burkholderiales; family Neisseriaceae; genus Neisseria. The sequence continues at coordinate 8,599 of CAUSKT010000035.1, read as the reverse complement.
TTTGCAGGAATAACGGGATTAACGTTGTTTGTCATAGTAATGCTCCACCATGCCTTTGAGTTTTTGGCTGGCATGGAAAGTGACTACGCGGCGGGCGGTAATCGGCACTTCTTCGCCGGTTTTCGGATTACGGCCGGGACGCTGCGGTTTGTCGCGCAACTGAAAATTACCGAAACCGGAAATTTTGATTTCTTCGCCGCGTGCCAAAGTGCTGCGGATTTCTTCAAAAAAGAGTTCGACGATTTCTTTGGCATCGTTTTTGGTTACATTGCTGACTTTATCTACCAAAATATCGGCCAATTCGGCTTTAGTTAATGTCATATTATTACCTTCTGTTGTAACAGGTGCAGATTATTACCAATTTCTATTTAAAATTCAAGCGAATATTTATTTTTTAGCTGCGAAGTTGCGCTCCCGCAGCAGTTGCTGCGTCAATCAGTTTTCCGATAACCGGCTCGACTGTTTCATCCGTCAGCGTGTTTTCCATATCCTGCAAAATCACTTTGACCGCCATGCTCTTCATCCCTTCAGGCAGGCCCGTACCGCGATATACGTCAAATACGCTGATTTCCTGTACCAACTTGTTTGCTGCGCCTTTCAATGCGGCCAACAAATCATCATGAGTCATGGTTTCAGGCATAACAAACGCCAAATCCCTGCGCACCGGCTGGAATTTCGATACTGCCTGATAGCGCATTTTTTCGCGTTCCAACACGGCGGCCATATCGATTTCAAATACCAGCGGCGCTTGCGGCAAGTCGTATTTTTGCAGCCATTTCGGATGCAATTCGCCGACAAAGCCGATGACTTGGCCGTCTGAAACGATATTGGCGGCGCGGCCTGGATGCAGGGCGGGATGTTCGGTTTTGACGAACTCAACTGCTTTGTTTTTCAACAGATTTTCCACATCCGCCTTGATGTCGTAAAAATCCGCGTTGCGCGTTTTTTCGCCCCATTGTTCGGGCATCGCCGCGCCGTACCACAGGCCGCCGATGCGTTCGTTTTGTACAAACCGGCCGTCTGAACCTTTGCTGAACACGCGGGCGATTTCAAACACGCGCACGCGGTTTTGCTTGCGGTTCAAATTGTTTTGCAGAATTTCCACCAAGCCGCCGATGAGCGTGGAACGCATCACGGCATACTGCGCCGCCAGCGGATTTTGCAGGCGGATGGGATTGGCGTTGGCGGCAAAATCGAGTTCCCACTGCTCGTCAACGAAGGCGTAGCTGACCACTTCGCGGTAGCCGCGCGCCGCCATTTCGTTATAAACGGCAAAACGCGGACGGCGGGTTTCGGGCAGCGCCAGCATTTTCAGACGGCCTGACGTGTAATCGTCGGGGATATTTTCATAGCCGTAAACGCGGCCGATTTCTTCAATCAAATCGGCTTCGATTTCGATGTCGAAACGGAAGCTCGGCGCGGTAACTCGGAAGCCTTCCGCCGTTTTTTCAGGCTGCAAGCCCAAGTGCTGCAAAATGGTTTCCACCTGTTCGGCAGGAATGTCCACGCCCAACACGGTTTTCAGACGACCTAAACGCAATTCGACCTGTTTGTTTTCAGGTAGCCTGCCCAACGCTTCCACCATTTCACCTGCCGCACCGCCGCAGATTTGCAAAACCAATTCGGTAGCGCGTTCGATAGCATCAGCCTGCAAACGGTAATCCACGCCGCGCTCAAAGCGGAACGACGAATCCGAACCAAAACCATATTGGCGCGATTTGCCGGCGATGATTTCAGGCGCAAACCAAGCCGCTTCCAGCACGATATTTTGCGTGTCGTCTGAAACCGCGCTTGCCGCGCCACCCATCAAACCTGCCAAACTCAACGCGCCTTTTTCATCGGCCACTACCAGCGTGTTTTCAGACAGAGAGACAGTTTTCTCGTTCAGGCATTCCAGCGTTTCACCTTCGCGCGCGCGGCGGATGTGCAGGCTGCCTGAAAGTTTGTCGGCATCAAAAACATGCATCGGCTGACCGATTTCCAGCATCACATAATTACCAATGTCCACTAGCGCGGAAATACTGCGGATGCCGCTGCGCGCCAAACGCTGCTTCATCCAATCCGGCGTAGCGGCTCGCGCGTTCACGTTTTCAATCACGCGGCTGATAAAACGACCGCAATCGGCAGGCGCATCAATCTGCACGGGCTGTTTGCGGCTACCCGTGATTGGCGCGGCATGGATTGCAGGCTGCTTGAACGCGCAACCCGTCAGCGCGGACACTTCGCGCGCAATGCCTTTAATGCTCAGGCAGTCGGCACGGTTCGGCGTGATTTTCAGCGTGAACACCGTATCGTCCAAATCCAGATATTCGCGGATGTTTGCGCCGACGGGAGCATCTTGCGGCAGAATGTGCAAGCCGTTCACGCCGTCATCAGGCAAACCGAGTTCGTCGGTGGAACACAACATCCCGTTCGACACCACGCCGCGCATCTTGGTCGGCTTGATTTTGAAATTGCCCGGCAACACCGCACCCGGCAACGAACACGGCACTTTGATGCCCGCTTTCACATTCGGCGCACCGCACACAATCTGCACCAACTCGCCCGTACCCGCATCGACTTGGGTAACGTTCAAACGGTCGGCATCAGGATGTTTTTCAACGGATTTCACTTCGGCAATCACCACGCCCGTAAACGCAGGCGCGGCAGTCTCGGCTTCTTCCACTTCCAAGCCGGACATGGTTAACAAATGTTCCAGCTTATCGGCGGAAAGTTCGGTATCGGCTTGGGTTTTCAGCCATGAGTAGGAGAATTGCATGTTATGTTCTCAATCAACTAATTAACTTTTTATCAGATTTTGTTTTCAGACGACCTGTTTGCTTGGGAGTGCAGGCTGCTTTTTAACTTTGTTAGGGCAGTTTCTTTTAGGCAGCCTGCACAATCATTTCGCAAACTGCTTCAAAAAGTTCAAATCGTTATCAAAAAACAGTCTCAAATCGTTCACGTTGTAACGCAGCATGGCAAAGCGGTCGAGACCGATACCAAAGGCGAAACCGGTGTATTTTTCGGGGTCGATATTCACGTTTTTCAACACGTTGGGATGCACCATGCCGCAGCCGCCGACTTCCAGCCATTTGCCGTTTTCGCCCATGATGTCGATTTCGGCTGACGGTTCGGTAAACGGGAAGAAAGACGGACGGAAACGCACTTGCAAATCATCGCGTTCGAAAAAGCGGCGGATAAAGTCGGTGAACACGGCTTTCAAATCGGCGAAGGTTACGCCCTCTTCCACCCACAGGCCTTCAGCTTGGTGGAACATGGGCGAGTGCGTCGCGTCGCTGTCCACACGGTAAACGCGGCCGGGGGCGATAATGCGGATGGGCGGCTCTTTTTTATCGAGCATATAGCGGATTTGAATCGGGGAAGTGTGCGTACGCAAAACATCGCCGTTTTCAACGTAGAACGTATCCTGCATGGCGCGTGCCGGGTGGTTTGCAGGAATGTTCAGGGCTTGGAAGTTGTGGAAATCATCTTCGATTTCCGGGCCGTCTGCCACTTCAAAACCCATGCCGTGAAAGAGTTCGACCACGCGCTGCAAAGTCAGGGTTACGGGATGCAGACCGCCATTTTCCTGCGCGCGTCCAGGCAGGGTAATATCGAGTGCTTCGGCGGCAAGCTGGGCTTGCAGTTTGGCTTCGTTGAGGGCATCGCGTTTATTGTTAAAGGCCATCTGAAACTGGTTTTTGCACTCATTGATATGCGCACCTATGGTTTTGCGCTCCTCAGGCGACATTTGACCTAAGGTTTTCAGAAGTCCGGTCAACTCGCCGGTTTTACCAAGATAACGGGCTTTGATTTGTTCTAGAGCGTTGAAGTCTTGCGCGGCTTCTACTGCGGCAATGCCTTCTGCAACGATACGGTTTACATTTTCCATAGTGGTTTTATCGTCTGTCGGTTGATGATGGGTCGTCTGAAACAATGAGGCCGCCTGTATGGTTTGGTGTTGCCAAACTTTTCAGACGACCTTTTATCGTTTACGGCCAATCCGTTTGATAGAATCGGCGTATTTTAGCGCAAATCAATTCAAAAAAATAGACTTTAAAGAAAGAAAATCAATCACATAGACTTTCTTCAGACAAAGAAAAAAGGAAGCCGTAGCTTCCTTTTCAAATTTTTTGGATCAAGCAGCCAAAGCAGCTTTAGCTTTCTCAACCAATTGTGCAAAAGCGGCTTTATCAAATACAGCCAGATCAGCCAATACTTTGCGGTCGATTTCGATAGAGGCACGTTTCAGACCGTTCATGAATTTGCTGTAAGACAGACCATTTTCACGGGCACCTGCATTAATACGGACAATCCACAATTGACGGAATTGGCGTTTGCGTTGACGACGGTCACGGTATGCGTATTGACCGGCTTTCATTACCGCTTGCTTGGCAACGCGGTATACGTTTTTACGACGACCGCGGTAGCCTTTGGCTAACGCGAAGATTTTTTGGTGACGGGCACGAGCGGTTACACCGCGTTTTACGCGTGGCATATTCTAAACTCCTTAAGCGTAGGGTAACATTTTAGCAACAGAAGCCAAATCGCGATCGTTTACCATAGAGGTACCGCGCAGTTGGCGTTTGTTTTTAGTGGTCTTTTTAGTCAAGATGTGGCGTTTGAACGCATGAGCGCGTTTTACACCGCCGTTACCCAGTACTTTGAAGCGTTTTTTCGCGCTAGACTTGGTTTTCATTTTAGGCATGGGAAAACTCCATTCGTTATTAGATAAGGCATCAGGGGGTTTTAAAACATTGGTTTCAAACACTTGAACCCAAAACGCCACGGTTTTTGCCGCCAATCAAAAGCTTACTCCGAAGCGGCAATCGGAGTAAGCTGAAAATTATAACTTTATTTTTTCTTCGGTGCAATCATCATCACCATTTGACGACCTTCCATTTTAGGGAAGGATTCGATTTGGGCCACTTCCGCCAAATCCTCTTTTACGCGCTCTAAAAGTTGCGCACCGAGTTGCTGGTGAGCCATTTCACGACCACGGAAACGAAGCGTTACTTTGACTTTATCGCCGTCAGCCAAGAAGCGGTTGATGTTGCGCATTTTGATTTGATAATCGCCTTCATCAGTACCCGGACGGAATTTGATTTCCTTAATTTGTACCTGCTTCTGGTTTTTCTTGGCTTCGTCGCGTTTCTTGGCTTGTTGGTATTTATATTTACCGTAATCCATCAGTTTGCATACGGGCGGTTTGGCAGTAGGGGAAATCTCTACCAAATCCACATCCTGCTCTTCGGCCATGGCCAAAGCTTCACGAACCGATACGACACCAAGCTGTTCGCCTGACTCACTGATTAAACGCACTTCTTTGGCGGTAATTTCGCCATTGATTCGTGCTTCGCGTTCTTGAGCGATGATGAATACTCCTATAAAAATTAATGGTTGACGAGGGCGTCCGCGATTTCTTGCTGCAGTTGTGCAATGAAATCATCCAAATCCAAAGAACCCAAGTCTTCTGCTTTGCGGCGCACGGCCACTTTGTTTTCTTGCTTCTCTTTATCGCCGACAACGATTTGATAAGGGAAGCGGTATTGGCTGTTATCACGGATTTTGTAACCGATTTTTTCGTTACGCAAATCCAGCTCTACACGGAAGCCTGCAGCCTGCAATTTGGCAGCCACTTCACGGCAGTAATCTGCTTGATTTTCGGTGATATTCATAATCACCATTTGAACCGGCGCCAACCATAGTGGGAAAGAACCTGCATGGTTTTCAATCAAAATACCGATAAATCGTTCCAAAGAACCCAAAATGGCGCGGTGCAACATTACCGGACGGGCGCGGTCATTGTTTTCGGTTACATATTCTGCATCCAAGCGTTCCGGCAATACAAAGTCCAGTTGCAGCGTACCACACTGCCAAGAACGTCCCAATGCATCTTTAACATGATATTCGATTTTAGGTCCGTAGAACGCACCTTCACCCGGCAACTCGTCCCATTCCACACCGCAAGCAGTTAATGCTTCGCGCAGACCTTGTTCTGCCTTATCCCACACGTCGTCTGAACCGGCACGCTTCTCAGGACGCAGTGAAAGTTTGACGGACACATCATGGAAACCGAATTGCTTGTAAATACGAACCAGCAATTCATTGAATGCTCGGGCCTCACTAACGATTTGATCTTCGGTACAGAAAATATGCGCATCATCCTGTACAAAACCGCGAACACGCATCAGTCCATGCAGTGCGCCACTCGGCTCGTTGCGATGGCAAGAACCAAATTCTGCTAAACGCATTGGCAAATCGCGGTACGAGCGCAGACCGTTATTAAAAATCTGAACATGTCCTGGGCAGTTCATCGGTTTAACCGCGTATTCGCGCTTTTCCGAACTGGTTACGAACATATTGTCTTTGTAGTTATCCCAGTGACCGGATTTTTCCCAAAAGGTTTTATCCATGATTTGGGGGGTTTTGACTTCTTTATAACCGGCGGCATTCAGCTCTTTACGCATATGCTGCTCAATGGTCTGCCACAAAGCCCAACCTTTGGGATGCCAAAACACCATACCCGGCGCTTCGTCTTGCAAGTGGAACAAATCCAGTTGCTTGCCCAATTTGCGATGGTCGCGTTTTTCTGCTTCTTCAATGCGTTGGATATAGGCTTTTAATTCGTCTTTTGTCGCCCAAGCGGTGCCGTAAATACGTTGCAGCATTTCATTATTGCTGTCGCCGCGCCAGTATGCGCCTGCCAGCTTGGTCAGCTTGAAGTTTTTCAGGAAGCGGGTGTTCGGAACGTGCGGACCGCGGCACATATCGACATATTCCTGATGATGATACATACCCATAGCTTCAACTTCGGGCATATCTTCAATCAGGCGCAGTTTGTATTCTTCGCCGCGATCTTGGAAAATTTTGATGGTTTCGGCTCGCGGAGTCATGATTTTGATTACATCATAATCCTGAGCAATCAATTCTTTCATACGCGCTTCAATAGCGGCAACATCTTCAGGCGTAAACGGTTTTTCCGTAGCAATATCGTAATAAAAGCCCTCTTCAATGACGGGGCCGATAACCATTTTTGCATTAGGATAGAGCTGCTTGACCGCATGACCGACAAGGTGGGCGCAAGAGTGGCGGATGATTTCAACGCCTTCTTGGTCTTTCGGGGTAATGATTTGGACGGTTGAATCTTCGGTAATCGGATCGCACGCATCGACCAATTTGCCGTTTACCTTACCCGCCACCGTCGCCTTCGCCAAACCTGCTCCGATAGACGCGGCAATCTGTGCCACGGTAACGGGCGATTCGTATTGGCGGACTGAGCCGTCCGGCAAGGTAATGTTCAACATCAAAAAAGCTCCAAAACATTAAAAAATAACGGCATAAATGCCGTTTGGGAAATTTGGTAGGCACGATTGGATTCGAACCAACGACCCCCACCATGTCAAGGTGGTGCTCTAACCAACTGAGCTACGTGCCTGTATTTGAGAAAGCGCGAATTGTAGCCGAAGGCGGGCAAACTTGGCAAGCGTATCCGATACTCTCGCATCCGGTTTGTTGTTTTCAGACGGCCTCTTTTACTGCACATCCTTCCCTTTTTGACCGAAATAGACAAAACCGGCCACACCTAACAACACCATCGGCAGACTCAACCACTGCCCCATAGACAAACCGAAAGTCAGCAGGCCGAGATAGTCATCGGGCTGGCGGGCATATTCGGCGATGAAGCGGAATACGCCGTAACCCGCCAAAAACAACATAGCTGTTTGCCCAACCGGCCGGGGTTTGCGCGAGAACCACCATACCAGCACAAACAGCATCAAACCTTCTAAAGCAAACTGGTACAACTGCGACGGATGACGCGGCAGAGAGCCGTATCGCAACAGCCATTCCGCCCACTGCGGGTTACTTTGCGCCAAGTGCGCATCGACTTGCGCCGCCTGCGGGAAACCCATCGCCCAGAAATTCGACGGATCAGTAACCCGCCCCCACAATTCGCCGTTGATAAAATTACCGATACGCCCCGAAGCCAGTCCGAGCGGCACAAGGGGGGCGATAAAATCCAACACTTGCATCCATTTCAAGCCCTTCCTGCGGGCAAACAGCCAACTGGCGGCGACCACGCCCAAAAAACCGCCGTGAAACGACATGCCGCCCTGCCACACCTTAATCATTTCCGCAGGGTGGCTGAAATAGTATTCCGGCTGATAAAACAGCACGAAACCGAGCCGTCCGCCCAAAATCACACCCAACACACCCCAAGTCAGGAAATCGTCCAACATTTCGGCCGTAAACGGCGTGTTACCCTGACGGATACGGCGGCGGCCCAGCCACATGAACAGCACGAAGCCGACGATATAGCTGAGTGCATACCAGCGCACGGCCAGCGGGCCGAGTTCAAAAGCGGCAGGATTGAATTGCGGGTGGATAAGCATACGGTATTCCTTGATTTTGGCAGGCGGCCATTATACGCAAAGCATCCGACGGCGCAAAACGCGCCTTTCAGACGGCCTCTCCTCCCGCAAACGTGCGGATTTCCGAACCTGTGGTTTATAATGGCCGTCCGTTTCCCAACCCACCCTCCGGCAACAGCCTATGACCCCCTTGAAAAACGACACCTTCCTCCGCGCCCTGCTCAAACAGCCCGTCGAATACACGC
>CAUSKT010000034.1:0-24227 GCA_963532335.1 uncultured Neisseria sp. | reverse complement strand
TTAAATCAGGACAAGGCGACGAAGCCGCAGACAGTACAGATAGTACGGAACCGACTCACTTGGCGCTTCAGCACCTTAGAGAATCATTCTCTTTGAGCTAAGGCGAGGCAACGCCGTACCGGTTTAAAGTTAAGCCACTATATTCCCAAACGGCCATTCCTCACTCAAAGGCGCGACAATTTCAAACGTCTGACCTTGATAGTCGAATTTGATTTTCCAAGCGTGGAGAAACATCCGCGATGCAGGCTTCCCGCCGTAGAGCGTATCGCCCAAAATCGGGCTGCCCAAGCTTTTCATGGCGACACGGAGTTGGTGGGTTTTGCCCGTATGCGGATGCAGGACGAACAGGCGCAGGCCGGGTTCTAAGCTGCGGCTGCCAAATTCGGTCACAGCGGGATTTTCCATGCCGCGCGTCAGTTTCCATACGCCCCGCCGCGATTTTTCCATATCGCCTTTGATCCAACCTTGCTTCTTAGACGGCTTGTCCGTTGCCAGCGCCAAATAAGTTTTACGCATGGTTTTGGCGGCAAACTGCTGCGCCAACGCCGACGCGCTTTGCGGGTTCAGGGCAAACAGCAGCACGCCGCTGGTCAGCTTGTCCAATCGGTGCAGCAGCCAAACCTGCTCAAGGCCGAGTTGCGCCGCCAGCGTCTGCGTCAGGCTGACTTCGCCCTCTTCCTGATGTACGGATACGCCGCAAGGTTTGTTGACGGCGACAAAATCCGGATGTCTGAATAAGATTTCCCACATTTCAGACGACCTATTTCAACATAATGCCGCCGCCCGCCAAAGTGATGACGCCCAATACGCAAAACAGTACGCAGGCGGAAATCCGCACGGCTTTGGCGGGGATTTTTTTCATCAGCATATCGCCCAGATAAACCACTGGGACAGTTGCCAACATCAATCCGGCAACGCTGCCGAGTACGACCATGGATAAGGATTGGTATTTTGCCGCCAGCAAGACCGTGGCGATTTGGGTTTTGTCGCCGATTTCCGCCATGAAAAACAGGAAAACCGTCGCCCCGAACGCGCCGTATTTAAGCCAACGGCTGTCGGGATTTTCATCTTTATCGGGCAGGAGCAGCCACAAGCCGACCGCGATGAAGCTGATGCCGACCGCCCATTTGACGGTATCGGGGGAAACGGTTTCCGCCAGCCATACGCCGACAAATGCGGAGACCAAATGATTCAGTAAAGTGGCAATGAAGATACCGGAGACTACCGCGTTTTTCTGGGCGAAACGAGCGGCAAGGAAAAGGGCGAGCAGTTGCGTTTTATCGCCGATTTCGGCAATGGCAACGCCCAACATTGAAGAGAAAAATGCTTCCATAAGATACTCAACCGAAGCGGGCAAAAACAAAAAGCGTTGCACATACCGCCCGCAAGGGTATGGACAACGCTTACGTCTTGCCTGTCTTCCTGTTGTCAGGAAGATGCCGCCACCATGACCGATCTTTGTCGAACTCGGTCAATTATGTTGATAACGGCTCTGATTGTCAGTGAAAATCAGATGGCTACTCCCGTAAAAGTGTGCGCATTATAAAGAGGTTGGCGCGTAAAGACAATCATAAAGGTCGTCTGAAACGGCTTTCATTTTCCAGAAGCTATTTTTACCTGCTTCGCAAAAATGCGTTTCAGACGACCTTTGGGGTCAGACTCAGCCAGCATCAATACGAGACCTTTGCAATAACATAGGTTACTAAAATTTTATGCTCAATCTCATTTTCAAAATGCAAAACCTTTCTGATTTTTCCTACTTTTTGCTCAATATTAGGAAGGTTTTAGTCAATTGAAATTTTTTTGGCGCATTTTTATGCGTCAAATTTCGTTAACAGACTATTTTTGCAAAGGTCTCAATACAATAATTTGCTGGGTTTGTGTTCGGCTTCGGACAGCTCCACCGCGTTGAGCAGGCTCAAATCCAAAGATGTTTCGGAGATACAGGTTTCGCCGAACACATTGCAATACGTCATGACGAGCTTCATGATGCCGCCGAATTTTTTCTCCGGCAGACTTGCCGACAGCTCGCGGATATCGCCAAAGACGCTGCCGTACACTTCTCCCGAGGCCAGCATATCCAAGCCGTCGCCAACGATAACCAATTTGCTGACCGCTTCAACGATAGCGCGTTCCGCCGCTTTATCGGACACGGACGACACTTGCAGGCGGATGTTTTTCGCCATGCCTTTGCCGTGGTTTCGGATAGTCAATGCCAGCATCTCCGGCTGTTCTTCCACGCTTTGAAGGGAAGCATGCAAGACGGGATGGACTTTTTCCTGCTGTATCAATTTTTCCCTGCGCAGCCATTCGTTCTTTTTCCGCGCAATGACTGAAACCGCCGTCCATGCCAACCACACCAGCGCAACGGCGCAAACCGCGGCAACAACGGGCGCCAAATCAGCAAGATAGTCTTTGGGGTTAAACCAAAGGCAGGCGGTCAGAAAGCCCGCAAAAAATATTACGACGTATAAAATCGGCGCGAAACGGCTTTGAATCGTAGCATGCATAGATTTTCCTGTTTGTGGCACAAAGGTCGTCTGAAACCGGGCTGCCGCGTTTATCGCCATACAGCCGGAATTTCGGATGGCATTCTAACGTAAACCGTATTTTTCGGCGCAATTGAATAACAAGCGGTAACAGTTGGGAAATATACGGCACTTTGCACCCGGTTCCGAGACAGGCCCAACCCGTTTTCAGACGACCTCTTTCAGGCATTTGTCCGCTTCGTACAGGAAAGCAGATCCGGCCTCAGCCGCCCCCAATCAAGGATTTTAATTATTGAATATCAATTAATTAGATATATTATTTCACGCCAATATAAAACTTTTTCAATTTGTTGACAGTCTGTTACAATGCACTACTTCCGAACGGCGGCAAACCGTCCGTCATTCAAACTCAGAAAGGTTTTTATGGATAACAACTTTACCGAATCGCTGCACCAATTGGTTCAGAAAATCAATGATCCGATGTGGACAGGGCTGGTATATGTCCTGTTGGGTGCAGGGCTGTTTTTCACAGTTGCCACCGGTTTCGTACAATTCCGCCTGCTCGGACGCAGTATCAAAGAAATGCTCGGCGGGCGCCAACAAGGCGATGATCCGCACGGTATTACGCCGTTTCAGGCTTTCGTTACCGGACTTGCCAGCCGCGTAGGCGTGGGCAACATCGCGGGCGTGGCGATTGCCATCAGCAGCGGCGGTCCGGGCGCGGTATTTTGGATGTGGATCACCGCATTGATCGGTATGAGTTCGGCGTTTGTCGAATCTTCACTGGCGCAGTTGTTCAAAATCCGCGATTATGACAACCATCATTTCCGCGGCGGTCCTGCTTACTATATTACCCAAGGCTTGGGGCAAAAATGGTTGGGCATCGTATTTGCATTGAGCCTGATTTTCTGCTTCGGATTCGTTTATGAAGCCGTTCAAACCAACACCATCGCCGTAACCGCCAAAGCCGCGTGGGGCTGGGACGAACATGCGGTCGGCGTCGCATTGGTCATCATGACTGCGCCGATTATTTTCGGCGGTATCCGCCGCGTTTCCCGCTTTGCCGAAATGCTTGTTCCGCTGATGGCGACTTTATATCTGCTGATGGCACTCTACATCATCATCACCAACATCAGCCTGATTCCGCACGTCTTCGGTCAGATTTTTGACAGCGCGTTCAACTTTAAAGCAGCCGGCGGCGGCCTGCTCGGCGGTTTGATTTCGCAAACCATGATGATCGGTATCAAACGCGGCCTGTATTCCAATGAGGCAGGTCAAGGTTCTGCGCCTAACGCCGCCGCGGCAGCCGAAGTCAAACACCCTGTTTCCCAAGGCATGATTCAAATGCTGGGCGTATTCGTCGATACGATTATCGTATGTTCCTGCACGGCGTTTATCGTTTTGGTTTACCAACAACCTTACGGCAATTTGAACGGCGCAGAGCTGACCCAAGCAGCGATTATCAGCCAAGTCGGTGCATGGGGCGCAGACTTCTTGGCAATCATTCTGTTTATGTTTGCCTTTTCTACCGTCATCGGCAACTATGCCTATGCCGAATCAAACGTGCAGTTCATCAAAAACCATTGGCTGCTGACCGCCTTGTTCCGCATGCTCGTTTTGGGCTGGGTATATTTCGGCGCAGTCGCCAACGTCCCGCTGATTTGGGATATGGCGGATATGGCGATGGGTACGATGGCATGGATTAACCTGGTCGCCATCCTGATCCTCTCTCCGCTTGCCTTCCTGCTGTTGAGGGACTACACGGCGAAACTGAAAATGGGCAAAGACCCCGTCTTCAAACTTTCCGAACATCCGGGCTTGAAACGCAAAATCAAATCCGATATTTGGTAAACCCATAGCCCGGTTAAAAAGGTCGTCTGAAACACCATACAGCGTTTCAGACGACCTTTTGCCTTTTACCGAATCTCCCCAAACCAATCTGTTTCAGCCCAGCCGAAAATCCTTTATTCAGAAACCTGTATCTCCCTATCGATTCCCGTTACAATACCGCCCGATAAACCCAAAAATCTCAACAAGATAGCCCCAATCATGAACGCCTCACAACGCGAACGCTTCGTCAAACGCTGGCTCAACTCCTACGAACGCTACCGCTACCGCCGCCACATACACGCCGTCCGGCTCGGACTGGCCGTACTGTTTGCCACCCTGCTTGCCAAACTCCTCCACCTCCAACACGGCGAATGGATAGGCATGACCGTCTTCGTCGTACTCGGCATGCTCCAATTTCAAGGCGCGATTTACTCCAAAGCCGTCGAACGCATGCTCGGTACCGTCATCGGTTTGGGCGCAGGCCTGACCCTGTTGTGGCTCAACCAACACTACTTCCACGGCGGCATCCTCTTTTACCTGACCGTCGGTACCGCCAGCGCAGCCGCAGGTTGGGCGGCGGTCGGCAAAAACGGCTACGTCCCCATGCTTGCCGGACTGACCATGTGCATGCTCATCGGCGACAACAGCAACAACTGGCTCGACAGCGGGCTTATGCGCGCCATGAACGTCCTGATCGGCGCCGCCATCGCCATTGTCGCCGCCAAACTCCTTCCCCTGCGCTCCACGCTCATGTGGCGGTTTATGCTTGCCGACAACCTGACCGAATGCGGCAAAATGATTGCCGAAATCAGCAACGGCAAACGCATGACCCGCGAGCGGCTGGAGCAAAACATGGTCAAAATGCGCCAAATCAACGCCCGCATGGTCAAAAGCCGCAGCCACCTCGCCGCCACATCGGGCGAAAGCCACATCAGCCCCGCCATGATGGAAGCCATGCAGCACGCCCACCGCAAAATCGTCAACACCACCGAGCTGCTCCTCACCACCGCCGCCAAGCTGCAAGCCCCCACCCTCAACGAACACGAAATCCGCCTCCTCGACCGCCATTTCAACCGCCTCCAACGCGACCTGCGCCTGACCGTCCGCCTCATCAAAGGCCACTACGCCCGCCGCATCCGCATCGACACCTCCATCAATCCCGAGCTGGGCAAACTCGCCGCCCGCCTCCATTACGAATGGCAGGGCTTCCTCTGGCTCAGCACCAATATGCGCAACGAAATCTCCGCACTCGTCATCCTCCTGCAACGCAGCCGCCGCAAGTGGCTGGACAAACACGAACTCCAACGCCTGCGCGAACACCTGCGCGAAACCCGCGAAGGCGATTTGGAAGAAGAGGTCGTCTGAAAACAAATCCTTTCAAAGAACCCGCCATATCAAAGAAAAACAGAAAACAGATTCAGCCAGACAACCCGCCAAGATTTTTCGAGAGGCGCTGCACCCACATTTAGGATGAAAATGTTTCCGCTAAAAAACCAGCGCGGCGAAAGGGAAGCAGAACAAAGACCAAGATTTCAGACGACCCCAAACCCTGCCATCTCCTGCAAAAAGGAAAAACGTATGGACTACCCCGCCCTGCTCGCCGTCCTGCAACAACACGCCAACCCCGAACGCGCCGTGCCGATGCAGGCATACATGAAACACCGTTTTGCCTATTTCGGCATCGGTAAACCCCAGCTTACCCGCCTGTGCAGCCCGTTTTTCAAAGGCGCCGCCAAACAGCCGGTCGATTGGGATTTCGTGCGCCGCTGCTGGGACGACCCGCACCGCGAATTGCAATACGCCGCGCTCGAATACCTGAAAAAAATGCAGCAGCACCTGACCCCGCAGGACATCCCGCGTTTGCAAACGCTGATTACCGAAAAATCATGGTGGGACAGCTCCGACGTCCTCGACCGCATTGTCGGCGGCATCGCCCTGCGCCACCCCGAAGTCAATGCCGTCCTATTGGCATGGAGCACGGACGACAACATCTGGCTGCGCCGCGTCGCCATCGACCACCAACTGCTCCGCAAACAGCACACCGACACCGCACTGCTGGAAAAAATCATCTGCAACAATCTGGGGCAAAAAGAATTTTTCATCAACAAAGCCATCGGCTGGGCATTGCGCGATTACAGCAAAACCAACCCCGAATGGGTACAAGGCTTTATCAACCGACACCGGCACAAAATGGCCAAACTGAGCTTGCGCGAAGCAAGTAAATACCTGCCGCCAAAGGTCGTCTGAAAACGTGAGCTTCAACGAAGTTAAACAAAGTTCCTACATAACTAAAATGTAAATAGCATCCTGCACTTACCTCTATCAAAGTGCAGGATGTTTTGTTTCAGGCTGCCTGAAACGCCCAAAAAACAGTATGATTCATTTGTTTTCTGTTTGGAGGAGTCATCCATGATTGCAGCTACCATCACCATCCAAGACCAAAACCTCGCCGGCAAAGTGCTGCACGAACTGTTTTTGAAGTTCCGAACCAACCACATCAGCGCAGCGGAGCTGATTGCCGAACGCGTACGGCAGGAAGTTACCGCCTATAACGACCGCGCCGCTGATGCCTTGCTGCGCCACAGCCTCGTTATCCCCACAGATCGCGGCGACATCGTAATTCAGGAATCGCGCGGCAAAAAGGGGGCAAATCCGCAGCCCGTGGACGCGGAAAAGCAAATCGCTATCGCCCTAAAAGCTTTTGAGCAGAACGCGTTTTTCATCCTTGCCGACAACCGTCAGTTGGAAACGCTGGACGACATGGTGTACCTGCATGACGGACTGGTCGTCAATTTCATCAAACTCACGCCGCTGGTGGGCGGATAGGCAGCCTGAAAACCGCCGCGCAACGCTACCGTGCCTTTGCCGAAACCACCCGATACAGCCTGAATAGTGCGGACAAGAAAACCCTTACCGACGTTGTTCGTCTTTACCGCAAAATAACCAACACATTGATACGCAAGGAAAGTCCCATGACCCAAAACCAAACCGTGCAGATTTCCGACAATCGCCGTGCCGAGTTCAATCAGATTCTCGACGTACTGCAAAAGGAATGGCGCCAAAAACGTTCGAACAAATACGACACGATAAACCTGAAACTCTGCCCCAGCTTTGCCGAAGTGGAGAAAGCCGCGCCCGAATACCGCGTCGATTTCCTGATCCACTGTATTGATTTGATACGCGGCTGGGGACGGAATAAAGTTTTTATAGTGGATTAAAATAAAAATGAGACAAGGCGGCAACGCCCGCCGTGTACGGGTAGTACATAAGGGCGTTGGCAACGCCGTATCATTGCAATTTTAATCCACTACATCTGTACTGTCTGCGACTTCGTCGCCTTGTCCTAATTTAAATTTAATCCACTATAAAAACAAGGACGGGGACGGAATAAACAATTACAGCACCATCCGTGTAGCGGTGGCGATGGCTCTGGCGCGTAAAACGCTGCCGATGACGGAGCAGGATGTGCAGCGCATTTTTGCCGCCATGCTGGACGACAACGGACTGTCCAAGCAGCAGATAGATTTCTATCCGCTCAAATATCTGATCAACCAAATCAAAAAACAGTTTCCCAATCCGAGCGATACGCTTTCGGAATGCCTGAAAAACGCCTGCGACCGTTACCGCGTCTTTATGGAAAGCCTGTGGAACAAGAAAGCCGCTACCGCCAACCTTGCCATTCTGGCAGAACTGGCGGGCGGTTCCGACGAAGCCTGTTTCCCCGCCCAAGACAACGAGTTTTCCCAATACGCCAATCCGCAACTTGCCGCTCTACCGCCCGAACAGCAGGAAGTATGGAGCAAGATCCTTGCGCTTGCCCTGTCCGCCAATGCGAGCAAGCCGAGCGAAAAATACCTGAAAGAGGCTAAAACGCTGATTGACACTCTGGGTGCAGACAGGTTCAAAAAAATGCTGCACGGCTGGATAGAATTTGTCTGCGGCAGCGAAGTGCAGACCGAAACCGTCACCCACGGAGAATACAGTTACAGCACCCATGTCCTGCCTGTTTGCAGCGTCAACCAAACCGTGCTCAAAGGGCTGGTGTGGATGTGCAGCCATTTCCACGACAGCGCCACCCTGTCCGCTCTTACCCAACTTGCGCTGCATTCATACGACAAAATCCCCAATCTCGGCGCGCGCTATGCTTCCGTGGGCAACGCCTGTTTCTACGCGCTGTTCCGCTCCAAAGGGCTGGACGGCATTGCCTGCCTTTCACGCCTGCGCCTGCGGATTAAGTTCAGCAACGTGCAGAGCGCGATTGCCAAATATTTGGACGAAGCCGCTGCGCAGCGAGGCGTATCCCGCAACGAAATCGAAGACATGGCGGTGGACAGCTTCGGCTTGCAGGAAGGCTGCCGTGACTACGACTTCGGCGGCTACACCTGCCGTCTGGCGGTAACGGGCGTAGGCAAGTCCGAACTGCGCTGGTTCAAACCCGACGGCTCGCCGCAGAAAACCGTACCCGCCTTCGTGAAAACCGACCATGCCGACAAACTGAAAAAGCTCAAAGCCACACAAAAAAACCTCAACACCACGCTCACCGCCCAACGCGACCGCTTGGACCAAATGATGCGCTCCGAACACCGCGTACCGCTGGAACACGCCGAACAGTATTACTGGCAACACGGACTGATGTCCTGCCTCACGCGCCCGCTAATATGGCAGTTTTTCCGCGACGAAAACGATACGCAGGGTCGCGCTGCATTGTGGCTGGACGGAACATGGGTGGACGAAACGGGCGCGCAAACCGATGTTTCAGACTGCCTGCAAATCAGCTTGTGGCATCCCGCGCTTGCCACGCAGCAAAGCATCGCCCAGTGGCGTCAACTGCTGTTGGACAAAGAAATCCGCCAGCCGCTGAAACAGGCATATCGTGAAATCTATCTGCTCACCGAAGCCGAAATCAACACCAAAACATACAGCAACCGTTTTGCCGCCCACATCCTGAAACAACACCAATACATGACGCTTGCCAAAGGGCGCGGCTGGAGAGGCTCGCTGGCAGGCGCGTGGGACGGCGGCGACGACGCAACCGTCTCGTTAGAATTGCCCGAATACAACCTGCTCGCCCAATTTTGGGCAAACGCGGTGGACAGCGAAGACGCATGGACGGAAAGCTATATCTGGCAGTATGTCAGCACCGACCAAGTGCGCTTTCACCGGTTGGACGACGATTACCATGCCACCGCTCTGGACTTAATTGATATCCCGCCGCGCGTGTTTTCCGAAGTATTGCGCGACGTCGATTTGTTTGTCGGCGTGGCGAGCGTGGGCAACGACCCGACTTGGGAAGATAACGGCGGCGAGGCGCGTTTTTACAGCTACTGGCAGAGCTATTCCTTCGGCGATTTGGGCGAAGTCGCCAAAACCCGCAAAGCCGTATTGGAAACCCTGCTGCCGCGCCTGAAAATCGCCAAGGTTGCCCACATAGACGGTAACTTCCTCGTGGTACAGGGCAAACTGCGCACCTACAAAATCCACATCGGCAGCAGCAACATCCTGATGCTGCCGGACGACCAATACCTCTGCATCGTACCCGACAGCCGCAAAAAAGACGCATCCGACAAGCTGTTTATCCCGTTTGAGGGCGACAACACACTCTCGGTCGTCCTCTCCAAAGCCATGCTGCTGGCGGAAGACGACAAGATTACCGACAGCACGATTACCTCACAAATTCAGCGGTAAATTGGGACAGCCTGAAAAACGCAAATGCCTCCATCCTTGCGGTTTCAGGCTATTTTGGAACACAGGACGCGTAGGCAGCACATGCCCGCACTACGGCGAGAACACAAGGCATAGGTTGGGTTCAAACCCAATATTTCGGGAATATTTGACCGTTTTGTTGCGGTTTGAGCCGACCTGCGCTTGTTAAATATCTGCTGCCGAAGGTCGTCTGAAAGCGCAGCCTGTCCTTCGGGTTATCAAATTTCAGACGACCCTAAACCTTCAACAACAAGGAAAAAACCATGCTCTCCACCCAAGCAAAGCAACTGATGCAACAATATAAAACACAATTTATGCAGGACTGCGCCGAACTCACTCCAAAACTGACCGCCTTTATCCAAGAAATATTGCAGGGCAGGCATTGGTTTTTTTCGGATGAAAACAAATCATTTGATCAGGCCGTGGCACTGATTATGGAATACGAATATCAGGATTTCTCTGTTTGCGGCTGGCTGCGCAACCCAAATGGAGGCTATTTAGGCGACCGCATCATAGACTTCCCCGAAGAATGCCTGCCTAAATTTGATGCAGATGTGGAAGACGAGATATACGGCTTGGGACAGGACGAGAACGAAGAAGACGAAGAAGACGAAGAAGACGAAGAAGACGAAGAAGACGCATGGGATGCTGTAGACGATTTTTACAGCGGGCTACACGAATATTTCAGCCATTGGTTTGCGAACTGCTTCCGAACCGCCGCGCAAAACACCGCCTCCACCCTGCCCGCCTATTTTTCTGTACACGACACCAACAGCTACACCAATCTTGCCACCATGCAGGAGGAACTTTGCGACGATATTGCCGAAAAATTCGGCTGGGCATCGTTTTGGCAGGATTAGGCAACGTGAAATAGTCCGAAGGTCGTCTGAAAATTTAGCTTCAATACAATAAAACAGATTTCCCGAAGAAAACTTAGGTTACTTTCCCATCCAACCCTACGACAAACCCCATGAAGTTTCTCAAAAAACTATGCGAACGAATTCTTGACTGGCTCGTCACCAGCAACATGGTGGGCTATGTGATATTGCTGGCCGGCTCCATTATTCTCGGACTGTTATTCGACGGGAAAATAATTCTGGATAAAGTCCTTGGCCGTGTGGATACGCCCTGGCGCCTTATTATCGGCTCATTTTTAGCGTTGGTTTCGCTCTTTGCAACTTGGCTTATTGAAGAAGGTTTAGCCGAGCAGACGTTTAAATTCAAACGGCGCGACAAATATCTGTGCGGCGCAATCAGCGGTTTGGTCAGCGCGCTACTGATCAAATGGACGTGGCAGGCAGCCTTGATGGGATTGTCGATAGGCATACTGCTGGCGGCGTTGATGAGATGGTTAAAATATGTGATGCGGTATATATAAATTAATCTAAGCATCCCTTTTCAGACGACCCTTTACCCCAATCCTTTGAAATATTCTCAAGAAACTGCGTAAACAATTTTAGGATTGGTTCACTATCCTTGCCGCAGGCATACTGCTACCGAACAATCGTCATGATAGGGAACCCTTTTTACTGCTCGGCGTAAGGCTTCCAACTTATCTAGCAAAGATGGGGAAGCGTTCCATAATGCTTCCAAGCGTTCATGAGATAGCGCATCGTGCAGACCGTCAGAACAAACCAAAACTGCCTCGCCTCTTTGCAGAGCAAATGAATCGGTAAAAATTTTAAAATGGGTTTCTTCATCATCCGCTATCAGGCAGTGCGCCAAAGCATAGTACATATCGGCGTATTCCGTATCTGCCCGCGCTTCCCCCTGCTCGATTAAATCCGCCAACACAGTGTGGTCATGGCTTACCTGCCGCCAACGCCCCTCTGCCGATATATGGTAAACACGGCTGTCGCCGACATTGCAGATGCGGCACAAACCGTCCGACTCGACGACTGCCGACGCGAAAGTCGAGGACGAGCCGAAATATTCCTCGGCAAGCGTGTCGCAGAAGTTGCCGTGCAACCTTCGCAGGAAACGCCCTTCCGCATCGCCCTCGCGCACGAAGGCGTCCAACCAAAACCGGCTGGCAAGATGCGCGGCAGGGCTGCTGGATACACCGTCGGCCACTGCCAGCCGAACGGCATCGTCCGCCTCGGACACGCGGGTTTTGTGCAGCCTGGCCTGCCGCACCGCTGTGCCGTCAAACAAAGCATCCTGATTGCGTGCTTTACCGGCACCAACCATTTGAAAATAAGCAAGCTGAAACATGGTAATCCTGACAATCCAATCCTGATTTATAGTGGATTAACTTAAACCAGTACGGCGTTGCCTCGCCTTGCCGTACTATCTGTACTGTCTGCGGCTTCGTCGCCTTGTCCTGATTTAAGTGAATCCACTATAAATAAACCTACTTCGGTGCTTTTCGCAAAAACGAACTTCATCGCAAAGCCCCTTGTTCATTGGCGACAGTATATATCAATAATGCCGATGCGCTTCTACCTAACGCTATTTCCCCAACCGGCCAAACGTCTGGCAACAGGTCGTCTGAAAATACAGAAACCCATTTTTCAGACGACCTGACTTTGCCAAAGCAATCGATTTTATGTAAACTGGAAACTTCTTGTCGGAGTGCTGCTTGTTCCCGCAAACAGCTGAGACCGCATCAGCGGAATCCGTAGAACCTGTCGGGGTAATGCCTGCGTAGGAAACAAGCTGTCAAACGCCTGAAAAGGCTTCCGTTCCCTTTCCCGCATTTCCCGCCATTCGGTGGATTCCGCTTCCGTCTTATCTTTCGACTTCCCAATTGCACCATACTACAAAGGAATCCACCATGCCCCGTATCGCCATTCTCGGCGGCGGCCTCTGCGGCCGTCTAACTGCCTTACAACTTGCAGAACAAGGTTTATCGGTTGCCCTCTTTGACAAAGGGGGGCGCAAAGGCGAACACGCCGCCGCTTATGTTGCCGCCGCCATGCTCGCACCGGCTTCGGAGGCGGTCGAAGCCACGCCTGAAGTCATCAAACTGGGCAGACAGAGCATTCCGCTTTGGCGCAACATCAAAGGTCGTCTGAAAACACCGACCATGATGCAGGAAAACGGCAGCCTGATTGTGTGGCACGGACAGGACAAACCATTATCCAACGAGTTCGTCCGCCATCTCAAACGCGGTGGCGTAGCGGATGACGAAATCGTCCGTTGGCGCGCCGATGAAATCGCCGAACGCGAACCGCAACTCGGCGGACGTTTTTCAGACGGCCTTTACCTGCCGACCGAAGGCCAGCTCGACGGGCGGCAGATGCTGTCTGTACTTGCCGACGCTTTGGACGGGCTGAACGTCCCTTGCCATTGGGAACACGAATGCGCCCCCGACGACCTGCACGCCCAATACGACTGGCTGATCGACTGCCGCGGCTACGGTGCAAAAACCGCGTGGAACCAATCCCCCGAACACACCAGCACCTTGCGCGGCATACGCGGCGAAGTGGCGCGGGTTTATACGCCCGAAATCACGCTCAACCGCCCCGTGCGCCTGCTGCACCCGCGTTACCCGCTCTACATCGCCCCGAAAGAAAACCACGTCTTCGTCATCGGCGCGACCCAAATCGAAAGCGAAAGCCAAGCCCCAGCCAGCGTACGTTCCGGGTTGGAACTTTTATCCGCACTCTATGCCGTCCACCCCGCCTTCGGCGAAGCCGACATTCTCGAAATCGCCACCGGCCTGCGCCCAACGCTCAACCACCACAACCCCGAAATTCGTTACAGCCGCGCCCGACGCCTGATTGAAATCAACGGCCTTTTCCGCCACGGCTTCATGATTTCCCCCGCCGTAACCGCCGCCGCCGTCAGATTGGCAGTGACTCTGTTTGACGGAAAAGACGCGCCCGAACGTGATGAAGAAAGCGGTTTGGCGTATATTGGAAAATAAGTTTGAGGTCGTCTGAAAACGCCACGGCATAGGTTTTACAGCAAATCGGCATCCCCCGACACCAGCCTGTATGAATATAATACGACAAGGCGCGCCAACGCCGCATCGTCATCAATCTACTTAATATCAGCAAGGTTTCCAATGAATCTGAAATCCCTGTATTTACTGCCTGCGCTCTTACTCGCCCACTCCGCCGCCCTTGCTGCGCCCAAGATTTCAGACGACCCCAAACCGCGTTCTGCCGAGAAAATCATTTATTTCAAACAAAACGGCAAATTCGGTGCAAAAACCACAAGCGGCAAAATCATCGTCCCTGCGCAATACAACTGCAAATTTATTTGCGAACACGGCGAAACCACTGGTGACGAGTTACTGTTTCTGGATAAAAGCCGAGAAGTTCGGGGCAAAGTTGCCTATTCGCCGTTTTTCCTGCATTCGCGGCAGGGCAGGTTTTTATATCAGCCGATGATGTACGACTTGACCGCAGACTATTTTTCGGAAGGCAAACGCCGCTATGTTTCAAAAGACGGCAAGGTCGGTTTTGCCGACCGCGCGGGCAACTTGGTCACGCCCGCCCAACACGATTGGGCAGGACCGTTTGAATACGGCTATGCCACATTTTGCGACGGCTGCCGAGAAGTGCGCGTGGACGAAGAGCACACTGCCGTACAGGGCGGCACTTGGGGCATGATGGACGCACGCGGCAATACCGTTGCCCCCAGCGACACTCGCCGCGCCGCTTCCGACATCGAACGAAACGGCAAATTTTATCCGCACCCGTTTGCCTACACCGCTGCCGAACGCGATATTTTGCAACGCATCAACCGCTACAAAAACCTGATTGTCGGGCTGGAAGCAGTTCGCCATTCGCCATACAAAACTACCGAAGAACG
This sequence comes from uncultured Neisseria sp., assembly GCA_963532335.1. Classification (GTDB taxonomy): domain Bacteria; phylum Pseudomonadota; class Gammaproteobacteria; order Burkholderiales; family Neisseriaceae; genus Neisseria. The sequence continues at coordinate 9,441 of CAUSKT010000034.1, read as the reverse complement.
CGCTGCCTACCGCTTTGAAATCGTGTCGCCACCAGTTCAAGGCTATCCGTATTACGAAATCGTCCTGTTTGACGGTAAAGGCAACACCGTTGAAGGCGAACGCTTTCTCGCCGGCACGGACAGCAAACGGCTCTTCGCCCTGCCTGTCGGAGAAGAAACACCGCAGCTACTGGAAACCCACCTGCGCCGCGCAATCCGCAGCACACTTGCCGAACAGCCCGAAAGACAGAAAAACGGTCGGAACGACAATCCGTTTCGCTTGAAAGACTATCCCGAAGCAGAAGCCTTGTTGAAACGCAGGAAATGAGTTTCAGACGACCCCTATTGCTCCGTAAGAAATGAAAAAGGACACCCATGACCTTCCCGCCCCTAAAATCCCCGCTCAAATTCTACTCCGTCGTTCCCACCGCCGATTGGGTGGAGCGCATGGTCAAAGCAGGTGCCGACACGGTGCAACTGCGCTGTAAAACCTTGTACGGCGATGAATTAAAACGCGAAATCGCCCACTGCGTCGCCGCCTGTCAGGGCAGCCGCACGCAGCTTTTCATCAACGACCACTGGCGCGAGGCGATAGAAGCGGGCGCATACGGCGTGCATCTCGGGCAGGAAGACATGGACACCGCCGACCTTGCCGCCATCGCCGCCGCCGGTTTGCGTTTGGGTTTGAGTACGCACTCCGTCGCCGAACTCGACCGCGCCCTGTCCGTACACCCCAGCTACGTCGCCAGCGGCGCGATTTTCCCGACCACGACCAAGCAAATGCCCACCGCCCCGCAAGGCTTGGACAAACTGCGCGAATATGTGAAACAGGCAGGCAGCACGCCCGTCGTCGCCATCGGCGGCATCGATTTAAACAACGCCGAAGATGTATTGGCAACCGGCGTTTCTTCACTCGCCGTCGTCCGCGCCGTTACCGAAGCAGAAAATCCCGAAGCGGTGGTTAAAGCGTTTCAGGCTTTGTGGAATGAATAAGGTCGTCTGAAAACCAAATTTCAGACGACCTGCTCAATTAGGATATTCGATTGCCGTTATTTCGGATGCCATACAGGCACCAGCGGGCATAACGGCGTAAAGAATAATCGGCGGATTTAATTGTCCCAGCCTTCGATCACCAGCTTCCCTACCATATCCCCGCGTTCCAGCATCTCATGGGCGCGGCGCAGGTTGGCAGCATTGATACCGTGCAGGATTTGGGTGGCGGTCGGTCGGATGATGCCTTCGTCCACCAGCCGAGCGGTTTCGGCAAGGATTTCGCCCTGCCGTTCGATGTCTGCCGTTTCGCTCAGCGGGCGGGTAAACATAAATTCCCAATGCAGCGACAGGCTTTTGCCTTTGAGCGGGTTCACGTCCAACGTTTCAGGGTCGTCAATCAGCGCGATTCTGCCTTGTGGGGCGATAAGCTCGACGATTTGCGGCAGATGGCGGTCGGTATGGTTGGTGGAAAAAACGAACGATGGCGCGCCGATATTTAACGCGGCAATCTGTTCCGCCATGTTTTCATGATGATTGATGACAAAATCCGCACCCAATTTCTCCACCCACGCACGGCTTTCGGGGCGGGATGCGGTGGCGATGACTTGGATGTCGGTCAGCTTTTTCAGAAACTGGATGGCAAGCGAGCCGACCCCGCCTGCGCCGCCGATTAAGAGCAGCGCATTTGCGCCGCCTGCCACGGGTTTGTTCACATCCAAGCGGTCGAACAACGTTTCCCATGCAGTAATTGCCGTCAGCGGCAGAGCGGCGGCTTGGGCAAAATCCAGCGAACGCGGTTTTTTTGCGGCAATACGCGCGTCCACCGCTTGTAATTGTGCGTTTGAACCTTGGCGGTTGAGGGCGCCCGCGTAATACACTTCGTCGCCGACTTTGAAGTTCCGCACTTCGCTGCCGACTGTCTGAACGATGCCTGCCGCGTCGTAACCCAATACGCGGTATTCTCCTGCCGCAGACGTATGTGCCGCACGAACTTTCACATCGACAGGATTGACCGAAACCGCCTGCACGGCAACCAAAATATCGTGCGGACGCAGTTCGGGTTCGGGCAGATTGATGTCGAGCAAGGCCTCAGGGTTGGAAACGGGTAATGGGCGGGTAAAACCGATGGCTTTCATGATGTTCTCCTGTTAGGTCGTCTGAAAGCGTGTATCATGCGCCTGAAGCACACCATTAACAAGAACGCACTTATTTTTCAGATAGTTACATAAAGGATACTGCCATGCCCCGCACACCGCACCCAAGCTACGACTGTGCCGAAGGCTGCTCGGTGGAAGCTGCGCTTTCCGTCATCGGCGGCAAATGGAAAGGCACGATACTCTACCGCCTGCACACGGACGGCACACTGCGCTTCAACCAAATCCGCCGCATCCTGCCCGATGTGTCGCAACGCACGCTGACCGCGCAACTGCGCGCATTGGAAGCCGACGGCATCATTTCGCGCACGGTGTATCCCGAAGTCCCGCCGCGCGTGGAATACCGCCTGACCGACTACGGCAAAACGCTTGCCCCCGTGCTGACGGCATTGAAGGAATGGGGTGACGGGTTCAAGCAAGGGCAGGCGCATCGCGAATAAAGAAACTTACCTACGAAATATCGAGAAACCATGAACATTATCTTAAACGGTAAACCCGCCGAACTTCACGGCACAACCATCGCCGACCTCATCGCCCAAACCGCGCCGCAAAAGCCTTTTGCCGTAGCGGTGAATACCGGATTTGTCGCCAAAGGCGCGTATGCGGAAACGGTTTTGAACGAAAACGACAAAGTCGATATTGTGCGGCCGGTGGTCGGCGGCTAGGCGGTTTTGCCTTTTCAGACGACCCCTGTCCCCAAAACAACCTTACAAAGGAACCCATCATGCTCACCCTATACGGAGAAACCTTCCCTTCACGGCTGCTGCTCGGCACGGCTGCCTACCCGACGCCCGAAATCCTCAAACAATCCGTCCAAACCGCCCGTCCCGCGATGATTACCGTCTCGCTGCGCCGCGCGGGAAGCGGCGGTGAGGTGCACGGTCAGGGGTTTTGGTCGTTGTTGCAAGAAAGCGGCGTGCCCGTACTGCCGAACACAGCAGGCTGCCAAAGCGTGCAGGAAGCGGTAACGACAGCGCAGATGGCGCGTGAAGTGTTTGAAACCGATTGGATCAAACTCGAACTTATCGGCGACGACGACACCTTGCAGCCCGATGTGTTCCAGCTTGTCGAAGCGGCGGAAATCCTGATTAAAGACGGCTTCAAAGTGCTGCCTTATTGCACCGAAGACCTGATCGCCTGCCGCCGCCTGCTCGACGCGGGCTGTCAGGCGCTAATGCCGTGGGCAGCGCCGATCGGCACGGGTTTAGGCGCGGTTCACGCCTATGCGCTGAAGGTCCTGCGCGAACGCCTGCCCGACACGCCGCTGATTATCGATGCGGGCTTGGGCCTGCCCTCGCAGGCGGCGCAAGTGATGGAATGGGGTTTTGACGGCGTATTGCTGAACACCGCTGTTTCCCGCAGCGGCGACCCCGTCAACATGGCGCTCGCCTTCGCGCTCGCCGTCGAATCCGGACGGCTGGCATTTGAAGCTGAACCGGTCGAGGCGCGCACCAAAGCGCAAGCCAGTACGCCGACCGTAGGGCAGCCGTTTTGGCATTCGGCGGAATATTGATAAATAGCATATTGAGGGCATGTGAAAAGGTCGTCTGAAAATTTTCAGACGACCTTTAAACCATTCTTCCCTCATTCAAACAACCTGCCCTGCGCCAGCAACGCCTTCACGGGCGCGAAATCGTGGCGGTGTTCGGGCAATACGCCGTATCGCTGCAAGGCTTCGAGGTGTTGCGCCGTGCCGTAGCCTTTGTGTTTGTCGAAACCATATTGCGGATAACGTTCCGCCAACGCATACATCTCGGCATCGCGCGCGATCTTCGCCAAAACGGAAGCCGCCGAAATTTCCATGATTTTGCTGTCGCCTTTGACCACCGCTTCGGCATCCACGCCAAGGGCCTTCGGCACTCTGTTGCCATCGATAAACACCTTATCGGGCTTGATCGCCAACCCGTGTACGGCGCGGCTCATTGCCAACATTGTGGCATGAAGGATATTCAGCTCGAAAATTTCTTGCGGATCGGCTTGCGCGACACACCATGCCAGCGCCTGTTCTTTAATCAAGACCGCCAACGTATCGCGCTTTTTTTCGCTGAGTTTTTTAGAGTCAGTCAAACCGGGCAAATGGTAAGACGGCGGCAGGATAACGGCGGCGGCAAACACGCTGCCGACCAAAGGCCCCCGCCCTGCCTCGTCAACGCCGGCAATCAGGAAAGAATTTGTCATCGTTGTTTGAAAATAGAAAAATGGACATTATTTAAACTAAGGAGCAGCCGAAACGGAACACCTATCCTGCCAGCCGCCCGCCAACATATAGTGGATTAAATTTAAATCAGGACAAGGCGACGAAGCCGCAGACAGTACAGATAGTACGGAACCGATTCACTTGGTGCTTCAGCACCTTAGAGAATCGTTCTCTTTGAGCTAAGGCGAGGCAACGCCGTACTGGTTTAAAGTTAATCCACTATATTTAACGCAATAATCGCCGCAGCCTGTTTAGGTTTGCGCCCACGATATCCCCGTGCAGCGTTTCACAATGATAGGCGGCATCGGAAAATTTTACCTTGTTTGAAATAAGTTGATTCGTTATAACTGGCTGCATAGTATAATCAAAACCTTTGCCATATACCGAAATAAAGATGAAACCGATTTTTTACCGACTGATTTTGGCTTTCGGGCTGGGAAGCGCCGCCCTCTCCGCCCAAGCCGGCTATATCTGCAAAGTGGACGGCAACGCAGTATTTACCGAGAAAAAAATCGGCAATGATTGCACCGAATCCCATACGGACGGCACTGCAAACGTCAGCCCTGAAGAAGCCGGCAGGGCCGTACCCGAGCGTGTCGACCTGAAAGAAGCCCTCGGGGAAGCCGCTCCCGAGCCGGGCGACATCAAAGTCTTGCCGCGCACGACGGGCGGCAGCGTAACCAACACGGCAGAAGCCGCCAATCCCCGTTTGGACATCAAATTGCGCAACGGCAAGCTTGGCGAAGCGACTTCCGTCGGCGACCTGAAAGCAGCCAAAGCCCGCGCCGCCGAGTTGAACCGCAAAGCCAAAATCCTGCCCGCCCCCATCCTGCCTGCATCCAAACCCAAACCGCAACTGACCCGCAAGCAAATCTTGGAAAACGAAGTCCGCAACGAACAAGTGGCTTTGGTCAGGGCGCAGGCGCAACTGAATGTTGCCAAGAAAAAAGGCGATCAGGCAAAAATCAGCCGCCTGACCCAAGCCGTCAACGACCGTCAGGCCAATATCCGCGCCATTGAAAGCGAAATGAAACGCTAAACGGACAACGGTTCGGAAAGTTTTTAATCCAAGCTTTCCGAACCATTTTCAATTGAAATCCATCATGCAGCCCATCCCCGACAACATCATCAAATTCCTACACGCCAACCATGTGATCAGCATTGCGGCAGCCGCAGACGGCGAAATTTGGAGCGCCTGCTGCTTTTATGTGCCCGATGAAGCTCAAGCAAGGCTGATTGTCCTGACTTCGGTACGTTCCAAACACGGCAGCCTGATGCTGAAAAATCCGAACATCGCCGGAACCATCGCAGGCCAGCCGGAAAATATCGCCAAAATCAACGGCATACAGCTGACTGCCAGTGCGCAACTGCTGACCGACGAAACAGAGAAAAAATCAGCGCTCGCCCTCTATTACAAAGCCCATCCGCTTGCCCGCGCGATGAAAAGCGATGTTTGGTCGTTGCGCTTGGAAAACGTGAAATTTACGGACAACAAACTGGTTTTCGCCCAAAAAACCCTTTGGCAGCGCGAAGCCCAAAACGCCTGAATCATTAAACCCTTGACGATTGGTTTCAACGTTGATGGGTTAAACCAATACCCCAAGATAAAGGTTTTCAGACGACCCCTGCATATAGTGAATTAAATTTAAATCAGGACAAGGCGACGAAGCCGCAGACAGTACGGCAAGGCGAGGCAACGCCGTACTGGTTTAAAGTTAAGCCACTATACAAAGGTCGTCTGAAAAACAGTACCCAAACAAAAATCCTGAAACCGGCAAACGGATTTCAGGATTTTTTGATATTCGGATTATCCGCACGTAAAAAAAGCGGCAGCCATGCCCTACCGCCCTTTCCTATCCGAAATCTCAATATCTCGCCATCGTCCCATCCACCTGCAAAGCCCAAGCATCAATCCCGCCTTGCAGGTTAAACAGATTTTCAAAACCCGCGTCCGCCAGATACATCGCCGTATGCAGGCTGCGGATGCCGTGGTGGCAGTAAACGACAATCGGCAAATCGTCATCGGGCAGCTCGTTTTGGCGCAGCGGAATCAGATTCATCGGGATATGAATGGCGTCAGGCAGGGCGCAGACGGCGGTTTCCTCGTCGGTGCGCACGTCCAGCAGATGGAACGCGCGGCCTTCTTCCTGCCATTGTTGCAGTTGCAGCGGGGTGAGTTGCGGGATCGTCATGATGTTGTGTGTGTGAAATGATTGAAACAATGAAAGGTCGTCTGAAAACGTTTCGCCATGTCCGGCTGGTTTTCAGACGACCTTTGAGTTCAAAAAAGATTAAAAATCGAAATCGCCGAAAGGACGGTTTTCTTTATCGTCCAAATGCGCGACCAGCGTATCGAACAGGACTTTTTCTTCAAATTGGCCGCCCTTGCGCGTAATCAGCAGCGCACGCTGTACCGGCTGACGGCCGACGATGACTGCCATGCGGCCGCCGTCTTTCAACTGTTCTTTCAATACGTCAGGCACGCGGTCCACCGCGCCGCCGACGTAAACCGCATCAAACGGCGCGCCCGCGGAAGGCTCGGTCAGCCCGTTGTTTTGCACATAATCGATATTGTTCAAAGCCAAGCCGTCCAACACTGCTTTGGCGCGGTTTTGCTGCTCGGCATCGAGGTCGTCTGAAACCACTTTACCCGCCAGTTTCGCCAAAAGCGCGGTCGCATAGCCCGAACCCGTGCCGATTTCCAAAACCGTATCGGTTTTAGTCAGCTTCAAGCCCTGCGCCAACCGCGCTACGATTTTCGGCTCGAGCATCTTATGACCGTTGGCAAGCGGCAGCTCCATATCGGCATACGCCAAGCCCTGCAAAGACTCGTTCACGAAACGCTCGCGCGGAATCTCCTCCAAAGCGTCCAAAACGTCAAAATCCAATACATCCCACGGACGGATTTGCTGTTCGACCATATTGAACCGCGCTTTTTCAAAATCCATTTTGTGCTCCGTTAAATAATTGTTTTAGCAATGGCAGACATTATAAAACCACACTCCCGCCGCGCCAACTTCAGCGCGCGCCGCCCGCCCGTTTTTTCGGTCTCAAGCCGCCTGACGCGAAGCCTTAAACCGCTTCTCCAAAATCTTTGCCAGTTCGCCCAAATACAAAGCATCCGTTTCATCAAACTGCGCCAGATGTTCGCTATCCACGTCCAACACGCCGATACAGAGGTCGTCTGAAAACAGCGGAACCACAATTTCCGAACGCGACAAAGACGAACAGGCAATATGGTCGGGATGCGCATTCACATCCTCGACGACCATCGTCTCGCCCTTTGCCCAAGCCTGACCGCACACCCCGCGCCCGAACGGAATCCGCGTACACGCCAAAGGCCCCTGAAACGGCGCCAAAACCAATTCGTCCGCGCGCGTATCAACCAAATAAAAACCCACCCAAAACCAGCCGAACGCTTCCTTCAAAACCGCCGCCGTGTTCGCCAAATTCGCCACCCAATCCGTCTCGTCCGCCACCACAGACTCAATCTGCGGCAACACCTCCCGATAAAGCGCGGCCTTGTCCGAAGCCGAAAAATGAAGCGCGTGCATAGCCATGTCCTATATATGTGTATATCAAGCAGTTATTATAAAACAGGTCGTCTGAAACAGCATTTCAGACGACCCCGGGCATCCCGTTTCAAGTTGCTAACCCGTCGCATATCCACTAAACTTCACGTTACATCACGCTACACGCAGCGTACAGCCAAAGAAACACAACACGGAGCAAAAAAGATGTATCACCAAATCGGAATGTGGGATCAAAAATGGGTCATCGGCAACTGGAAAATGAACGGCCGACTCCAAAACAACAACGCACTTATGCACCGCTTCCGCATCATGCCCACCGCCGAACGCGTCCTCATCGGCCTCGCTGCCCCGACCGTTTACCTGTTGCAACTGCACAACGCCATGCAGATTGTCCTCAACAACCGCATCCTCACCTGCGCCCAAGACGTCAGCCGCTTCCCCAACAACGGCGCCTACACAGGCGAAGTTTCCGCAGAAATGCTCGCCGACATCGGCACAGACATCGTCCTCATTGGACACTCCGAACGAAGCCTCTATTTCGGCGAGAAAAACGAGATCCAACGCCGCAAAATGGAAAACGTCCTCAACGTAGGCCTCATTCCCCTATTGTGCGTCGGCGAAAGCCTCGAAGAGCGCGAAGCCGGCAAAGAACACGAAGTCATCGCCCACCAACTCTCCGTATTGCATGGACTGAACACCAAAAACATCGCCGTCGCCTACGAACCGGTATGGGCAATCGGCACCGGCAAAGTCGCCACCGTAGAACAAATTGCCGACATGCACGCATTCATCTACAAAGAAATCTTGTCTTTGTGCGGAAGCGATGTTAAAATCCGCGTTCTTTACGGCGGAAGTGTGAAAGCAGACAATGCAGCCGACATCTTCGCAGTACCTCATGTAGACGGCGCATTGGTTGGCGGCGCGTCATTATCGTATGACTCATTTACCGCCATCATCAACGCAGCGCAAGCCTCGTAGAAAACATATGGAAGCCTTTAAAACCTTTATCTGGATTATTAATATTATTTCCGCTTTGTCGGTGGTTGTGTTAGTATTGCTGCAACACGGCAAAGGCGCGGACGCAGGCGCGACCTTCGGGTCAGGCAGCGGCAGCGCGCAGGGCGTATTCGGTTCCGCAGGCAACGCAAACTTCCTGAGCCGCGCAACCGCCATCGCAGCGACTTTCTTCTTCGCAACCTGCATGGCAATGGTTTATATCCATACCCATACAAACAAACATGGTTTGGACTTCAGCAATGTAAAACAAACCCAGCAGGCTCCGAAACCTGCCTCTCCCGCTGAAAACCAACCCGCACCTGCTGCACCCGCTCCTCAGCAGCAGAAATAAAAGTTTTCAAAATGCCGACATGGTGAAATTGGTAGACACGCTATCTTGAGGGGGTAGTGGCCGTAGGCTGTGCGAGTTCAAATCTCGCTGTCGGCACCAAAACAAGAAACCGCTTAGAATTAAAAATCTAAGCGGTTTCTCTTTTCTGTCCAACGCATCGGATAAAAAGAAAAACCGCTTACTATAGTGGATTAAATTTATAGTGGATTAAATTTAAATCAGGACAAGGCGACGAAG
>CAUSKT010000033.1:0-24637 GCA_963532335.1 uncultured Neisseria sp. | reverse complement strand
TACGCCCGATTTGACGATGCGCTACTGTCCTATTTTGATTTTAATTGACTATAATGAAAAACGCAGGCAGAATTTTTTGAGTGAGGAAAGATGGAAATTCATTGTTGAGAAAACACCGGAAACAATGAAAATTTTTAAAAATAATTCCAATTCAAATAATTTAGAACTGAGAAACTCCTACGGTTTGGCAGCATTTACAAAAATGGATTATGTAAAGACCAGTTATACCGCTGGAGAATCTATCGGCAAACTTCCTGGTATGCTGGAAGAAATTATTGATATATTGGAAGTTTCCACCAAATTCTGGCAGCAAAACAAAGCCGAATTAAACAAAATCGGCTACTACACCAGCCCGATGCCATGGTTTTATACTGAATATTATCTTAAGACGCTGCACCTTATCGCGCTGTGCTACCTCCTGCAACGCGAAGACCTGCTCCCGCGCCTACTCGAAGTCATCCTTGCCAATGCAGAAGGCGATTTAGAACCTGATTCCACTATTGAAGACTTTTTGGACTACCATTTTAAAAATCGTCCCGATCCGGATTACGTCCAAATGGGCAAACACGCCATTTTATTCGGCGAAGCTATGCGCGGCGAAACCAAAGAAGAACAACTGGAAGAACTCAACGCCTACCTCAAAGATTGGTATCGCAAAATGGTCGGTATGAGCAACCTTGAATACCAGTCCCACCTCGATCCAGAACAGAACGGTTATTGCGGTTACTGGGCATTCGAAGCCGCCGCCATCGCTTATCTTGACGATTTGGACGATACCGAATTGCGCCAATCTCCTTACTACCCAAAAGATATGGTTGACTGGGCGAGGGAGCAAAAGAGAAAACGCGAAGGCAAAGGTCAAGCTGATTAGTTTGGAAAAGTTTAAAGATTAAAAGGTCGTCTGAAACTGATCAGCAGAATTAAGAGAGTGTCGACCAAGCCAAATTTTACGGGAGTAAACATGAACGAAAACGAGAAAATTCCTTTTCATGAAAAACGCAGGCAAAATTTTTTGAGTGAGGAAAAATATCAGAAAGAGAAAAATGGATATTTATCTAATTTAAAATTTTGGGATAATAATTGGCAGAAAAGTATTTTAGAATCAAAACATCTATTTCGCTATAAATTTTCCGAAGTATTTGATTATTTGAGAATATGCTATACAGCGGGCGAGTCGATTTCCCTTTTGTCTCCTATGCTGGACAAAATTGTCTCTACATTAGAAGTTTCCACCAAATTCTGGCAGCAAAACAAAGCCGAATTAAACGAAATCGGCTACTACACCAGCCCGATGCCGTGGTTTTATGCTGAATATTATCTTAAGACGCTGCACCTTATCGCGCTGTGCTACCTCCTCCAACGAGAAGACCTGCTCCCGCGCCTACTCGAAGTCATCCTTGCCAATGCAGAAGGCGATTTAGAACCTGATTCCACTATTGAAGACTTTTTGGACTACCATTTTAAAAATCGTCCCGATCCGGATTACGTCCAAATGGGCAAACACGCCATTTTATTCGGCGAAGCTATGCGCGGCGAAACCAAAGAAGAACAACTGGAAGAACTCAACGCCTACCTCAAAGACTGGTATCACGAAATGGTCGGTATGAGCGACCTTGAATACCAGTCCCACCTCGAACCAGAACAGAACGGTTATTGCGGTTACTGGGCTTTCGAAGTTGCCGCCATCGCTTATCTTGACGATTTGGACGATACCGAATTGCGTAAATCCCCTTATTACCCCAAAGATATGGTTGATTGGGCGAGGGAGCAGAAGCGCAAGCGTGAAGGCAAAGGTCAAGCTGATTAGTTTGGGAAAGTTTGAAGATTATAGTGGATTAACTTTAAACCAGTACGGCGTTGCCTCGCCTTAGCTCAAAGAGAACGATTCTCTAAGGTGCTGAAGCACCAAGTGAATCGGTTCCGTACTATCTGTACTGTCTGCGGCTTCGTCGCCTTGTCCTGATTTAAATTTAATCCACTATAAAAAGGTCGTCTGAAAATCTGTTTTCAGACGACCTTTTTGTTTACAGCCAAAGCTCAGACCGTAAATTTGAAAATCTTGGCGCTCAATCCAGAGTTCTCTTTTTGAACCTTGAATGTACCAAGGAATGAAAGGGATGGGGGTTTGTAGTGGGGAGGTTTGCAGTCGGGGAAGGGATTCAATTGGGTATTTGGGTCTTTCTGATGCTTGCAATCTGAACAAGCGGTCTTATATAGTAGGAGCTGCGGTGTCAGCTTCTTTATTTCCAACCTTCAAAGGTTTCTTAATTTACATGAATAAAATTATTCTGCCTGCGCTTTGCGCCCTGCTTCTTGCTTCCTGCGGTAACGATACTGACAAAATCGGACGTGCCAGCACGGTTTTTCATATGCTGGGGAAAAATGACCGTATTGAAGTCGAGGGGTTTGATGATCCTGATGTGCAAGGGGTTGCCTGTTATATTTCTTATGCGAAAAAAGGCGGTTTGAAAGAGACGGTGAATTTGGAGGAGGATGCGAGCGATGCTTCCGTGTCGTGCGTGCAGACGGCGGAGGTCATCCGTTACAACGAGCAAGCCGTCGTCAAGCCGCGGGAAGTGTTTAAGCGCAGCGCGAGCTTGGCGTTCAAGAGCCAGCAGATTATCCGTTATTACGATCCTAAACGTAAGGCGTTTGCGTATTTGGTTTACAGCGACAAAATCGTTCAGGGTTCGCCGAAGAACTCTTTGAGCGCGGTGTCGTGCTTTGGCGGTGCTAAAGCGGATGCGCAGCAAGTTGCCGGAGCGGAAGGCAAACAGATTTACGGTGCGTGCGTCGTGGATGCGCCTGTACCGAACAAGTAAAAGATGAGCGATATGAACCTAACCGACCATTTCCTGATTGCTATGCCCGATATGGACGACCCGTTTTTCGAAAATTCGGTGATTTATGTGTGCGAACACAACGAAGAGGGCGCGTTGGGCATCATCATCAACAAACCGTCGCCGATTACGATGGACATGATTTTTGCGGCAACCGACCGCAACATCCCTTTGCGGATGCAGCACGAACACGTCATGATGGGCGGGCCGGTACAGATTGACCGCGGCTATGTCGTGCATACGCCCGTGGGCAACTGGCAAAACAGTATAATTGTTTCAGACGACATTGCGCTGACGTCTTCGCGCGATGTGATTGAAAACTTATCCCGTCAGGGCGCGGTGGACAAGATTTTGATCAGCATAGGCTATTCGAGCTGGAACAAAGGGCAGCTTGAACGCGAGCTGGCGGACAATGTCTGGCTGACGGTGAAGGCGGATGAGCATATTTTGTTCGATATGCCTTACGAACACCGCTACGCCGCCGCATTCGCCAAGCTGGGTATTCAGCCCGATGCGCTTGTCTGTGGAGCCGGTCATGCATAAAGCACCGGTAGGGACGGTTTTGGCGTTTGATTTCGGCGAGGCGCGTATCGGCGTGGCGCAGGGCGATGCGGAACTTGGCTTGTCGCATCCTTTGGCGACTGTGACCGGCAACAGCAACGACGAGAAATTCAACGCCATCGCCAAGCTGATACGGGAATGGCAGCCCAAGCATCTGGTCGTCGGACTGCCGACCCACGCCGACGGTACGGAACACGAGTTGACCCGCCTCAGCCGCAAATTCGGCCGCCGCCTGCACGGGCGTTTCAACCTGCCCATATATTGGGTGGACGAACGGATGTCCTCGCTATATGCGGAAAGCCTGCTTGCCGAAGCGCAGGTATTCGGGCGCAAACAGAAGGCGGTACTCGACCAAGTGGCTGCTCAGGCGATTTTGCAGGGCTTTTTCGACGGCGGCGCGGTAGAGTATTTCAACGGCAGGGAAGAAGGTTCGGAAGAATAATTTGTTTGAGATAGTTTGAAAAAAGGTCGTCTGAAAGCTGTATTGACGGGATTGAATCCGGCAACAGGCTTTCAGACGACCTTTTCGCATCAGAACAAGGCTTCAATCCTTAACAGCGCACCGACGCGGTGTTTTTGGTTTTCCTTGCGGTTGTTGTAGTAGTTGACTTCGGTTTGGGTAAACAGCCAGTTGCGCCAAATCGGTTGGCGGTAGGTGGTAAACGGACCGTAGGTATTGAGGGCGGCTTTGCGTTTTTCGATATTGCCGCCGGTGTACACGCCGTAGTTGACGTGGCGGTGTTTGCCGAGGTTGTGTTGGCGGAAGAGGCTGTTGCCCCATGTCCAGTCTTCGGTTTTATCGTGTTCGTATTGCAGGTGTGCCTGATTGGCGATAAAGCTTTTTTCGCTGGGGATGTAGCGCGTTTCCCAGTTGGTACGGACATGGTGTTTGCTCTTGATGCCGTAACGGTAGATTTGCTCCAAACTGGTGTCGATGTTGTCGGTCAGTTGCCAATTGCTCGAGCTTTTGGCGCGGGCGTACAGGTCGCTGCCGGAGCGGATACCGATATCGAAGTCGGTATCGGTGCGCTGTTTTGCAAATACTTCAGACCAGCGTACGGCAAGGGAAGCGTTGTTGTCGCGGCTTTGGGATGCGTCGAATATCCTGCCGTTGGTATTGGTACGGTTGCGGTAGGCGTTGGCTTCGTGTTTCAACTCGTCGTCCAAAGAGTCGTCACCGAAAATCACGTGGACTTTTTTCTCCAAGGTCGGCAGTTTCAGACGACCCCGTACGCGGGGCGTCACGGTAAACTTGTCGTCAGGGTTCCATTCGGTATCAAGCATGACGCGCAGGTTGGCGTCGGCAGGGTGGTCTGGATCGGGTTCGCCAAACCAGTCGTCGATGCGGTTGGACCATTTGTCCAAGCGTTTGGAAACGACTTCGTGGCGGTGGTCCACCCAAGTGTCGCCGTCGGCGGGCGGTTCGTCTTTCGCGGCGGCAATCGTCGGGAAGAGGGTGAGCAGGGTGAGTAGGGATAACGTTGTGGTTCGGATAGTCATTGTTTTTCCTTGCTTAATGCATAAAGCTATTATGGACGGTATCTTAGGGATAATGCAAGTCGTCTGAAAAAGGCTGTGATAAAATCTTGCGCGCCCGGTTTGCCGCCGTTCTGTTGTGCAGAAAAGCAGTCAGGCGGGCGTATACCAATACATTAAGGAAAACCGAATGAGTATTTTGTCGAAAATTTTTGGGAACAAGCCGTCCGGCGAAACGGCACAAGAGCCGCGCAGACTTTCCGCACAGGAAAAAAGCGAAGGCGCAGCGCGGGCGATTTATGCGAAAGATAAAGTGTATGTGCCGCTGTCTGCCATGCAGGCGGATGTGTCGGAAGGGACGGGCATCCCTTATATAGGTCGTCTGAAAGACGGGCGGACGGTTTTATATGTGTTTGAAACCTATGAAGCGGCGCGGGCTTTTTCTGACGAGCAGGACGGCGCTTTAGACGGCATCGGCTTGGTCGGTGCGTTGGATAAGGCAGACCAGTTCAACAATTTGAGTAATGTCTTGCGTGTCGCGCACTCGCTGGGCATTCAACTGATGGAATATAGAGGGCAGGACGGCGAGCATTTTGAATGCGCGCTTTCTTGGCTAATGCGCGTGAATGGCGCGGACGGCATGGCGGCTTCCAGAGAAAAAATGGAGGCATTGTCCATCGGCACCGATGCCAAGCTGCCGCTGCAATTTCACCCGATAGCCATCGTCGGTTTTTCCAATCCCTATAAAGTTACACCGGCGCGGGCGGAGGAATTGTTTAAGCAGTTTACGAATGTCGAAGATGACGAATTGCTGGACTTTTTTGCCGGCAATATGCCGCAAGAGAATGTGTTGCTGATCGGGTTGGTGGAAAAATATTCGGCGGATTTGGCGAAATCCGTGAAGTATATCGTTTGGAACCAATTGCCGGAGCAGCCGCTTTTTGTCGGAATAAACCGCAAAGACGGCGGACTTTACGCGCGGGACGGTTATTTATCTCTCTTTTACACCGACCGTTTCCGACACATGGGTCCTGCCGGCTGCCATCCCGTTTCCGGCAAGGAAGCCGTGTTGGACTTGGTTCGCCGCCACGAACTGAAAGGCATCGCCCTGACCGACGGGCTGCACAATATGGCGCGGTTTGAAAACGACGTGATTTTCCAAGACGGGGAATAAGGAATGGCAGCAAACAGGTTTGCCTGAGTGTCACATTTAAAATACAAAGGTCGTCTGAAAAGGGCTGTGATAAAATCTTTGCGTTTTCACTATCCCTTTCAGACGACCTTTTTATGTTGAACCCATCCCGAAAACTCGCCGAACTTGTCCGTATTTTGGAAGAGGGCGGCTATATTTTTGCCGGCGATCCCGTGCAGGCGACGGAGGCGTTGCGTCATGTCGAGGGCGGCGTGGAAGGAAAAATCATCCGCCGTGCGGAGATGATAGACAGAGACCGCCGGCTTCGGCATACCTTGGAACAAGTGCGGACCGGGTCGTTTTGGCTGTGGATCGTGGCGGCGACGATGATGTTTAGCGGCGGATTTTCCGGCACTTACCTTCTGATGGACAGCCAAGGGCTGAATTTTTTCCTGATTTTGGCGGGCGTGTTGGGTATGAATACGCTGATGTTGGCGGTATGGCTGGCAACGTTGTTCCTACGCGTGAAAGTGGGGCGGTTTTTCAGCAGTCCCGCGACGTGGTTTCGGGGTAAAGACCCCGTCAATCAGGCGGTGTTTCGGCTGTATGCGGACGAATGGCGGCAGCCTTCGGCGCGTTGGATTGCCGGCGCGACTTCGCACAGTCTATGGCTCTGCACCCTGAGCGGGATGCTGGTGTCGGTATTGCTGCTGCTTTTGGTGCGGCAATATACGTTCAACTGGGAAAGCACGCTGTTGACCAATGCCGCTTCGGTGCGCGCGGTGGAAATGCTGGCGTGGCTGCCGTCGAAACTCGGTTTCCCCGCCCCCGATGCAAGGGCGGTGGTCGAAGGTCGTCTGAACGGCAACATCGCCGATGCGCGTGCGTGGTCGGGACTGTTGGTCGGCAGCATTGCCTGCTACGGCATCCTGCCGCGCCTGCTGGCTTGGGCGGTGTGCAAAATCTTTTTAAAAACAAGCCAAAGCAAGCTGGATTTGGAGAAGCCTTATTATCAGGCGGTCATCCGCCGCTGGCAGAACAAAATCGTCGATGCGGACACGCGTCGGGAAACCGTGTCCGCCGTTTCCCCGAAAATCACCTTAAACGACGCGCCCAAGTGGGCAGTCATGCTGGAAACCGAATGGCACGAAGGCACATGGTTTGCGGGCAGGCTGGCGCAGGAATGGCTGGATAAAGGCGTGGCGGCGAATCGTGAAGAAGTTGCCGCTTTGGAGGCGGAATTGAAACAGAAACCCGCCCAGCTCCTCATCGGCGTGCGCGCGGAAGCTGTCCCCGACCGCGGCGTGTTGCGGCAGATTGTCCGGCTTTCGGAAGCGGCGCAGGGCGGGGCGGTGGTACAGCTTTTGACGGAACGGGCGCTTTCAGACGACCTGTCCGAAACATTGGACCACTGGCGCAATGCGCTGGCAGAGTGCGACGTGGCATGGCTGGAACCTGACAAGGCGGCGCAGGAAGGTCGTCTGAAAAACCAATAACGTACTTGAAATGTTTTGTTAAGCCGCCATCCTGAAAAAGGTCGTCTGAAAATCCATTCTCTCAAAATATGATGAACAACCAACCCCTTTCACTCGCCGTCGTCGGGCACACCAATACCGGCAAAACCTCGCTCCTGCGCACCCTGTTGCGCGACAGCGGGTTCGGCGAAGTCAAAAACGCTCCGTCCACCACGCGCCATGTTGAAGAAGCCGCGATTACCGACGGCGCCGACACGCTGCTGTACCTATACGATACGCCCGGGCTCGAAGACGCGGGCGGCGTTTTGGATTGGCTGGAAACCCATACGGATGCACGCGCCGACGGCATTGAGCGGCTGCAAAAGTTCCTCGACAGCCACGGCGCGCATCACGATTTCAACCAAGAAGCCAAAGTGCTGCGGCAGCTTCTGCAAAGCGATATGGCGTTGTACGTCATCGACGCGCGCGAACCCGTCCTCGACAAATATCGGGACGAATTGACCATCCTTTCATGGTGCGCCAAACCGGTCATGCCCGTGTTCAACTTTACCGGCGGACAGCTTCCCGAAGCGTGGACGACCATGCTGGCGCGCCGCAACCTGCACGTTTTCGCAGGATTCGATACCGTCGCTTTCGATTTTGAAGGCGAATTGAACCTCTGGAACAAGCTCGCCACCATGCTGCCGCAACACGACATCATCGACCGTCTGACCGCTTCCCGCCGCCGCGAATGGACGCGTCTGGACAAAGAAGCGCGGCACGAAATCGCAGGTTTCCTGCTCGATGTGGCAGCCTTCACGCAGGAAATCGACGAAAACGACGACCCCGCGCCCGTCCTGCAAACCATGCAGGCAGAAATCCGCCAGCTCGAACGACAGATGCAGCAGCGGCTGTTTGCCCTCTACCGCTTCTACCACAGCGAAATCGACGGCGGCGACTGGGTACCCAAAGCCTTCCATCAAGATCCGTTCGACAGCGAGTTGCTCAAACAATACGGCATCCGTACCGGCACGGGCGCGGCAACCGGCGCACTCATCGGCTTGGGGCTGGACATCGCCACGCTCGGCGGTTCGCTCGGATTGGGTACGGCAATCGGCGGTTTTTTGGGCGGCATCCTGCCCAATACCCGCACCATTTCTGACAAGCTCACCGGCCGCCAAACCCTGCACACCGACCCCGAAACCCTGACCCTGCTTGCCGCCCGCGCCCTCGATTTGCTCCACATCCTGCAAACGCGCGGCCATGCGGCGCAATCGCAGGTCGAGTTGCACAGCCGCAAAGCGCCCTGGACGCCGGACAAACTCCCGTCCGAACTCAACAAAGCGCGCAGCAGGTGGAAATGGTCGTCCCTCAACACCCACCTCCCCGAAACCAGCCGCGCCGAACGCGAGGAATATGCGGAAAGTTTGAGTAGGAAATTGGGCGGGTAGGCAGGCGGAGGAAAGCCGGTTCCCAAACCTCAAAAATACATCAGGACGAAGATGCCCAAACTTTATATGTTCTATCTTGGCGGTAACGCAGGCCGCTCCAATATCGAAGTACACGACATCCAATTTGCCGTGTGCGACGACTACCGCGAAGCCATCCCCGCGCTTAAAGCCGCATGGTTCGGCGATGCGGACAAAATCCACATTGACGGCTGGCAGGTTGTCGAATGGGTGGACGGTTACGATGTCGATGTATCCGACCACGCCGAGCCGCAGGGGTCGTCTGAAAACGTCCCGCACCTGTATTTTGTCAATGTCGGCGGTTATCGCGCGGGGCAGCTTGCCGAGGCGCACGCTTTCGGACTGTTCGTTGCTGCCACGCCCGCCGAAGCCAAACAAAAAGCCCTGCAAACCTTGTTGACCGACCATGTTCAGCAGCATAAAGACAACTTAAAAGACGTGGACAAACTGCTCCGGCTCGACCGCATCGGCAATCACACCATCCGCCTGACCCCGAATCCGCACGGCAAGCCTGCCGCAATCGGCTTTCAGGGCTATTTACCGATTTAAAGTACCCACCATGAAAATTACCAAGATATTCACCTTCGACTCCTCACACATGCTCGACGGGCATGACGGCAAATGCCAAAACCTGCACGGGCATACCTACAAACTCGAAATCACCGTTTCAGACGACCCCATACGGGGTGGCGCGAAAGACGGCATGGTGATGGATTTCACCGACCTCAAAGCCGCCGTCAAAAAACACATTACCGACCCCTTCGACCACGCGTTTATCTACAACGGCGGCAACGACCGCGAATGCCAAATCGCCGCGCTCTTGGAGGGCTGGAACATGAAAACCCTGTGCCTGCCCTGCCGCACCACTGCCGAAAATATGGCGGTCGAAATGTATGACCGTTTGAAAAACGCTGGGCTGAAAGTGTGCAGCGTGAAATTGTGGGAAACGCCGACATCGTGTGCGGAGTATGAAGGGGAGTAGGGGAGATGCGGTTTTTATAGTGGATTAACTTTAAACCAGTACGGCGTTACCTCGCCTTAGCTCAAAGAGAACGATTCTCTAAGGTGCTGAAGCACCAAGTGAATCGGTTCCGTACTATCTGTACTGTCTGCGGCTTCGTCGCCTTGTCCTGATTTAAATTTAATCCACTATACCAGCGAGCCAAAATCATCCGTTAAAAAGCAAAAAGGTCGTCTGAAAACCCGATTGCCTATGTTTCAGACGACCTTTCATATCAAACACACCCATTCAAAGGAATACCTATGAAACTCCTTTCCACCCTCCTAGTCCTCCTCGTCGCCGCCGAACATTTCTACATCGCCTGGCTTGAAATGACGCAGATTCCCAGCGAAAAAGCGGCGGAAATGTTCAAGCTGCCTTATGAATTTATGGAACAAAAGCGCGTGCAGACCCTGTTCAGCAACCAAGGGCTGTATAACGGCTTTTTAGGCATCGGGCTGGTGTGGTCGCGGTTTGCCGCGCCGGACAACGCCGTTTACGGCGCGACGATTCTGTTTCTCGGCTTCGTTTTGATTGCCGCCGCATGGGGCGCGTTCTCTTCCGGCAACAAAGGCATACTCGTCAAACAAGGCCTGCCCGCGATACTGGCAGCGGCAGCGGTGTTGGCGGTATGAAAAAAATCAGCGTCGCCCCCGAAAATCCGCAATACCGCATCGTTGAAATTTTCGAGAGCCTGCAAGGCGAGGGCTGGAACACGGGCATGCCTGCCGTGTTCGTCCGTTTGGGCAAATGCAATCTGGCGTGCGGCTGGTGTGATACCGATTATTTGAAATTCGGCATGATGAGCCTGTCCGACATTTTAGGTCGTCTGAAAACCTACACTGCCCGCAATATCATCATCACCGGCGGCGAACCGACCATACAGCCGCATCTCGATACGCTGTTGGACGCGCTCAAGGCAGAAGGTTATTTCCTCTGCATCGAAACCAACGGACTCAAGTCCGCGCCGCCGCAAATCGACTACGTCGCCACCAGTCCCAAAGCCTGCTACGCCGCCAAATACGAAAAAAGCTGCATCGAAACAGCCGACGAAGTGCGCATCGTTGCCGACGGCGATGTCGTTGCGTTCTGCGAAAACATGGAACGCAAAATCCGCGCGCGCCATTACTACCTTTCGCCCTGTGAACAAAACGGCGTGATGAATATCTACGACACCATCCGCCAAATCGGTATCTTAAACAGCCGCCCCGACGCGCCCGTGCATTGGCAGTTGAGCGTGCAGACGCACAAATGGGCGGGGATAGAGTAGGTTTCAGACGACATATTGATGTAAGGTTGGGGAGTTAAAAGGTCGTCTGAAAAGATAAAAGGGCTGGGTATTGATATCCGGCCCTTTTTATATGGCAAATGCAAAAAATAAAGCCGATACACAGTATAATCGCCTTATTTTGCCTGACTCTATAAAAACATCATGAAACGTTTCTGGAAATACTTGCTTTGGACGCTGGTCATCCTGTTGCTTGTCGTAGCGGTCGTCCTCTACATCGTTCCCTATTATCTGAAACAGCGCGAAATCCAAGCCGCGCAAGCGGATTTGGCGCTGCTTTCCATTCAGTCCACCCCGTCGCCATCTTTGAAAAACGGCATAGATGCCTTGTGGCTGCTGGAATTCCGCACGAAAAATGATGCCGATCGCGCCGACTTGATGAAGCGTTTCGGAAGCGACATCCAAAGCAATAACAACCAAGATATCCTTAAGCAGAATCAGGAATTGCAAGGCAGGCGGCTTATTGTTCCTGAGTACGATGATAAATCATTGGACTGTGGTACAACGGCGCAAGAGTGCTTGGCTGAAGTGCGTGCAGATTTGCCGAAATCGAAAGCTGTGGTGGAAAAATACGCCGAACTGTTAGCCAATGTAGACAGGCTTGCCGACTACGATATTTTTGTTTCAAGAGATTGGCCTAATGATGATTATGGTATTGCTAATAAACCGCTTCCAAAACTGCAATTCGTGACATACGGTAGAAAACCTGCCGCACTTGATTGGGCGGAAGGGCGGGAAGCCGAGGCATGGAAGCGCGTTTGCCGCAACATCAAGACAGGGCGCAGTATGCTGAATAATGATCCTGAGTTGATTTACGCCATGATAGGGAATGCCGTCATCCGAAGGAATACCGACCTTGCCGCGCAAATGCTGTACGAAAAACCCGAGTGGGCGAACCGTCTGCCTGCCGAATGTGATGGGATGTTTGATGTTCTGACAGCAGAGGAACAAAATATTTGTTTGGCAGTTCAAGAAGAGTTTCGGTTAAGTGCCAATTCACTACGGCGATGGGAATTTGAACAGCAAAGATTATGGTTCTTACAGAAGTGGTACATGAATGTGAATGGATTTTATGAGTTGCTGACATTAATGAACGGAGAAATACAGTATACCGACATAATGTTTTCTCTTCTATTGCGTCCTAATGTGGATGCAGAACATACATTAGCCCACATCTCGCCTTACTTCGCCGCCTACTGCAAACCGGAAAAAATGGCTATTTTGAAAAATGACACTAAGGCGAAATGGATGCCTCCGGAAGATATGAACCAAACATTCGCTAAAAAATGGGCGTGTATGGGCAATAGTGTTGGCTGTATCACTTACGCTATTACTCTTCCTGCCTACGACTCCAACGTCCATCGCCTGCAAGATACCGCCATGCAGCAACGCGCATTCCAAGCCGCTTTAGAGTTATACCGACTGCCTGCCGGTAAACGCCGTGCTGCTTTAGAAAGCGTTTTGGCAAAACATTCCAGCCCTTCCCGTAGATTGCGCTGGAATGAAGAACAGAAGGCTTTGGATTTTGAAACCTATCAGCAAAATGCCTCACCGCTGCCACTTAAGTTGAATTTGGAAAATTGATACAACAGATTTATCTTTCACATAAATCAGCCAAAGGTCGTCTGAAACTTTTCAGACGACCTTTTTTGCGGCTGTCGGATTTTTTTAAATTGATTGGGTAATCAGAAGACGCCATACTAAATCGTCTGTTATCTGAAACAGTGTAAAATCCAAATTATGCAGAGAGTTGCACATTTTGTTTACAGTATCGTATTTGCCAATAAAGCTTGGGGCAAAAGCTTCAAGTAAGGCTGTTTTAACCTAAAATTAAAGATTTGAAATCATGAGCCACGTTAAATTTCCTTATCATCCGAATATTTATCAACTGGAATTTGGTCCAATTGAGCGCAATAAAGACGGTCTTGTTTGTCAGGTTTGCGGCTGTGTTCCTGATCTTTATTTGGATAGTATGTATGCGACAGAGGAGATTGATTGTCTTTGTTTGGAGTGTGTAGCCAGTGGAGCTGCGGCAGATAAGTTTGATGGTGATTATATTCAAGATGCAGAATCTGAAATGGTCAGCGATCCGGATCGGGTTAAAAACTTTTTCCGTACCACGCCGGGTTATAGCAGCTGGCAGGGGGAATATTGGTTAGCTTGTTGTGATGATTTCTGTAATTTCATTGATCATGTGGGAATGGATGAACTGAACCAGATGCCGGAAAAAGAAGCTATCTTGGCAGATTATGAACTTTCGGATGGATTTGACCGTGATATTTTGGAGGAATGTCTCAGTCGAGATGGCGACATGGCAGGTTATCTTTTTCAATGTCGTCATTGTGGCAAGTATAGACTCCATGTGGATGAAAGTTAGGATTGGATGATAGA
Organism: uncultured Neisseria sp.; assembly: GCA_963532335.1. Classification (GTDB taxonomy): domain Bacteria; phylum Pseudomonadota; class Gammaproteobacteria; order Burkholderiales; family Neisseriaceae; genus Neisseria. The sequence goes on along the minus strand of CAUSKT010000033.1, from coordinate 11,026 downwards.
AAACTGTCGATTTTGAAACCTATCAGCAAAATGCCTCACCGCTGCCACTTAAGTTGAATTTGGAAAATTGATACAACAGATTTATCTTTCACATAAATCAGCCAAAGGTCGTCTGAAACTTTTCAGACGACCTTTTTTGCGGCTGTCGGATTTGTTTGATTGAGAATGAAAGATGGTCATGCAGATGAAAATGATGTGTCGGGGACTATGTAAATTATTTGATTCATGCCCGTCAGTTCCCTATACTCCGACCGTTTTATTTCATCCTATTACAGAAATTTGATAAAAATTCTTATTTAATGCACAAAAAAGCCGTTTGCTGCCGAATGGTGCAAGGAGGTTTGGAACTCCGCTGCCGTTCGGACGGCTAAATAATTAGGAGACACCATGCCATTATCTAAATTTCGTCCTGCGCGTTTGCCGGTTGCCGTTGCTGCGGCACTTTTATCTGCTTACTCCTTAGGTGCAGGGAATGGGGTTGAGCAGGTTGATTTGCCTACCGTCCAAGTAAAGGGCATCGGCAAGCAGACGACCTCCAACTACACCATTCCCGCTTCCTCCGCTGCGACAGGCATCCGTCTGACCCAGCGCGAAACGCCGCAGTCTTTGTCTGTAGTTACCGAAAAACAAATGGACGACCAAGGTTTGGATACCTTGCAGGACGTGTTGAAACAAACACCGGGCGTGTTCCACAGCAAAATGGGCAACAACGTCTCCGGCCACAGCGAATTTATTTCGCGCAGTCAGGCGATTGACAGCATTTCCGTGGACGGCGCGCCCAAATTCCTTTACGACGGTAAAGCCATCCGCCGCGGCACCAACAATCTGGACAGCGCATTGTACGAACAAGTCGTCGTCGTACGCGGCGCAAGCGGTTTGTCCAACGGCGGTATGGGCGAACCGGGCGGTACGGTTGCGTTGGAACGTAAAAAACCGACTGCAAAACCTGCCGTCAGCGTGGAAGCCGGTGTCGGTTCTTGGAAACACTACCGCTTCGTCCTTGATGCCAATCATCCTCTGAATGCCGACAATACCTTGCGCGGCCGCGCCATTTTGGTCAGCGACCACGGTGGCGATTACCTGCCGAACACATCGCGCCACAATCATACTTTCTACGGCATTCTGTCTTACGATCTCACGCCGCAAACCCACTGGCGCCTCGGTACGGAAATACACCGTTTCCGCAATACCGGCAGCTCTCCTTTCAGCTATCTGACCGTAGCGGGAGACCCTGAAAACAATCAACCTTTCGAACCGTTTGCAGCCTCACCGCGCAGCAATTCCTCGGCAAAATGGGCTTACGGTAAAGAAAACAGTGCGGAAATCTTCACCTCTATCAATCATGAATTTGAAAACGGTTGGACTCTGAACGGCAACTACAGCCATACTTATGGAAAAAGTGATGCGGTTGCCGGCATGGCCGGTCCTTTTGTCATTAATCCGGACTATTCCGCTCAATTCGTTGCCGAGCGCGATCAAGCCAAGTACACCGACCAAGATTTTTCTCTGAATTTGGACGGTGATTACCCGCTTTGGGGACGCAAACATGAATTCAATGCCGGCATCAGCTATCAGTACAATAAGGAAACTCCTTCATATTACAAGAGAAATAAAGATGGGGTTGTCCCTGATTTGCGCCTTTTTGACGGAAATTTCACAAAACCGGCCATACCCTATCTTCGCGACGGCTTTGCCCATATGAAAAACCTCTCTGTTTACGGTTCGACCCGTTTCAAACTGACTGACAGGCTGGCATTGATAGGCGGCGGACGGTTTGTCGATTGGCAATACCGCTACAGTTCCGATCGCAACCATTTTGCCGACAGCAGGCATAAAAACAAGGTATTTATCCCCTATTTGGGCGCAAGTTATGATTTAAACGACAATCTGACAGCCTACACCTCCTATACCACCATATTCCGCCCGCAAGTGCGCAATTTGGATCGAAACGGCAAACCGCTCGAACCGCAACGCGGCAAAACATATGAACTCGGCTTAAAAGCTTCATGGTTTGAAGGCCGTTTGAACGCTTCTGCGGCGGCGTTTATCAATAAACGCGACCATTTGGCTAAAGAAATGTATGATCGTAAAAATCAACAGGTTTACTACGAATCTGTTGACCGTACGACGACCAAAGGCGTGGAATTGTCCGTCGGCGGACGCCTGAGCGACAAATGGCTGCTCAATGCTTCTTATGCGTACTCCAAACTCAAAAACGATTCGGGCAATTTGGTCAACCCTTCTTATCCTACCCACCTTTTCAAACTCTTTACTGCGTATGACGTTACCGACCGCCTAAACTTGGGTGCAAACGTCAACTGGCAAAGCGGCACAAACGCCTATGATGAATACCAGCCTTTCACCGTTGCCGGTAAAGAAGCCTTAACCCAACGCCCATACGCCACGCTGGACTTGACCGCGCATTACAAAATCGGCAAATCCACCCGTATCGGTTTGGACTTTGAAAACGTGTTCAACAAACGCTACCGCCCCATGCCCGACATCCACGTTTACGGCACGCCGCGCAGCCTGACCGCTACGTTGAAACACACGTTCTAAAGCAGGCAGAAGAAAAGGTCGTCTGAAAATCTCGATTTGAGGTTTTCAGACGACCTTTTGGTTTGTATGGCGTGTATCGGGGAGGAAGCGGGTAGATGATTTTCTCTAAAACGGCAATGCTATTGGGACGGGGCGCATTCTTGCAGCAGCAGGTTGTCCGTCATGTTGTCAGGCGTTTCTTCCGAGGCTTCATGATGAACCAGAAAACCGCCGTCTTCCTTGTAGAAATCGGTTTCTGTAAAGTTGCCGATTGTCCAAGTGTATTGACCGTCGCTAAAGGCGTTCAAATCTTCGTTGCTCATTTCGGGGCTGAAAGGTGCGACAAATTCGGCACCTTTAAAGCGTACTTGCGCCGCGGCTCCGTCCTCTGTTTTGAAATAGCGGACTGATACGCTGCCGTTGTCTTTGCAGCGGTAGGTTTGCCATTTTGCCTGATCCAAACCGGTCAGATTTTGTGTGGCGGAAGGCGCGGAGGCTGATGCTGCCTCGGAAGCGGCGGCTTGTGCCGGAGCTTGGGAGGCTGCGGCTGCCGACGCATTTGAAGCTCCGGATGCGCTGGCTTCTGCCGCTTCGTTGCCGGCGCTGCAGGCGCATAGCAATGCAGTCAATGTGGAACACAAAAGGAGCAAAGGTTTGGAAGACATATTTATCACACCTCAAAGATAATCAAAACCTGACGGATTGGAACGGGAATGCCGGTAAAGGTTCATCCGCTCCTTGTCGGATCGGGCGGTTGGCTGCCCGAAATCCTAAAGCAATTTCGGTCATTCCGCGATTGCCGATATGGCAACGGATTATACCCGTGCGGGGGCGAAGGGGGCATTCTAACAGCGTAAACGGAAGACGGGGTCGCACCTGACTTTGTGGCATGAAATATTGGATAAAAGGTATTTTTGTGGGATGATGGGGGCGAAGTTTGTTATTTTGTTAAGATTGCATTTTCAGACGACCCAATAGGGGATGACAGCCGTCAGGACAAGTCGCAGCGAAGCCGTCCGATGAAAGTTATCCACCCTATCTCTTTTCATTTCTTTAATTGATTCCTAACCCGAAAGCAAAACCATGAGCAAAACCGTCCGTTATCTGAAAGATTACCAAACGCCTGCCTACCGCATTCTCGAAACCGACCTGCATTTTGACATTGCCGAACCGCAAACCGTCGTGAAATCCCGTTTGACGGTTGAGCCGCAGAGGGTGGGGGAGCCGCTGGTGTTGGACGGTTCGGCGAAACTCTTGTCCGTCAAAATCAACGGGGCGGCTGTGGATTATGTGTTGGAAGGCGAGACGCTGACGATTGCAGACGTGCCGTCCGAACGCTTCACCGTCGAAGTGGAAACCGAAATCCTGCCGGCGGAAAACAAATCGCTGATGGGGCTGTATGCTTCCGGCGGCAATCTGTTTACCCAATGCGAGCCGGAGGGCTTCCGCAAAATCACGTTCTACATCGACCGTCCGGATGTGATGTCCAAGTTCACGACCACCATTGTTGCGGACAAAAAACGCTATCCCGTTTTGCTCTCCAACGGCAACAAAATTGACGGCGGCGAGTTTTCAGACGACCGCCATTGGGTGAAATGGGAAGACCCGTTTGCCAAACCGAGCTATCTGTTTGCTTTGGTTGCGGGCGATTTGGCGGTCACGGAAGATCGTTTCACCACCATGAGCGGCAGAAACGTCAAAATCGAGTTTTACACCACCGAAGCGGACAAGCCCAAGGTCGGCTTTGCCGTGGAATCGTTGAAAAACGCGATGAAGTGGGACGAAACGCGCTTTGGTTTGGAATACGACTTGGATATTTTCATGGTCGTCGCCGTGGGCGATTTCAATATGGGCGCGATGGAAAATAAGGGTTTGAACATCTTTAACACCAAGTTCGTCCTTGCCGACAGCCGCACCGCCACCGATACCGATTTCGAAGGCATCGAATCTGTGGTCGGACACGAATATTTCCACAACTGGACGGGCAACCGCGTGACCTGCCGCGACTGGTTCCAGCTTTCGCTGAAGGAAGGGCTGACCGTGTTCCGCGACCAAGAATTTTCCGGCGACCGCGCCAGCCGCGCCGTGCGCCGCATCGAAAACATCCGCCTTTTGCGCCAGCACCAGTTCCCCGAAGACGCAGGCCCGACCGCGCATCCGGTGCGCCCCGCCAGCTATGAGGAGATGAATAATTTCTACACCATGACCGTTTATGAAAAAGGCGCGGAAGTGGTGCGGATGTATCACACCCTGCTCGGCGAAGAAGGCTTCCAAAAAGGCATGAAGCTCTATTTTCAACGCCACGACGGGCAGGCCGTTACCTGCGACGATTTCCGCGCGGCGATGGCGGACGCGAACGGCATCAATCTCGACCAGTTCGCCTTGTGGTACAGCCAGGCGGGCACGCCCGTTTTGGAAGCGGAAGGTCGTCTGAAAAACAATATTTTCGAGTTGACCGTCAAACAAACCGTGCCGCCCACGCCCGATATGGCGGACAAACAGCCGATGATGATTCCGGTCAAAATCGGGCTGTTGAACCGCAACGGCGAAGCGGTGGCATTCGACTATCAGGGCAAACGCGCGACCGAAGCCGTGTTGCTGCTGACCGAAGCCGAACAGACCTTCCCGCTTGAAGGTGTAACCGAAGCCGTCGTTCCCTCGCTGCTGCGCGGGTTCAGCGCGCCGGTGCATCTGAACTATCCGTACAGCGACGACGACCTGCTGCTCCTGCTTGCCCATGACAGCGACGCCTTCACGCGCTGGGAAGCCGCCCAAACGCTCTACCGTCGCGCCGTCGCCGCCAACCTTGCCGCGCTTTCAGACGGCGTCGAGTTGCCGAAACACGAAAAACTGCTTGCTGCCGTCGAAAAAGTCATTTCAGACGACCTCTTGGATAACGCCTTCAAAGCCCTGCTTTTGGGCGTGCCGTCAGAAGCCGAACTGTGGGACGGCGCGGAAAACATTGACCCGCTGCGCTACCATCAGGCGCGCGAAGCCTTGTTGGATACGCTTGCCGTTCGCTTTTTGCCGAAATGGCACGAATTGAACCGTCAGGCGGCGAAGCAGGAAAACCAAAGCTATGAATACAGTCCCGAAGCCGCCGGCTGGCGCACGCTGCGCAACGTCTGCCGCGCCTTCGTCCTGCGCGCCGACCCCGCGCACATCGAAACCGTTGCCGAAAAATACGGCGAAATGGCACAAAACATGACCCACGAATGGGGCATCCTGTCCGCCGTCAACGGCAACGAAAGCGATACGCGCAACCGCCTGCTGGCGCAGTTTGCCGACAAGTTTTCAGACGACGCGCTGGTGATGGACAAATATTTTGCCCTCGTCGGTTTAAGCCGCCGCAGCGACACCCTGCAACAGGTTCAAACCGCCTTGCAGCATCCGAAATTCAGCCTCGAAAACCCCAACAAAGCCCGTTCGCTCATCGGCAGCTTCAGCCGCAACGTCCCGCATTTCCACGCAGAAGACGGCAGCGGCTACCGCTTCATCGCCGACAAAGTCATCGAAATCGACCGCTTCAACCCGCAGGTTGCTGCCCGCTTAGTGCAGGCGTTCAACCTCTGCAACAAGCTCGAGCCGCACCGTAAAAACTTGGTGAAACAAGAATTGCAGCGCATTCGGGCGCAGGAAGGCTTGTCGAAAGACGTGGGCGAAATCGTCGGCAAGATTTTGGATTGAGGTCGTCTGAAACGGTAATGTAAGTTATTATAGCGTGATAAAAAAGGTCGTCTGAAACTGTCATTTCAGACGACCTTTTGTGATGGACACATATTCTGCTTTGTCATAAAATGCCATCTGTTTATTATTGATTAAACGATGAGGCTAAAATGAAGAAATATATTCTTGCAGCGTGTGCATTATGGTTTGCAGGTCAAGCATTAGCCGCTGATTTTTCTGGAAATTGGGGGTATGAGCAAGAGCTGGAAGATGGTATCTACGGTAAATATTTTAATATTAAACAATCACCGAAATACATTATTTCCGGAGAGTGGAATGAAGGCCGTTCGAATGGTCCGGGCGGCAGCGGCAAGGTAAAAGGCTATGTCAAACGCGGCAAACTGTATTTGAGCTATTGCAGCGAAGGCGACGATTCTTGGTACACGCATTGTCCGAAATATGAAAAAGACCGCGGATATTTCGTGCGCAGAAACGGACAGCTTGTCGAGTATTACAGTTTGCACGGAAAGCGCAATGCTTACAGAAAGGGCGATGTGTTCACCCGGCAAAAAGAAAAAGCAGCCGACGCATCCGAATAAGCAAAAGGTCGTCTGAAAACCGACGGTAGCGGTTTCAGGCGGCTTTTTTTCTATCAAATATCATTCAATTTCTTGAATTTTCGATAAAACATCATTCAAGCCCCATCGGTCTTATAGGGCGGCCTTCCTTATCCCTTCATCAAAATGTGCTAAAATCCGCCTTTAAAAACCGCTGTTTCCTACCCATATCCCCTTTATGGACATTACTCAACAACCTTCAAACATCATCGTCGGACTCTCCGGCGGTGTCGATTCCTCCGTAACCGCCGCCTTGCTCAAACAGCAGGGTTATCAAGTGCGCGGTGTGTTTATGCAAAACTGGGAGGACGACGACAATGACGAATATTGCAGCATCAAGCAAGACTCTTTCGATGCCATTGCCGTCGCCGACATCATCGGCATAGACATCGACATCGTCAATTTTGCCGCCCAATACAAAGACAACGTATTCGCCTATTTTCTCAAAGAATACAGCGCGGGGCGCACGCCGAATCCGGATGTGTTGTGCAACGCGGAAATCAAATTCAAATGCTTTTTGGACTATGCCATAGAGCAGGGCGCGGATACCATTGCCACCGGACACTATGCCCGCAAAGAAGTTCGCAACGGCGTGCATTACCTGCTCAAAGGCTTGGATCAAAATAAAGACCAAAGCTATTTCCTGTACCGTCTCAAACCTTTCCAACTCGAGCGCTCGATTTTCCCGTTGGGCGATTTGGAAAAACCTGAAGTCCGCCGCCTTGCCGCCGAATTCAATTTGCCGACTGCCGCCAAAAAAGACAGTACCGGCATCTGCTTCATCGGCGAACGTCCGTTCCGCGAGTTCCTGCAAAAATACCTGCCGACCAACAACGGCAAAATGGTGACGCCCGAAGGAAAAACCGTCGGCGAACACGTCGGGCTGATGTTCTACACGCTCGGACAGCGCAAAGGATTGGGCATCGGCGGCGCGGGCGAGCCGTGGTTTGTCGCTGCGAAGGATTTGACGAAAAACGAACTCATCGTCGTACAAGGTCATGACCATCCGCTGCTCTATACCCGCAGCCTCGTCATGAACGATTTGAGTTTCACCCTGCCCGAACGTCCGAAAGAAGGGCGCTACACCTGCAAAACCCGCTACCGCATGGCGGATGCGCCCTGTGAATTGCGTTATCTTGATGATGAAACGGTCGAGCTGGTGTTTGACGAACCGCAATGGGCAGTAACGCCCGGTCAATCCGCCGTGCTGTACGACGGCGATGTCTGCTTGGGCGGCGGCATTATCATGTCCACAGATAAGCCCGTCATTATTACCGCTTGAATAAAAAAGATAAAAGGTCGTCTGAAAACTATTGCGACGGGTTTGCTCCCGCCTTTTCAGACGACCTCAAGACAACCATAAAACCAACGAAACAAGATTATTTATATGGAAAAACTCTGGCTCAACAGCTACGAACAAGGTGTCAATGCCGAAATCGACATCACGCAATATAGTTCGATCAGCGACGTATTCCGTCAAAGCGTTGAAAAATTCGCGCATCAACCCGCGTTTCAAAACATGGGCAAAACGCTCACTTACGCCGAAGTCGGCAAGCTGGCGGAAAATTTCGCTTCCTATCTGCAAAACGTCCTGAAGCTGCCGCGCGGCGAGCGCGTGGCGATTATGCTGCCCAACCTGCTGCAATACCCGATTGCGCTTTTCGGCATCCTGCAGGCGGGGCTGGTGGCGGTAAACACCAATCCGCTCTACACCCCGCGCGAGCTGGAGCATCAGTTGAAAGACAGCGGCGCGACCACCATCATCGTTTTGGAAAATTTTGCCAACACGCTGGAACTGGTGCTGCCGCGCACGCAAATCAAACACGTCATCGTCGCTTCTGTCGGAGAAATGTTCGGCTTCTTCAAAGGCACGCTGATGAATTTCGTGCTGCGCAAAATCAAAAAAATGGTGCCCGAATACCGTATTTCCGGCGCCATCCCTTTTCAGACGACCCTGAAAGAGGGTGCGGCACATACCTTCCGCCCCGTTACCCTGACCCGCGAAGATACCGCGCTGTTGCAATACACGGGTGGCACGACCGGCGTCGCCAAAGGCGCCATCCTCAGCCACGGCAACATTTGCGCCAATATGCTTCAGGCGAAAGAATGGATTAAGAACCAACTGCGCGAAGGCAAAGAAACCGTCATCGCCGCGCTGCCGCTTTACCACATCTTCGCCCTGACGGTGAACCTGATGATTTTCACCAATGCCGGTTCCAAAATCATCCTGATTACCAACCCGCGCGACATGAAAGGCTTTATCGGCGAGCTTAAAAAAGAGCGCATCAGCGTCTTCATCGGCGTGAACACCTTGTTTAACGGCATGGTCAACCAACCCGATTTTGCCACCGTCGATTTCTCCAACCTGCGCCTGACTTTGGGCGGCGGTATGGCGACTCAAAAAGCCGTCGCTGAAAAATGGAAAAAAATCACCGGCACGCCCATCGTCGAAGCCTACGGCCTGACCGAAGCCAGCCCCGGCGTGTGCTGCAATCCGCTCAATATCGAAGCATACAGCGGCGGCATCGGATTGCCCGTTCCCTCCACCGAAGTCGAATTGCGCGATGCGGACGGTAAAGAAGTCGGCGTCGGACAGCCGGGCGAACTTTGGGTGCGCGGCCCGCAAGTGATGAAAGGCTACTGGAACCGTCCCGAAGAAACCGCTAAAACCATAGACGCGCGCGGCTTTTTGGAAACCGGCGACATCGCCGTCATGGACGAAAAAGGCTGGCTGAAACTGGTTGACCGCAAAAAAGACCTCATCGTCGTTTCCGGTTTCAACGTTTATCCGAACGAAATCGAAGAAGTAGTTTCGCACAACGATAAAGTCATGGAAGTCGCCTGTATCGGCGTGCCCAACGAAAAAACAGGCGAAGCCCTCAAAGTCTTCGTCGTCAAAAAAGACCCGAGCCTGACCAAAGAAGAACTCATCGAATTCTGCCGTACCGAGCTGACCGCTTATAAAGTGCCGAAAGACATCGAGTTCCGCGACGAATTGCCCAAGTCCAACGTCGGCAAAATCCTGCGCCGCGAGCTTCGCGAACAAGCGCAAAACAAATAACACCGAAAGGTCGTCTGAAAAGCATCCCGCACCTTTCAGACGACCTTTAATCATCATGGAAACAAGATATGACCCATACCGTCCATCTTCAATTTGAAGACATCGACAACACCGTCCTCCAACGCCTCTGCGGCGCGCTCGACGGCAACCTCGAAGCCTTGGGCAAAGCCCTCGATATCCAAATCAGCCGCCGCTTCGAACACTTCACCTTCATGGGCGAACTCGCCCACGCCGGCCGCCGCGCCTTGCTCGCGCTCGCCGAAGCCGCCGAACAAGGTGATCTGGACGACAACGCCATCCGCCTCGCCGCCGTCGAAGCCAAAACCGCCGACGAGAAACACGAAGAAAAGCATCACGACCAACAATATTATTTCCGCACCAAACGCGGCAGCATAGGCGGGCGTACCCCGCGCCAAAACGGCTACATCCGCGCCTTGTTAAACCACGACGTCGTCTTCGGGTTGGGCCCCGCGGGTACGGGCAAAACCTATCTCGCCGTCGCCGCCGCCGTCGATGCTATGGAAAAACACCAAATCGAGCGCATCGTCCTCGTCCGCCCCGCCGTCGAAGCAGGCGAAAAACTCGGCTTCCTGCCTGGCGATTTGGCGCAAAAAGTCGACCCCTACCTGCGCCCGCTCTACGACGCGCTCTACGACCTGATGGGCTTCGACCGCGTGACCAAACTGATGGAAAAAGGTCTGATCGAAATCGCCCCGCTCGCCTACATGCGCGGCCGCACGCTCAACGGCGCATATGTGATTCTGGACGAAGCGCAAAATACCACGCCCGAACAAATGAAAATGTTCCTGACCCGCATCGGCTTCGGCGCAAAAGCCGTCATTACCGGCGACGTCAGCCAAATCGACCTCCCGCGCAACGTCAAATCCGGCCTAAAAGATGCCCGCGAAAAACTGCGCGACGTGGAAGGGCTGTATTTCCACACCTTTACCAGCGAAGACGTTGTCCGTCACCCGCTGGTACAGAAAATTGTGGAAGCGTATGAAGCGGCAGAAGAGCAAGCCGAAAGAAGCAGCGCCGCCGAACGGTAAACGATGAGGTTTAAAAAGGTCGTCTGAAAACCTGAAATACGGGTTTGAACTGCACCCCAAAAGTTGGACATCCCCTCCAACTCACAAGGTGCAGT
>CAUSKT010000032.1:0-24892 GCA_963532335.1 uncultured Neisseria sp. | reverse complement strand
TACTGTCTGCGGCTTCGTCGCCTTGTCCTGATTTAAATTTAATCCACTATATTACACATCTGGTTTCAGACGACCTTTTTTGAAATGGAAAGTGTTTTGTAGAGAGTGTGTTCTGTGCTCGTTTGATTGAAGATAAAGATGGTTTTATCGCTTTATTGAGACCTTTGCAATAACATGGGTTACTAAAATTTTATGCTCAATCTCATTTTCAAAATGCAAAACCTTTCTGATTTTTCCTACTTTTTGCTCAATATTAGGAAGGTTTTAGTCAATTGAAATTTTTTTGGCGCATTTTTATGCGTCAAATTTCGTTAACAGACTATTTTTGCAAAGGTCTCTTATTGGGTGGATGCTAATCCGGTATGGCGGTTTTGTTATTAAGGGAAATCGGGGAATAGGGTTATTTAAAACAACCTTCCCGAATCCTTATATTGTAGCTGCTAAGGGTATTTTACAGAAAAGAGTGAAGGTTTCAGACGACCCCTTATTCTTGAGCGAATGGAGAGCCTCCGACTTTGTGTCTAACTATTCTCCAATCGGGAAGGTTAGGGTAGATTTGGGTACCTAGGAAGTCGAATTTATAAAAAATGCAATTCATCTGCACTATGGAGGAAAAGAGGAATTGCTGAAAATGAATGTATTGGATGTATAGTGGATTAAATTTAAATCAGGACAAGGCGACGAAGCCGCAGACAGTACAGATAGTACGGCAAGGCGAGGCAACGCCGTACTGGTTTAAAGTTAATCCACTATATTTAGGCCGTGTCTGATTTGTATGTAAAAGGTCGTCTGAAAAGTAGGAATGCTTTTCAGACGACCTTTTTTACTGCCGGCATTATTGTGCTTTAGTTTCGGTCACAAAGCCGATTTTGCTAATACCTGCTTCGCGGGCAGCTTCGAGGGCTTTGTTGACATATTCGTATTCAACGGCCTTGTCTGCTGAAATGGCAACGATGGTATTGGCGTTTTTCTGCTTTTCAGTTTTCAGTCGGGAAGTGACCGTATTAATATCCGCTTTGGTTGCAGAATCACCATCGATGTAATAGTTGCCATTAACATCTATGGTCAGACGCAGGGGGTCTTTAGGCTGCTTTTCCTTCTGCTTCGCTGCATTTTCTGAAGCGGACGGCAGTTCCAAAGGAATCGAATGGGTCAGTACGGGCATGGTGATCATGAAAACGATCAACAGTACCAGCATCACGTCGACCAAAGGCGTGACGTTGATGTCTGACATCGGTGCATCATCGCCGGAATTCATAGAGCCGAATGCCATAATTTAGTCCTTTTGATTCAACAGGCGGACGTGTAAATCGTGTGCGAAAGCGTCCATATCTTGAGAGAGGGTTTTCTTACCGCGGTTAAGGAAGTTATACGCCAAGACTGCAGGGATGGCGACAAACAAACCGATGGCGGTTGACACCAATGCCTCACCAATCGGACCGGCTACTGCGGCAATACTCATTTGACCGCTTTGACCGATATTGATTAAGGCGTGGTAAATCCCCCAAACCGTACCGAACAAGCCGATAAACGGGGCAGTTGAACCGATGGATGCCAAAGCAGTCATGCCGTAATCAAACTGGCGCATGTTTTGTTCCATGCTGTTTCGGATTTGAATGACGAGGTATTCGTTCAAAGGCAGCTCGGTAGTCAGTGTTTTCGCGTTGCTTTGACGATAGCTTTGGTAGGCACGCAGGGATTCGTCTGCTACGCGGCTCATGGGCGCATCAATATCTTTCACTTTTTGCACGGCTTCGCTAAGCGTAAAGGCATTAAGCATTTGCGTTTTAACGATTGCGTTGGCGGTTTTGGCTTTTTTCAGTTTGATGGAGCGCAGGATAATCAGGCACCAAGTCACGATGCTCATCACTAACATCAACACGAATACACTGATCAGAACAAAATCGCCTGATTCGAATATTGTTTTTAAATCCATAGTTTTTCCAAATTTTCCAAGTAAATTAAAACTCTTATCAATGAAGGATTGTTCCCAATTACTCAAGAGTGAAAGTGACTGGGACTCGGAATTCAGTCCAAACGGAGGCATTGCAAGAACCATTTTTAACTGCTTTGCGAGCAGTTTGGTCAAGAATGTTGGAACCGCTGCGTTTTAAGATTTTAACTTCAGCAACTTTCCCTCCTGGTCCAACCAAGACACTTAGAATAACTGTACCTTCATCTCCGCTTTCTGTTGCTCTAGGAGGATATGGCGGTTTAGGGATATGGCAAGTGCCACCTTTAACCGGGTTGGCTCTACTAGTGCCAGGTCCTGTTCCAGGGCCATTTCCACCGCCGGAACCTCCACCACTGCCACTACCTGAACCATGTTCGCCTTTGTTGCCACCACTGCCGGGGCCGCTGCCTTCTCCTTGTCCGTTACCAGGGCCTTTGTTGCCTCCGCTGTTTCCTTTGCTGTCGCCATGAGGAGCTTTACCTTGTCCGTTGCCTTTACCGTTTTCCGCAGTATTCGGCCCGGTTTTACTGCTGCTGGTATAGTCCGAGGCTTTAGGTGCAGGCTTGGATTCTGGTTTGGGTTGGGGTTTAGGCTCTGGACGTGGTTCAGGTTTAGGTTCAGGCTTCGGTTCCGGTTTGGGTTCGGGTTTTGGCTCAGGCTTTGGTTTTTCAACCGGCTTGGGCTTCTCTTTCGGCTGCTGGATATCAGCATCCGCTTTTTTTGTTATGACCGGCTTAAACTGTGGTTTATGCTGTTCGACCGGTTTGGGTTTAGGCTGTGGCTTAGGTTTTTGCGGTTCGGGTGTTTTTTCGGGAGCGGCAGGCGCACCTTCGCCTTCGGGGGTGCCGTCTCCACCTCCGTCGCCACCACCTAAATCCGCCAAATCGACAAACTCAATATTTGCCATTTCCGGTATAAGCGGTTTATATGTTTCCCACAAAAGCGCAATCAAGCCCGCGTGAAGCAATGATACGGTAATGACGGCTACTGGGATTAAAATTCGGTCTTTATTCATAATCGACGCATGATAATAGCAACAATTTTTGTTTGCAACCTGTTTTTACATCTGTTTTTTGAGTTAATATTTATTCTGGAATAATCTAAAATATTAATATGTACAATGCAACATTTTGATATTGCTATTCATTATCACAATAAAACAAAAGAAAAAGAGGAAGCGACGCCTCAGTCAACTGCATTAGAAGTTGTTCATCCGGAAAAGTTCACAAATTTACAATAAAAGTGGTTTGGATAAAACGATGGCGATGGCGTGCCTTAGAGTAGAAAAGCTACAAAAATATTATTTTATTGATTGGCTTGTGTTCTTAGATTGATTCCCGCTATTGCAGGTCGGTAGTTGGTGTGGCTTGAATAGCGGGACGGATTCGTACACTTTCCCAAAAAGGTCGTCTGAAAACAGAAAATTTGATGCTTGTGAAATATTGTGGTTACAAGAATGATCAGATGTTTCCTTTTGGGATTATGCGGGTTTTCAGTTAAGTCTCTTAAAACATACCGGCAGAATAGGTAGCTTATGCCGATTTATCGTCTGTTTTTTCGACAACGATTTCGATTTTGGGTTCGTATAGCAAATCGTAGGTTGGTTTATTGAGCAAATCCTGCAAAGTAAACCCGTCCAAATGCGCAAAGAAAGCCTTAATCGCTCCGCCCAAAATGCCGGTAAGGCGGCAAGACGGCGTAATCAGGCATTCGTTGTTTTCCCCCATGCATTCGACAACCTGCATGGGTTCAAGATGGCGAACGACCGCGCCGACATTGATTTTATCGGGTGTGTCGGCAAGACGCAGTCCGCCTCCTTTCCCTCTTATGCTGGTCAGGAATCCGCCTTTGACAAGCGCGGTAACGACTTTCATCAAATGACTTTTGGAAATGTTATAGGCTTCGGCAATGGTTCCGATATTGACTAACGAATCGTCGTTTATGGCCGCATAAATCAATACCCGCAGACCATAATCCGTATGTTGCGTCAGATACATGGTTTTCTCTGTTCAGAATATATTATTTTTTTAGGGCGGCGGCAGTGTTTCCATTGGAGAATTGTCGCCGTTATGTGTTTGACTTTATATATGATTAAGTTTCATAATATCTGAAACATTTAAATTAATCCAGTGTAGTTTGATAATTTATTATCATTATAATCAAATATTATGAAGCCGTTAAAACGCCACCCAGCACTTATCGAACTTTCCCGCGAACACCATCACGCCCTTTCACTCTGCGTCCGCCTCCTGCGCGCGCCCGCTGAAAGCCATCGAACAGAGCTTGAAGCCCATTTCCTTGAATTGGAACCGCATTTTGTCGAAGAAGAAACCATGTTCGCCCCGCATTGGCAGAATATTCCCGTTGCGATGCGCGAACGTTTCGAAGCCGAACACACCAAACTGCGCAGCATGATGGCAAATCCTGAATATCTTAACGAAGCATGGAACAAAGACTTTGCCGTTACTCTGCGCGACCATGCCCGTTTTGAAGAACGCGAACTGTTTCCCGCAGTCGAGCCGTTTTTGCCGGAACCCGAAGGAATCTGATAAAAAAGGTCGTCTGAAAAGTCCAAAAGCACGATTTTAGCGTTTTCAGACGACCCTCCTGTCCATTCAAACCTAAAACAAACCATTCAAAAAGCAAACCAAGGAACTACCATGACCGCCTTTTTCAAACACCCTGTTTGGGCAATGGCATTCCGCCCGTTTTACTCACTGGCGGCACTATACGGCGCACTCTCCATCCTGCTTTGGGGCTTCGGCTATACGGGTACGCCCGAGTTGTCCAATTTTTATTGGCACGCCCATGAGATGATCTGGGGCTATGCCGGACTCGTCGTCATTGCCTTCCTATTGACCGCCGTTGCCACTTGGACGGGGCAGCCGCCCACGCGCGGCGGCGTTTTGGCAGGATTGACCGCATTTTGGTTGGCAGCAAGGATTGCCGTTTTCATTCCGGGCTGGGGTGCAACCGCCAGCGGCATACTCGGCACGCTGTTTTTTTGGTACGGCGCAGTTTGCATGGCATTGCCCGTCATCCGTTCCAAAAACAAACGCAATTACGTCGCCGTATTCGCTATCGTCGTCCTAGGCTGCACGCATGCCGCATTCCACTTCCAACTGCATGCCGGAAACGCATCTGCACTGCTCAGCGGGCTGCAGTCCGGTCTGATTATGGTCTCAGGCTTTATCGGCCTTATCGGTATGCGGATTATTTCCTTCTTTACCTCCAAACGCCTAAACGTTCCGCAAATCCCCAGTCCGATGTGGGTCGCGCACGCGTCCCTCTGGTTGCCCATGCTGACTGCCATGCTGATGGCGCACCATGCCCTGCCTTGGCTTTCATCTGCTTTTGCCTTTGCAGCGGGCGTGATTTTTACCGTACAGGTTTACCGCTGGTGGTATAAAGCCGTTTTGAAAGAACCGATGCTGTGGATTTTGTTCGCAGGCTATTTGTTCACAGGTTTGGGATTGATTGCCATCGGTGCTTCCTACTTCCACGGCTCTTTCCTTAATCTTGGCGTACATCTCATCGGCGTCGGCGGTATCGGCGTCCTGACATTGGGCATGATGGCGCGCACAGCGCTCGGGCATACCGGCAACTCCATCTATCCGCCACCCAAATCCGTACCCGTCGCCTTTTGGCTGATGATAGCCGCCACTGTCATCCGCATCATTGCAACCTTCGTCAGCGGCACCGGTTACACCCACAGCATCCGCACTTCCGCAGTCTTGTTTGCCCTGTCCTTAATGCTTTACGCATGGAAATACATCCCTTGGCTCATCCGCCCGCGTTTGGACGGCAAACCGGGTTAATTAAACCAAGCATATCAAACGAAAGGTCGTCTGAAACCTTAAAACAGGTTTCAGACGACCTTTTTATATGGGAATCCGCTTTAAACCGGTACGGCGTGGTTTTACCGAAGTCCGTATCGTTTCAGTGCGTGTTATTGCTCGATACCGTTTTCACGCAATAGCTGGTGAATTTGCTGTTGGGCTTTATCTTCTTTCAACAGCTGGGTGAGTTGATCGCGAATCAGATCAAACGGCGGTGCTTGAGGGTCTTTTTGTACTTCGCTGATTTTAAACAGGAAGAACTTGTTTTCAATTTCAACAGGATTGTGAGTTACCTCTCCCCGATTCATTGGGCCCAAGATGCCTGCAAGCGGTTGGCGCAGCTGTCTTGCCATGACGAAATCTTCAAATGCGGGTTGCTGATTCGGATATCGTTTCGTCAATTCTTCAAATGACAAGCCTTTCAAGAGCAATTCTTGTGCTGCTCGTGCTTCTTCGGGCGTATCGAAGCTAACCTGCTGAATCTTGATCATGCGGGTTTGCTGATCGTAAAACTTCAATAATTCAGCATTGCTGATTTCGGCAGTGCGCTTCAGATAGTCGGCATATTGCGCCGCGTAAAATTCCGCTTCCATAGTGAGGAATTGGTTGCGGACCTCGGGATCTTTATCTAATCCGGCTTTGAGTGCGGCATTTTTGAGAATTTCAATGCTTTGCAAGTGTTTGACGACTTCTTGGCGGATTGCTTTGCCGTCAGGCTGCTGCTTGGATTCAGGACGCTGTTCGGCTTGCTTGAGAATGCGGGCAACTTCGCTGTCTATGCGTGCCGGATCAATATCAGGCGCTTTGGCAACAGCGAATCCGGCAACAGCCGTCGCCATGATGACTGCGGCGGCAGTTTGGTATTTCATTATAAAAACTCCGTGAACAGTTATTTAATTGTGGCTTTTTGCAACAGAGATTGGAGTGCTTCATCGACGCGGGAGGCTTGCAGGTCTTGGGCTATACTGCTTTTGGATTCGTCATAAGACGGAAGCTTTACATCCCGACGGTCGTTGACATAGAAGACGGCATATACGTCGCTGTCTTGCAGAGGCGTTGTAGTGTGCGCGCCTTTTTTCAAATCTTTAACTGCGGCATAGAGCGGGGGGACGGCTTCTTGCAAATCTTTTAAAGGAATATAACCTTGCTGGATGCCGCCCGCTTGTTTGGCGCGTTCATCTATTGAATATTGCTTCAGGACGGAGGCAAAGCTTTTCTTGGCATTTAAATCAGAAATGGCTTTTTGGGCATCCGCTTGGGTGCGGGTAATAATTTCGCCCAGTTGTACTTCTTGAGTGCCTTTGTAGAAGTTGCTGAAATTATCGTAAGCGGTTTTGACGTCTTTTTCTTGGACAGGATTTTGACGGAGGACGTGAATCGCATAAGCTTGTCCAAGTAAATCGCTTTCAAATGCCGCCCATTCGGTTTTGAAATGTGCTTTTTTATCGGCACCTTGTTTTTTAGCATCCGTACGGGCATGTTCCAAAGCTTGTTTGAATTCGGCGCTTTGGTCGAGCTTCAGGCGTTTGGCTTCTTGTGATACGACGGTATTGATGACTTGGCGCTCGGTCAGTTCTCTGCGTAGCTCGGGAGAATCGGGAATTTTGTTGTTTGCTGCACGCAGCGCGGCAACTTGGGCATCAATAACGCTGCTGTCGATGGTTTGTCCATTAACTGTAACTAAGGTTTGGGCAGAAAGGCTGCCGGAAACCAGAGCAGTCATCAGCATAGAGATGAGATATTTTTTCTTCATGATTTTCTCTTGTTATGTCCAGTATGTCTGTAATTAGTGGAAGTATTCGTCCGGAGTGGCCGCTTTGATGCTCAATGCGTGAATCAGCCCTTCGGAAAACAGATCGTGCAGTAAGGTTTTAATGGTGCGTTGGCGGTTGAGACGGCTGACGCCGCCGAAAGCTTCGCTGACGACTACGACCGTATAATGCCCGCCTCCTTTGTTTCCCGAGTGGCCCGCATGCAGATGGCTGTCATCCTGAAAGTCAAAAAAAACAGGATTCAACGTTTTCAGACGACCTTCAATAGCTTCACGCATACCCATTATTTGAATACGGCTTTGAACGGTTTGATCAATACCTCTTCATAGACGCCCGCATCGACGTAAGGGTCTTTTTCCGCCCATTCTTGAGCGGCATCCAAAGATTCAAATTGAGCCACAATCAGACTGCCGGACACGCGCTCCGGATTGTCGGGAAGAGGGTTGGGACCGGCAGTCAGAAGACGTCCTTCAGCCTTCAAAGCTTCCAAGCGTTGCAGATGGGCAGGGCGTGCCGCCATACGGGCTTCGTGTACATTATCGGCATCGGTGGCCAGGAGCATGTAATATTCCATCAACTATCCTTTTGGGGTAAATATCGGCTCAAATAGGAAAATTGAGCGATAAAGAAAACAAACAAAAAACCGGTAGAGCCGAACATTTTGTAATTTACCCATTGTTCTTTGAAGTGGGTAAATACAAACCAGTTGGCAATACCTAAGAAAATCATGAATGCGACCCAGGCATAAGTCAGTTTGCTCCAAATATGTTCAGGCAGTTCCAACTCTTTGCCCATAGTCGCTTTTAATCCGTTTTTTCCGCTTAGATGGCTGATCAGCAAAACCAATGCGCCAATCCAGAACAAAACGGTCGGTTTCCACATGATAAAACGGTCATCATGAAGTAGAATGGTCGCGCCGCCGAATACGACGATCAGGATCAGGCCGACCCACTGCATCGTATCGAGTTTTTTGTATTTCCAGTAAGTAAAACCTGCCTGCAAAATGCCGAATACAACGGCAACTGCAGTCGCAGTAATCATGTTTTTCGTGATTGTGTAAGTCAGGAAAAACAAGATGACTGCCAATAAATCGCTTAAAACTTTCATAATCAAACAAACAAAAAAGATGAAACCAATCGGCTAAACGCTAATCATACAGGCAGCCTCACCTTTTTGCACCACCCTGGAAACGAAATTACCGATGCAGGCGGGCAATAATCTAAAAAAAGGGTTTAAAAAATGCCGTCGGGATGATAAACTATGTTATCAGTAGGATTTGTAAAAAAGAAACACAGAAATTACAAACCTGTTAATTTCTCGTTCGTTTCATCACTTAATTCATCGGATTACTTGGCAGACTGCGACTTTAGAAGATATCATAACGTAATATATCGTAATATACGGTTAAGCATGTAGCAGTTCTAGCAGGGTTGTCATTTTACACAGGGGACAAGTTTTGAAAAACCATCATAAAATCAAATTAATCGCGGCATCTGTGGCCTTGGCAGTGTCGTTTGGTGCGAGCGCAGGGCTTGGCGGGCTGAATGTCCAATCCCATCTGGGCGAGCCGTTTTCAGGCAGTATCACCGTAACCGGTGACGAGGCTCAGGCGCTGTTGAAAGGCGGAAAAGCGACTGTTTCCAATAGCAATTTGCGTACCAGTGTCCGTAAGTCGGGCGACAAGGCAGTCGTCACTATCCACTCAAGCAAAGCGATTAAAGACCCTGTGTTGATTTTCCAAGTCGGCGCAGGTTCGCAATCCCGCGAATACACAGCCATCATTGATCCCGCAGGCTATTCCGGTAAAACGGATGGTTCAAGCCGTGCGCGCAGCGGTGGCGAATCTTCATCCAATTCTTCTGCTGACAACAATTCATACCATTCTCAATTTGACCGTCAGGCAGCGCGTGACCGCATCAACCGCGCGATACAAAACGGAAATCAAAATGAAACCGTTCGCAAGGAAGCTGTACGAAAAGATAAAAACAACACGAATAAACCGGTACAGACACAGGCACAGCCGTCAAAACAACAGCAACAATCTTCCGTAGGCGCCAATGGAACCGAGATTCGTTATGGTAAGCAGCATCTGGTTCGTCAGGGTGAGACCCTGACCGAAATTGCCACCAAGATCCGTCCGCAAGGCATGACCGTCGAACAAACGATACAGGCATTGGTCAATGCCAACCCCGGCGTGTTCATCGGTAAAGATGCCGACCGTATGCTTGCGGGCAAGGTGTTGTACATTCCGATGCACGGCGATATGAAATCGACGGCATCCAAACCTGCACAAGTCAAACCTCCGGTTCAGGAAGGCAATAAGCCTCAAGCCCAAGGGTCGTCTGAAAAAACCGGTACCGCAACGCCTCCTAAAGAGACTCCGGTAGAAAACACCAAAGTAGAAAATAAAAAAGAAGATAAAAAAGCTGAGCCGGTACAAGAAGCCAAGCCCGAAACCAAACCGGCTGTAACGACGGCAGGTACTCAGGAACAAAATAAAGCTGAAACAGGTGCAGCATCTGCCGAGCAAGTAAATGTCCTGTCTGAGCCGAATGCGTCGTCTGCAACAGCAAACACAGAACCACAAGAAATTTCTCAGGCACAAGCTGATGTCGAAGCGCGCATTGCCTCGGCAGTTGCCACAGAAAAACAACAAGAAGAAGCATCAGCGGAAGAAAGCGGATTATGGCGCTGGCTGTTGATCGGCGGTGCGGCAGCGGCAGGTTTGTTGCTGTTACTGTTCTTGTTGGGCAAGCGGAAGAATTCAGCTGTTGCGCCTGTGGCTGGTGCGATAGATCAGGACGATCAGGATGAGGACGATCTCGATATCAGTATCGAAGATCATGTATTCCCTGCTGCCACTGCGCCGCAACCGCAACCACAACCACAACCACAAGTTGTAGCAGAAACTTCCAAATCTGAAGAAGACGGTTTGGAAATTGAAGATGATTTCGATGATGAAGTATTCTTCAATGAGCCGGCTCCTGTTGCCGAACCTGCTCAAGAAAACGTCGATCTGGATTTGAACGAACTGGATAATACTCAAGCCAGCATCGTGTCCGGCGCCGTTACCATCGACGAAGAAACCGAAAAACGCCGTGATATCGATTGGGATACTGTCGAGTCTACCGAAAGCGTATATGAGCCGGAACCGGAAAATCCATATCAACACGTTGCTGTTGTAATGGAAGACAGAACTGCTGAAGTAGGAACAGAGCCTCAGCATGAGGAAGAGACCCCATCAGTTTCTTCTTTTGCAGCAACGCCTGTTTCATCTGTTTCAGACAACCTGTCAGAAGCTCAACCGGAAGCACCGGAAGAAGAGCCAATCCCATTCGAAGTGGAGATTGAAGAGCCTAAGTCGGAAACAATTGACGTAGTAGAAACAGAAGAAGCCGAAACCCAATCCGAAGAATCGGAAGAGGGTTGGGATTTCTTTGCGGAAGAGCCGAAAACAGTTAAAGCCATCGAGCCTTTCCCTGAATTAGGTACACAAGAAGAAACGTCGTCTGAAGTTGAAGTTGCTGATATACAAGAAGATGTTTTGTCTGAAGTTGAAGCAGCAGACAAACAGGCAGATAGCCCAGAAGAAGCACTGGATTTCGTTGTTGAAGAAACAGAGCAGCCACAGTCTGAAACTGATACTCAACCGTTTGAGATTAAGCAAGACGAACCTTTAGCATTCCAAGATGGCGAAGATTTCAGTATTGAAAATACTCAAGAAGCCAGCGCTGACGAAACCATCGAATGGGAAAATCTGGGTGTGGAAGATACTGCTGCCAGCAGTAATGAACATTCTGGTTTTGAATCAGGCTTCATCTCCGAGTCCGTCGGTATGACGGCTCCGCTGGAAGCTAAATATGACCTGGCTAAAATGTATGTCGAAATCGGTGATCCCGATGCTGCTCGCGAGACGTTGACTGAATTGCTGGAAGACGCAAGCGGTGAGATCCGTCATAAAGCCGAAGCATTGATGAACGAATTGAATGCCTAATATTGGTAAGTAAATCGAAATTAAACAATGCTAAAATAAAAGATGCCGTGAAAACGGCATCTTTTATTATTTTCAGACGACATATGACTGCATACACCGAATCATTATCCACAAAAACCATACAAAGATGGGCATTAACCCTGTCTTATGACGGTAGTCGGTTTTACGGCTGGCAAAAACAAGCCGACGGTTTATCCACTGTCCAGACGGTATTGGAAAGCGCACTCAGCCAAATTGCAGGCGAGACCATCCGAACCATTGTTGCCGGACGAACCGATACAGGCGTACACGCGACTGCGCAAGTTGTTCATTTTGATACCAAAGTAGCCCGTCCCGAGCAGGCTTGGGTGCGGGGCGTCAATGCGTATCTTCCTGAAGGTGTGGCTGTATTGTTCGCGCAGCAGGTTGCCCCACATTTTCACGCCCGCTTTGACGCATACGGTAGAAGGTATCGTTACCTTTTGGAATCATCTCCCGTCCGCTCCCCGATATTGCAAGGGAAGATAGGGTGGACGCACCTCAAACTCGATCCTGAAAAAATGCAGCAGGCGGCATTATTATTAGAAGGCGAACATGATTTCTCCAGCTTTCGTGCTGCCGAATGCCAAGCAAAATCACCCGTTAAGACCCTGTATAGTGCAAAAATCAGCGGTACGCCGCAATTCTTAAAACTAGACTTACACGGCAATGCCTTTTTGCATCATATGGTGCGTAATATCATGGGTGCATTGGTTTATGTTGGTAGTGGCAGGCTTAGCGTTTCCGGATTTCAGGAATTAATCGAAGAGCGCAGCCGATTAAAAGCCCCCCCGACTTTTATGCCTGATGGGCTGTATCTGACCAGAGTGGATTATCCGCCAGAGTTCGGTATCATTCGTCCTGAAATGCCGGCATGGCTGTGAGGTCGTCTGAAAACAAAGTGTCCGCTTATAGGGAATCTTTTTTAGTAATGTCCCGTTTGTGGATAAAGCACACACTACATGAGTAAGGTATAGCAATCCGATACAACATAGATATTCTGACCAGTCCTTTGGAAAATTTGGTTTCCTAGCTTTGTATGTGCAAATTGTAAAAGGTCGTCTGAAAACGCTACACAGATTTCAGACGACCTTTTCTTTGGAGGAGCAGCATAGGTAATGCTGATGCTACGTCAGTGAAATCGTAAATCAAAAGAGGAGAATGCATACTTCCATCTTAAAAGAGTGGGTATTTCCAATGTGCATGACTGGCTAAGCCTATAAATTGCACGCTTTAAGAGAGTACATACTGATTCTCTCTTAATTTACTCGTTTACCCGAGTTAGCCAAAAAACAACAGCCAATCTCCAAAAACGACCGTTTAGGAAAAGTGTGTTGTAAAAATGCAAACAGCGGGCAATTCAATATTACATCATGATTTATAAGGAAAATATTGAGAATGCCTTGTTGTAATGCGGGTGCTGTGAGGTCAGGCGGTCAGTAGGGGTAGTGAATAAAGTTTGTTTTTTTAGAGAGGAACAATTATAGTGAGAGTCATGGAATCGCTGATTCCAGCGATAATGTAAAGCCTAAGCGGATTCTATCCGGGTCTGCTTAAGTTATTTCTTCACGATAGAAAAGGAATACAGCAATGAAAAAATCTCTGATTGCTCTGACTTTGGCAGCTTTGCCTGTTGCAGCTATGGCTGACGTGACTCTGTACGGTCAAGTTAAAGCCGGTGTTGACATTTCCCGAGTTAAAGAAAAAACTACAGTTAACGGTGTAACTACCAAGGATACAACCAAAACTGCTACTGAAATTGCTGATTATGGTTCACGCATCGGTTTCAAAGGCCATGAGCACCTGAGCAACAACCTGAACGCTATTTGGCAAGTAGAGCAAAATACTTCTGTTGCCGGTACTGACAAAGGTTGGGGAACTCGCGAGTCCTTCATCGGTTTGGAAGGCGGCTTCGGTAAAATCCGTGCAGGTAAACTCAATACTCCTCTGAAAGACAGCAGCGACAGCATCGATCCTTGGGAATCTGGTGATTCAAATGCTGATGTTTTGCAATTGGGTAAATTGAAACGTGTAGACGATCGTAAAGTGTCTGCACGCTATGACTCTCCAGTATTTGCTGGTTTCAGCGCAAGCGTACAATACCAACCACGTGACAATGCTAATCCTGATGACAAGTATACTCACGATGTGAAAAGCCGTGACTCTTACGGTTTGGGTCTGAACTATGAGAATGCCGGCTTCTTCGGTCGCTATGCTGGTTCTTTTGCTAAACATTCTGCTCTGGACAAAGATTACTTGAATTCGTTCAACAGAAATACTACTTTGGCTGCTGATACTTATAAAGATCACCAAGTACACCGTTTGGTAGCTGGTTACGATGCAAACAATGTATTGGTTTCTGTTGCAGGTCAATACGAAGGTTTCAAAGCTGACAAAGCTAATGCTAAGAAAAACGAACGTACTGAAGTTGCTGTAACTGGTGGCTACCGTATGGGTAACGTAATGCCTCGCGTTTCTTATGCTCACGGCTTCAAAGCTAAAGAAAACGGTGAGAAACAAGCTAACAGCCAATACAACCAAGTAATCGTCGGTGCTGACTACGACTTCTCTAAACGCACTTCTGCCCTGATTTCTGCCGGTTGGTTGAGAGAAGGCAAAGGCGGCAACAAATACGAGAAAACTGCTGGTACAGTTGGTCTGCGTCACAAATTCTAATCTAGTACGATTAGTTTAAATAAAGAGCCTGCTTTATGCAGGCTCTTTTGTTTTTTGAATGATGTGTGTTTGGTTGGATGTGTATCGGTTTCGTATTATCTGTACGGTCTGTGGCTTCGCAGCCTTGTCCTGATTTGAATTTAACCCGCTATTGCTGGCATGGGCAGTATAACGATGAAAGATTGCCGTAGATTGTATAGTGGATTAACTTTAAACCAGTACGGCGTTGCCTCGCCTTAGCTCAAAGAGAACGATTCTCTAAGGTGCTGAAGCACCAAGTGAATCGGTTCCGTACTATCTGTACTGTCTGCGGCTTCGTCGCTTTGTCCTGATTTAAATTTAATCCACTATAGTACCGCTCATTCCCTCATTATGTCGGATAGAAAAAGGTCGTCTGAAAAACCGGATTCGGATTTTCAGACGACCTTTGTTTGAATCGAAAGCTTGTTTATTCGATGACTTCTTCGGTTGTCGTGCTGCGGTAGGTAGAGCCGTTAAACGTCGGCACGGGCGGGGGCAGCAGGTTGTTGAGGGTCAGGGCGGTGGGGTTTAGGGTAGGATAGCCGCTGAAGGTTACGGTGTAGCCGCCGTTGGCTGTACTGTGGATTTTGGCATGTGCGCCTAAGGGGAAGGTGCTTTTATTGGTAATGTGTCCGAAGGGGAAGCCTGTCAGGACGGGGACTTTGGCGGTGCGTGAGACGTGGTTGACGACGGCGGAGAAGTCGTAGCTTGAGTCGTATACGTCGCGGATGGTGCCCATGCGGAAGTCGCCGAAGATGATGGCGCGTTGTTTTTGCAGGATGCCTGCAAGATAAAGCGTGTTCAACATGCGTTCGATGCGGTAGGGTTGTTCGCTGACGTCTTCGACGAACAGGATGCCGCCTTGGATGTCGGGCATATAGGGCGAGCCTGCGAGGGAGGCGAGAACGCTGAGGTTGCCGCCCCATAAGGTACCTTCGACGTTGACGTTGGCACGTTGGATGGCGGGAACGTCGATGATGTTGACGTTGTTGGTGGTGCCGCGGATGAACGAATCCATGGTGAAGACGCTGGGTTCGGGTTTGCCGAATTCGCTGTAAACCATGGGGCCGGCGAAACTTGCCATATTGCCTTTGGCGAGCAGGGCGAGTTGGACGGCGCAAACGTCGCTGAAGCCGAAGAACAAAGTACCGCGTTCGCGCATTCTGGCGCCGAGTGAGGCGAAGTCGATTTGCGGAAGGATGCGTGCCGCGCCGTAGCCGCCACGCAAACCCATGAGGACTTTGGGTGTTTCAACGCGGCCGGTGGCGACCTCTTGGAAGTCGGCGGCACGTTGTGCGTCGGAACCGGCGAAGCGTTGATAGCGTCGGCTGCCTGCTTGTTGGTTGGTCACGGTAAAACCTGCGTTATAGAGGCGGGTCAAGCCTGCGTTGACGCGGTTGGAGTCTTCGGCAAAGCCGGAAGGGGCGACGACGCGGAGGAGGTTGTCGCCGGAGCGTGGGGGATGGCTGGTTTTGGGCTGCACGGGTTGGGCTTTCGCTGTGTTGCCGGTTTGAGTGGACGGGGTGACGGTAGTGCCGGTGCCGCAGGCTTGCAGCAGTCCGGCTCCGGCTGCGGCGGAGCAGGCGCGGAGGAAATGGCGGCGGGAGGTTTGCCAGGTCATATGGTTTCCTTTGGTTGGGTTTCAGACGACCTTTTCGGCAGGGGTCGTCTGAAAATCGGTTGATATGCGGTATCCGATACGCTTATTGAGGTCGTCTGAATGTTACGCCAGCAGGGCTTTGACTTGTTCCGTCCAGTTGTCCGGCAGGGTCATGCCGTGTTCGCGGACGGGGGCTGCCCAAATCGGGGCGGGAAAGTTGGCATCGTTTTCAAAGCGGGCGATGACGTGCCAATGCAGATGGGGGACGACGTTGCCCAGGCTGGCAAGGTTGATTTTAGCGGGACGGAACACTTGGCGCATGGCGGCTTCGACTTTATACACCATTTCCATGATTTCGGCACGTTCGGCGGCTGAAAGGTCGGTCATCTCAGCGATGTGGTCGTTCCAGATGACGCGGCAGAATGCCGGGGCTGAGGCTTCGTTGTGGACGGCGATAACGCGCAGGTTTGGCGTTTGCAGCAAAATGTCTTCGTTGTCGGCAGTGCAGATGGGGCAGGTCATGGTTTTTTCTTTCTCAGTCTGAATAGGAATCGGATGATTTCAATCAGGATTTTTAGAACGAGGTAAATGGTAGTCAGAGATATGAATGCGAAAAGCCACGGTTTAGGTATAAACCACCAAAATAAATAGGCGGGCGTGATTAAGTCGTCACATTCTTCGGCACTCTCAATGTGATCACACAAGCCAAAGCGAAAAAAATCATCGACATCATGAAAGGGCGAATAGGCGAACATAAGCGCTATGGGCGTCACACAAATCAATGCAATGATGGCAATCCAAAAGAATGGTTTGAGATGTTTGAGTGCAGTCATGGATGAAATGTTATAAAAATTTTGCCGCGCCTCGGTTGGCGAGCTCGTCGGCTTTTTCGTTTTCAGGGTGTCCGGCATGGCCTTTTACCCACGTCCAGCGGACATCGTGCTGTTGAACCAAACTATCCAGTTCTTTCCATAAATCGTCGTTTTTGACCGGTTTTTTGGCGGCGGTTTTCCAGCCGTTTTTTTTCCAGCCGTGTATCCAGCTTTCCATGCCGTTTTTGACGTATTGCGAGTCGGTGCAGATGATGACTTGGCAGCGGCGTTTTAGGGATTTCAGGCCTTCAATGACGGCGGTCAGCTCCATGCGGTTGTTGGTGGTTTCCGCTTCGCCGCCGAACAGTTCTTTTTCATGTGCGCCGTAACGCATGAACACGCCCCAGCCGCCGGCGCCGGGATTGCCTTTGCATGCGCCGTCGGTGTAGAGATAGACGGGTCTGTCCATAAAATACCTTTGTGTGAAGAGCCATTATCATAACACAAGGTGGGAGGTCGTCTGAAAGCGGGGTTTGGGAATGGTTTATTAAGTGGACGAATGGATGCCGCCTTGATTGTTGGCAATAGAAAACAGGTCGTCTGAAACGGTTTCAGACGACCTGTTTGACTATGGACGCGGTGTTAACTGCCTGCGCCGACGGTGTAAACCTTACCGATGCTGCTGGGGTTTTGCAGGACGGCGGCGACGGCGGTGGCGAGTCCGTTTCGGCTCATGTAGTTTTTAGGGATGCCGTCGGGGCGGTCGGTCAGGATGTGGCGGTTGTCTTCGCTGTTGTCCAAACCGCAGGGGCGGAGGATGGTCCAGTTCAGGCTGCTTTGTTTGAGGTAGATTTCGGCTTCGGTTTTGGCGCGGACGGCTTCGCCGAGGGCTTGTTTGAAAGGTTCGCTCATCATGTCCCATTGTTCGCCGCAGCCCATGCTGGTAATCAGGATGAAACGGGCTTGCGGGTTGGCGGCTTGGACGGCGGCGATGATGTTGATATTGCCCAGTGCGTCGCTGCGTATGCCTTGTTCGTTTTTACCGCCGACGAAGCTGATGACGCTGTCGGGACGGTATTGTGCGAACACTTTGTCGAGCGCGTCGGCATCGAGCGCGTCGGCTATGGTCGTCTGAATGCGGTGTTCGCTGAAGAACGAATCTTCAGGCGGCTTTCTTAATACGGCAACGGTGTCGGCGGGATGGGTGAGTGTGCGGATGAATGCGCGGCCGGACGGGCCATTGGCGCCGAAGATGAGTTGCATGGGGTCTCCTTTGTGTGTCGGATGGTTAGGGATTTCAATAATTTGTGAGTGGTTTGGGGTAAGGCTTGTTGATTTTCAGACGACCTTTTTGTGTTTGATGTTGTGCTGTCGTGGGCATAGCCCACGCTACGTTCCGACTATTGTGAAACTGAAACCCAAAAGCGTACTCTGCACGGCTCGTGCTTTGCCCTCTCCCTAACCCTCTCCCTAACCCTCTCCCATGGGGAGAGGGGATGGGTTGACAGGGAAGCTAAAAGTGGCAGAGAAACCAAAAATGGAGGCAGTCGTAGCGTGGGCTTTGTCTGCGGAATTGACTTACTGGTTTGTGCTTTGCCCTCTCCCTAGCCCTCTCCCACGGGGAGAGGGATGGGTTGGCAGGGAAACTCCAAGTGGCGGGGAAGCCAAAATGGTTGGGTCTCGGTATCCTCAATTCCCTCTCCCCGTGGGAGAGGGTTAGGGAGAGGGCGGTAAGCGCAAGCTTACTTTGGAGCAAACGCCAATCTTGCAGGCAGCCTGTCGAATTTCATCGGCTATTTACGATGCCGAAAGATGGTTTCGTTTGTGCAGGAATGCGGCAATTTCTATCGGTTTTCATGCGAAGGTCGTCTGAAACCTGTTTAAGCTGCCTCAAACAGTTTTCTCATGGCTTCGATTTGATGCTGTTTGAGTTCGCCGGCTTCGTCGCGGCCGACGAAGATTTTGAACATGGCGCCGCCGTTGCGGTTGATGAAGTTGAGTGAGCAGGTATCTTTGCCCATAAACGGGCGTTCTAAAAGGTAGATGGCGGCGCAGTTTTCATAATAGATATGACCGTGTACGCCGCCGTCGGTTTCGGGATGGTCGAAATTGTAGAAGCCGCGGCCGACTTTGCCGCCGGGCAGTTTGCCGGTAACTTCGACGATGGCGTCGGGGGTGTGGGCGATGAAGGTGACGGCTTCGTCCCAAGCGGCGACGGCTTGGAGGATTTCGACGATGCGGCTGCCTTCGGTTTGGCGGATGCAGTTTTCGGGCAGGCAGCGGATGACGTCTTCAAAGCTGCATTGGTTTTGCGCGGCGAGCATTTCGAGCACTTGGCCGGGATTTTTTTCCAATGATTGGCGCAACATGATTTGTTGTTCGGATGAAAGTTTTTGCATGGTTTGATCCTTTTCTTGAGTCGGAAGGGTGAGCATGAGTTTGCGGATGAGGGTGGGCGACCAGTAGCGGCCGCTGGTGTTCAGGCGGATGAGGCCGTCCGAACCTTGTTCTTCAAAGAGTTGCATTGCCTGCCATTGGGCGATCAGTTTCTGCGCGGCGGCGTTGCCGTCAAACAGCGAGGGATTCAGACGACCTGTTTCCATGTCGTGCTGCACTTGTCCGAGCAGGGTTTTGTTCGGGCTGTGGCCGCTCATGAAGGCGATGTTTTTTTCGCCTTTCGGGGTGGCGAGGTAGCTGTCCAAATCGCCCTGTACCTGATAGCTGAAGCCGTCGAAGTTGCCGCCTGCGCCGGAGCCGAACGCCCAGCAGGGAATGTTGGATTTGACCAGCGTGTTG
The DNA here is from genome assembly GCA_963532335.1 of uncultured Neisseria sp. Classification (GTDB taxonomy): domain Bacteria; phylum Pseudomonadota; class Gammaproteobacteria; order Burkholderiales; family Neisseriaceae; genus Neisseria. The sequence goes on along the minus strand of CAUSKT010000032.1, from coordinate 5,410 downwards.
TAGCGGTTGCGTTCGCCGCGGCCGGGATAGGCGAAATGGCTGTTGCTGACTTGGTTCCAGCCTTTTTGCGCCAGCGTTTCAACGGCGTAGGCGTATTGGTCTGCCTGAACGTCGAAACCGGGCGGGGCGGGAAATGCACCTTTTTCCACCATGCGGTTGATGGGCAGCATGGGATAGAGGTTGAAGGCGTAGGTGTCGAGTCCGGACAAAGGCAGGGCGGTGGCGCGTTCGAGATCGTTTTGCCAGACAGCGTCGGTTTGGTTGGGCAGGCCGAACATCAAATCGACAACGATGACGGCATTGATTTCACACAGTTTTTCCAGATAGGCAAAGGCTTCGTCGCCGCCGTGTTTGCGGCCGAGGCGGCGGCGGATGGCGGTGTCGAAGGTTTGCACGCCGATGGAAATGCGGTTGGCACCCGCTTCGATGCAGGCTTGGGCTTTTTCTATGTCGAAATGGCTCATACGGCCTTCGATGGTGAACTCGCAGTCGTCGGCAATCGGCAGGTATTGGTAACAGGCGCGGATGAGTCTAGCGAGGTCCGGGGTTTGCAGCGCGGTGGGCGTGCCGCCGCCGAAATAGACGGCGCGGATTTTGCCGTTGCCCTGACGGATTTCGGCTTCCGCCGCCATTTCTTCGATGATTTTGTCGGTGTAAACGCTGCTGTAACTCTCTTTCCACGCGTTGCGGTAGAAGCCGCAGAACACGCAGTGGTTGGCGCAGAAGGGGATGTGCAGATAGGCGAGCGCGTCGGAATCGGCAGCATGGGGGAGCTTCTGCCGCCAAATATTTTGCCATTGCGGACGGGGAATCGGTATGCCGCCCCATATCGGCATCAACGCCTGCCGTTCGGGAAAGGCTTTAGGCGCGGATTGGCGCGGTGTCCAAACAAGCTGCTTTTCCATATTTGATTAAAAATGATTATTAATCATATTAGGAAATTAAATCACTGTCATCAGGCAGTGTCAAGGATGATGGAGCGGGAAAACGGAACATAAACAGTGTCGGCAGGTGAATAAATATAGTGGATTAACTTTAAACCAGTACGGCGTTGCCTCGCCTTAGCTCAAAGAGAACGATTCTCTAAGGTGCTGAAGCACCAAGTGAATCGGTTCCGTACTATCTGTACTGTCTGTGATTTCGTCGCCTTGTCCTGATTTAGTTAATCCACTATATTGGTGGAATGGCTTGAGGTCGTCTGAAAAATCAAAGGCTTGTTTTGCTTTTAGCCTTAGTGATGAGGCATTCAGCCGAAAACCTGATGAATAGGTGACAAAACCGGCGAACCGATGGCGCAATGAAAAAAGGTCGTCTGAAACCCAAAATCGGATTTCAGACGACCTTTAAGCTGTATCTTCAGACGGATAGTTTACATTTGCTGTTTCGCCGCGTTGATGGCGTTTTGGTCGGGATTGATCAAAATCTCGACGCGGCGGTTTTGGGCGCGGCCTTCGGCTGTGGCGTTAGATGCAATCGGGTGGCGTGAGCCGTAGCCGGCGGTGGTCAGGCGCGAGCCGTTCACGCCGCGGGATTGCAGGTAATCGGCAACGGCAAGTGCGCGGTTGCGGGACAGTGGTTCGTTGATGGCGTCGTTGCCGGTGTTGTCGGTATGACCGTTAATCGTCAAAGTCGTGTCGGGGTATTGCACCAGTGTTTCAGAGGCGGTCGCCAAAGCGTTTCGTGCCTGATCGCTCAATGCCGCGCTGCCTGTGGCGAAGGTGACGTTTTCAGGCATCACCAACTTGATTTGGTTGCCTTGGCGTTCTACTTCGATGTTGGTGTTTTTCAGGTTTTCGCGCAGTTTTTTCTCTTGATAGTCCATGTAGCCGCCTACGCCCGCGCCAATCGCGCCGCACGCCAACGCGGAATTGCGCGCGCCTTTGCCGCCGTGGGTCAGTGCGCCGACGATGCCGCATACTGCCGCGCCGCCTAAGCCGTACATGGCGGTTTTGCTGGTGTTGCGTTGTCCGCTTACAGGGTCGGTTACGCAGCCGGTCAGTGCCAAAGGGATTGCCAACGTGGCAACGGTCAGGGATTTCAAGAGTTTCATTAAGATGTCCTTTCGACAACGACGCAGGGGTCGTCTGAAAATCAGTTGGAAGAAGGGATGGTTCCCGCCATGACTCATATCGCCATTAATCCAATCGCTGTCCGTTCATTGCCCGCGCGTTTCAGGGATAACGCGACGCGGCAGCCTTGATTAAGGTGTTTTTCATTCAAAACAAAAGATTAGATTTGAAGGGGTTGTCATCACGCAGGAGTATCTATTTGATTGGGCAAAAGAAAAGCGATTTGGTTCACTGAGCGCCGATAATTGGCATGGAGGTATGCGGATTTGCCGCGATACCGCTTTTTAACGCTGTTTCGCACGATGCCGCCGATACCATCCCGCCAGCGCAAATTTCAAGCGCACTTTCACGTCATAGCCCACAGACCCCGCGCCCAAGATGAACAAGACGGCGGATACCGGCAGCGCAAAATGGTGTCCGATTTTGTGGTAGCCCCAAGCACCCACGACGCCGCCCAATAGAAATGCCCACATCAAGCCGTTCAGCAGCCACATCTTCGGCTTATTGACATGCACATGCGGCAGGCGCGGATGATGTTTTTTCGAATAATACAGTGCACGTGAAAGTTCGATGCCCAAGTCGGTCGCCGTGCCGGTCATGTGCGTCGAACGGATTGCGCCGCCGGACAAAAGCGTCATCACCGTATTGTGCATTCCCATGATGAAACACATTAAAAACAAGGCCAACGACGGGAAAACCAAATTCCCGTCCCCGATGTTCCACTTCGATGTCGTCAGACCGAACAAGCCGAATATCAGCAGATAAACCGCTTCCAGCCACATGGAAAAACCGAAGCTGCCGCGAAACCGCTTCTGCTGCGTCCATAAAACGACCCAGCCCGAATGCGCCGCGCCGACAATGAAGCACAACACGCTGATCAAAGCCACCGCCGCTGTTACCCATTCGCGCAGATAAACAGCGTCCGCCAGCATCGACATCGAGCCGGTAACGTGTGACGTATAACGTGAAAACGCAAAGAAACCGCCCGCATTGATTGCGCCCGCCAACATCGCCATGATATAGCCCAGCCTGCGGAAGCGCGCATCGGAAATATGGTGTTCGTGCAAATACGGCCTGTCCGCCTGCCAAAACGGTGGCGCGTGCAGGCGTTCGTGCCGACGCTTGTGGCGGCTGGTCGGCTGCTGTGGCTCGTTTGGTGTTTCTTCGTGATGATTTGCCGTCATATCAATCCCTTTTCAATTTTTCAGACGACCTCGATTCGATTGGATATGGTGCGATATTGTATCGCTAAGGGCTTCTTCAATGAATATGGCGAAATCACTATAAAAAGAGCAGGGTGAGATATGGGTCGTCTGAAAATGGCCCTTCACTTTTCAGACGACCTCTTGTCAGGTGGTACGGTTTGTTTTAGCCGGGCTTTGCCGTTTTGTCGGTTGGATATGGACGGTACGACAGGCTTCACAATTTGCCGTAAAAGGCGTACATTATCCCTATCCCTTGATATAAAAAGGAAAAATCATGTCTCCCATTCGAGCTTCCCTGATACTGTGCATCGTGGCAACCCTGACCGCTTGTGCCACTACGCCCGAACAAAAAGCCGCCCGCGAACGCGCGCAAAGACGTTATGAACAAAATCTTCAAGTCAGTCTGGCTGCCGAATGCGATCCGGAGACTGCCAAACTGATGCGCAAACAGTTCGAGCAGGCGGAGCAAGTCGGCACGCCCAGTGCAGAACAAAAAGCCTTCCGCCTGAAATACATCGACAAAGTGTCCGACCCGATGTTCCAAGCCTGCTATAAGATGGCATGGCAAAATTATATTTCCCAACAACAGCTGCGCGAAGCACGCTATTACCGCTATTACGACGAGTGGGGATTCCCGTTTTACCGGCCGTATTACTGGTGGTAAAAAACGGCTTGATATGTGTGCAGCCTTGAGCCGATAGTGTGGGGCAATTGTAGAGAGCCGGCGCTAAGGCAGGCTGTTTGTGGTGTCGCGGTATCCGTTTACCGAATCATGCAGAAAGACAGCTGATGATGCAAAAAGGTCGTCTGAAAACCCGATTTCAAGTTTTCAGACGACCTTTCGCTTTATAAAACGTCTTTATTTCTTCGCTTTGCCTTTACCCTTAGCAGGTTTGGCAGGTGCTTTGTTCAATTGTGCCGTAGCGGTTTGGTCCAATACGCAGGACTTGGTGATGATGTTGTCCACGACTTGGTTTTGACCGTTGACGACAGTTTGTTGACGGATAGTCAGCATATTACCGTCCACTTTGTCGATGTTGGCATAGTTGGCGCGGTTGGCAATCCATGCCACGCCTTCACCCCAGAAGCCATTGACATCATTGCCAGTGCCGACAATACGGGAAAGACCCGGAGTCAGCTGGCCTTGGTATTTCACTTGGGCAATCACAGGCTCATCACCTTGGAAGCCGTACATGACATTCAAAGGATCAGTACCGTTTGGTCCGCATTTGTAAGCCACTTCCTTGGTGCGTTCAATATTATTGACTTCCATGGTTTTAGGCGTTTCAGGCGCAGGAGCGGATTGTTGCGCAGTAGGAGTCGGAGCAGTTTCCGGTTTAGATTTAGAGCCGGAGCTGCCGCATGCAGACAGCGCGGTAGCGATAAGGACGGCGGGAACGATTAATTTCAGATTGGATTTCATCAAGTTACTCCGGATTTAGTCTATCGGGGTCAGCATAAACTGACAGAAAGCCCTACCTTAACAGAGAAAAGAAGGCTTGTCTCGTCCGTATATGAAAACACGATACTCATTATCAATAAAGTGCTATTTGTTCTTTTGAAAACAGTGGATTTGATTTACGCAAAGCTAATTGAAATTAAGTAAAGATATATCACGAATCAACAAAATGCCGATTTTGAAGGGCGAGGGATTAATGTTTGGTGTTGCAAGGTAGGGATGATGTTAAGGAAATAATGACGGACGAACTTTGCATCTGGTGAGGGTGATGAAGCCGAAGACAGTGAAAAGGGCAGGAGAAAATGAATGGATTTGGATGAAAGAAATTCTCGCCTTGTTTTCAGTGTTCTGGAAAATGGTGCTTTTAAAATTTGAGTGGATGGGATAAGGCTGTACGTTTGGTGTAAAGCCAATCCTTTTTGCTTCAAAGATTTCCTATTTGAGAGGGGTTGATTTCACGAGATTTAATAAGGCGATGCCGTATGGTCAAACGGAAATTTGGGGATAGCAAGCGATAGTCTGCAAACCTCGCCTTTATTGAGTTTGGTTTTTATTGTGGAGATGCATTGGATGCAATACTTGGGATATATCGGATAGGGGGAATATAGTGGATTAACTTTAAGCCAGTACGGCGTTGCCTCGCCTTAGCTCAAAGAGAACGATTCTCTAAGGTGCTG